>PLIU01000436.1 GCA_003140095.1 Verrucomicrobiales bacterium | reverse complement strand
CGGCGGACCGGTTCCTCCTGCTCGGCCATATAGACCACTCCCATGCCGCCTTCGCCGATTTTTTCCAACAGCTTGTAGCGGCCAATTACCATGCCAAGGCTGGCCTGGAACGGTTGGCATCGCGAGGCGGCTTCCGAATCGGTTGCTTCCTCCACAAAGAGACTGTCTGGATTGCGATGGGCCTCCAGCAGCGATTCCACTTCTCTCCTTAGTTCCAAATCGTGGCAGACTCGGCTCAAATAGGCTTCGCGCAGAGCGTCCGATTCCAACGCTACCGCGGCCTCGAAGATGGCCTCGAGTTTCTCTTTGGGCTGGCTCATCGTGACAATCCAGTTTTCACGTCTATTAGATATGGCGACGTTTCCGGGCAGAATCAGACACGAATCCGGAACTTTTTTATGGCCGAGACTTCAGCGACCGAGACAACCAGGCCCTCGCGAAGTTCCAGTGGCGCTGCACTGTCTTTTCGGAGCAATCGAGGATCGATGCAATTTCCGAGACTTTCAGCCCGGTGAAGACGCGGAGTTTCACCACGTCGGCCTTAGCAGGATCTTCCCTTGCCAACTGGTCGAGGTATTCATCGATTTGAAGGCATTTCTCGTCTTGGGTAGCGATGGGGAGGTCGATGGACGCAATGTCCACCCGTTGCATACCGCCTCCGTGACGGATGCGCTGTTTGCGGCGCGCATTCTCCACGAGAATCCGCCGCATGGCCTCGGCGGCGGCTCTGAAGAAATGATCACGCCCACGCCATCGTTGACGGTCCGATCCGGCCAAGCGCAGCCAGGCCTCGTGGACCAAAGCGGTAGGTTGCAAGGTCTGGCCCGGTGATTCTCTGGCCATCTTGGCCGCCGCCAAGCGGCGCAACTCCTCGTAAACCAGCGGCAGCAGCTTCTCGGCCGCTTGGGGATCTCCGGCCCCAACCGCGTCCAGTATCTGAGTCACTTCTTCCGGTTCTGGTTGCATGAATTATTTCCCCGGCCTTCGCCTTTGCCCACGAGGCGCAAATTAGCCTGGGTAGCTGTTCAAATCAGACACGAAAATGAGCCAAAACACAACTTCCGAATGACTTCGGGTTCAGGCCAATCGGCACGCTAGTACTGTGACAAGGAATTTTGGAGACATGGATCGAAAATTCTTTGTCACAGTACTAGTCAAACCTAAGGTGTTCAGGCCAATTGGCGGCGCGGCACTTCCAGGCAGGCCTCTGCATTCGTGATACGATGTGGCCGTGAAAGTGAAGCCGAATATTATTCTTCTCAAGTTGGCCTTTAATTTGCAGTGCGATATCCCAAATTCGCTCATTTCTGAGAAAACTTTTCACCACGAAGGGCGCGAAGAACACGAAGTTTAGAAAAAGACCCTCTGGATGGCTCTTCTTCGTGCTCTTCGTGTCGTGGTGAGAATTGGGTTGCGGCTCGGCTGCGTTGTCATTGCGGGGACGTGAAGTAGAGGCGGGCGGATAGGTGGCGGGCGCTGGGGTCGTCGAAGGGCATCAGGCCAATGGTGTCGGCGGTGGCGATGCCGAGGTCCAGCCACGATGGCAGGGCTGTGAAATCCAAGACCTCAATGCGCAGGGCCAAAATTCCTTTTGGGGCAACGAACTGGCGCGGGGCTTGGGAAGCCAACCTGTGTCTGGAACCGCAGTCAGAAAAGCTGGTCCAAAGTCTGCGATAGGCAATTCTGCCGCGACTGTGGTTGGAATCTTTGGAATCAAGTCAGGACTTGGGTCTCGCAGGCGCTCGCCCCTCCCGACGTTCTGCCGCCCCGTTTTGAATGCTGATAAAGCGGAACACGACTGGTTATTTGCAATTATGTTAATTTATTTTCAAAATAAGTTTCGCAGGGACAGGTATGAGTTAGTGTTGACTGCGCGATCAAGGACGGAGCCAGCACAGAGGTTTCGTGAAGGGAGTTGCCATGATATGCCGACATAGCAGTCTGGATGGGTATTTGCGCTTATTTCTGGGTTTTCCAATATTAGGATGCTCCAGGAATTTCGAGAACTCGGCAAAAATTGGCGGGGGCTTTGCGCCGACAACGTGGGAAGCGTCAGCGCACGGCCCGAAAAGTTTGGCGCTCCCACCCGGAATTGAACCGGGATACGCGGATTAGAAATCCGCTGCTCTATCCATTTGAGCTACGGGAGCGGCCCCGCACTCGCGCGACAATAGCAGCGGGACAAAAGCTGGACAAGGGCGGCGTGGAAAGGCTCTCCATAAAGACAAGCGATTTGCCGCCGGCGGGCGTCATAATACTTTTGGTTCGATGCTGTAGTTGACGGCGACGAGGTCGGCGTTCAAATGCGCCGTTTCGCCGGGCTTGATGTTGATGGTGGAGGTCTTCTGACCGTAACGAACCTTGATCGCTCCGCCCTTGAGGCCGTGGATGTCGGCGGTTCGCAATTTGCCGCCCTGCCATTGCATGCTCACGTCATATCCGCCGCGTGCGCGCAGTCCGGTAACGGACCCGTCATCCCATCCGGTAGGCAAAGCCGGCAGCAAACTGATCTCGCCCGCATGGCTCTGCAGCAGCGCCTCGGCCACCGCCGCCGCAAAGCCGAAGCTGGCATCAGACTGGTTGGAACCCTGGTTGTGCAGATTCAGCCCGGGACCCCGGCGCATATAAGCTTCGATGCATTTGGCAACTTGGTCGCCACGCTCCAAACGAGCCCACATGGCGATGCCCCACGAGACGATGAATCCGCCGCCAGGTTGATGCGCTTCCATCCATTTCTGGTAAGCGGCGGCCAAGTCCGGATTGCCGCGCAACGTAACGGAGCATCCGGGATAGAAGGCGAAGTTAGGCGAGACGTTGTGCCCCTGCGGGCCGGTCTTCCAATCCTCGATCCATTCCTGGACGAATCCGGAGCTGCCGATTTGATACGGGGGAATTTTTGTCAGCGCGTCTTCCAGCTTGGCCCGGAAATCAGCGTCCACGCCCAGAGTTTTGCTGGCTTGGATGCAGTGCGGGAACAACTCGCGCATAATGGCGACATCCATGGTTGGCGAAGGCGACAGCACGGCGGCGTTGCCGTAGGCGTCGAAATAACCGTGCTCCGGAGACATGGAGAAGGGCGTGACCAGCCAATGATGCTTCGGGTCCACGATCATGATGTTGAGGAGGAACCTGGCGCATTCTCTCAACGTCGGATAATATTGTTTGAGAAAATCCACATCCCCGCCAAAGGCGTAGTGCTCCCAAATGCTCTGGCACAGCCAGGCGCCGCCGACCGGCCACATGCCGAACTTCGCCGCGTCCACCGGCGCCGTTCCGCGCCAGAGATCAATGTTGTGGTGGGCGACCCAGCCGTCCACGCCGTAATAAACCCTGGCTGTCTTGGCGCCCGTTTCGGAAATGTCCCGAATCATGTCAAACAAAGGCTGGGCGCATTCCGGCAGGTTGCAGACTTCGGCCGGCCAGTAATTCATCTCGGTGTTGATGTTGATCGTGTATTTGCCGCCCCAAGGCGGAAGGACCTCCTCGTCCCAGATGCCTTGCAAATTGGCCGGTTGGCCGCCGGCGCGACTGCTGGCGGCGAGGATGTAACGGCCAAGCTGAAACACCAAAGCTTCCAGGTTCGGATCGCGAGTTCCCGCTTTCACCGCGGCGAGCCGCTCTTCAATGGGCTTGTCGTTCTGCGCCGCGTTGCCAACATGCAAATGAACGCGCCCCATCAATCCGCCGAAATCCGCCTCATGGCGGCGGCGAAGGCTCGCGTAATCCTTGCCGGCGCAGTCCGCCAGAATCTTCTCGCACTGGGCGGCCGGATCGCCGGTGATGTCGTGATAATTGATGTAGCTGGTGGCCGTGGTAAGAATCAGAGTGAGAGCCTCCGCATTCTGGATGCGCAGGCTGTCCGTGGTGGCCGTGGTTTGGCCGCCTTCGGCGCGCGCCGTCATGGCGGCTTCGAAGCGGAGGCCCTCGCCTTCGGCCGGGGCGATCAGCACGTTTGTTTGCGATGGTGGACTCCGCCACGTCCCATTCAGGACCAGCTTGCCTGGCGTAGCGGTGATTTTGTCCACGAATTGGCGGGGGTTGTTGAAACGCGCCTCGACCGAGACCGAACCGGGCTTGTCGGCGGTGATGTGCATTACCAGCACGCGATCCGGGTAGGAGATGAAAGTCTCGCNNTCCGTGTAGGAGATGAAAGTCTCGCGGGTGTACGATATGCCGCCGGAGCGATAGGTAACTTTGGCGACGCCCGTCTCCATGTCCAACTCGCGGCGATAATCGGCAACATCACCCACGCCGTCGAACGAGAGCAACAAATCGCCGATGGGCTGATAGGCCTGCTGGGCCTTGGGGATGCCCCAGAAATGGTCGTCCACCATTTTTTCCGCCTCCTGGAATTTCTGCTCCGCCATCAGTGCTTTGACCTGGTCGAAATACTGACCCGCATTCGGGTCGTTGTAATCATGAGGCTTTCCGGACCAAAAGCTCGAATTGTTCAGGGCAATCCGCTCCGTTTTTATCCCGCCGAAAACCATGGCGGCGGTAAGTCCGTTGCCCAGCGGCGAGGCGTCCATCCAGCGCTGGGCCGGCTGCTTGTACCAAACGACCATGTCACGCGCTTCGCGCGCGTCGCTGGCCTGCGAACCGAGGCCCAAAGCGGCGGAGGCGATGGCGGCAAGAAAGCGCGGAGAGGGAAAAAATGGATGCATGGTCCTATTTGTTGGCAGAAGGCGGCAGCATTGTCCAGATGACGGCAACATTACTTTTGAAGCAAAACTGCCTTCTAATTTGTCGTAGGTTCGATTCCAGCCGCGTGCGCCAATTCCGAGCAGAGTTCGGCATTACTCCCAATAAAACCTTACGCATTTGAGTGATTGCGCGCCGGCGCCGGACCGGCTGACGATGCCGTGAAAAGTCCTTTTGTAACTATTGATTTCGGCATCCACCCTGACATCGAAAACGTAGCTGCGGACATCGATGTAATTAGCCATGCTCTGCGCGGCGACGCCCAACGGGGGTCCCCCGGGAACGTTGGGACGCGCCGTGGGGCCTCCGCTGGGCAGGCCGCCGTTGATTTCGCCGATGTTCTGATAGGGCATATCGTCGTCGGTGCCGTCGATGCCATCCGGGCCGGCGCGTCTCTCGATGATTCGTTGCGCGGTGGATTCGTCGATGCCGGGGATCAATTGGAGTGTCAGGGCCGAGGCGGTGTTAATGTTGAGCTTGCCGCCCAAAGGCGAAAACAATTGCTGCAAACCGACCGGATAAAAAGGCTCGTCCTTGGTGTGAAAGGCCCCGCCGGGGCCGGTGATGGGCGGCCCAAAGGCTCCGCCACCGTGCTCTGTATAGGCGGATACGGGGTGGTTGGTCGAATTGGAACCCCAGTAGATTTCGGGCGTAATGCCTCTGATGAGCAGCAATTCCGACAGGTCATCGATCGGGCCGCCCTTGCACCAGTAGGGCGGCTTCAGGCTCATGTAATAGTCGCTCTTGGCGCCACTGACGCCGGGAGTGGGGATCGGGCTGCACCAGTCCAGGATCGAATCCTCGATGGTCGAGGCCATCCCTGCGTCGGTCACTCCCACAATGGAGATCGCCTTTTGCAGCACGTCCCTTTGCGGGGCGCGCGAATTGGCCACCAGGTTGATGTCCCATTTCCGCTCCATGTCGATGATGGTGACGGAGAATTTGCCGTGTCCCAGCGGCACGTCTTTGAGGGATATTTGGGGGACCTCGTTGCTGCACGGGGAGGTGCCGCTGGCCCAGAATTGGTTTAAGGCGTCGATGTTGCGTTGTTCCGGGCATTTGTTGGCCAGGGCAAATTTGGCCAGTTCGACGCCGCTGCGGCCCAACCATTCCAACTCCTGATCGTAGTCGGCGTTGCGCGCCAGGCGCACCTCGGTGTTCATGGAAATGGCGAAGGAGGCCACCAGCGCGGTCAAGGCGATGATGGTGATCATGACCAGGATCAAGGCGAACCCGGAGCGCGGAAAAGATTTGGGCAGGCGCGTTTTCAATGGGCGGCACTGGGTATGGCGACGGTTCGGCAGATCAAATCATAGGGCACATCAGGATGGTCGGCCGAGTGCCCGCAGCCCAGGGTCACGCGGACCATGGGCGGCAATTGGTTGGTGGGGTCCCAGGACACTTCCCATTGGCCGTCCTGCGCCGACCAGAACTCCAGCATGAAGACGTTCACGTCCCGCGCCAGGGGGATGGAGTAAGGTGTGTTCTGGTCGTCCACGATGGCCAGCAAGGGCGCTTGGTCCATGATCAGGTTTTCCTTGCCGTCGGCGTCCTTCTCCACATTGAAGGTGACCCGCCGCATCACATTGTCGCCAAACAACCCGGAACCGGGGAAGTCTGACGGCAGGCGCGCGGCCAGGCTCAAAGAGGCGAACTTGCTGGTGGTGTCGGTCACGAACCCGTAGAACTGAAGATTCAGACCGGATAGTTCGGCGCAGGTCAACGCCTCCACCACCGTTCTAATCCCGATGCGTGCGCGCTGGGCGGAGGCGGCTGCTTCCTCGGAGATCATCTTGCCGTTGACGATGCACCTCCAACAACCCAGCACGCTGATCATGATGAAAGTGAAGATGGTGATCGAGATGACAATCTCCAACAAGGTAAAGGCCGCTGCGGCGCGCGTGGTGGAAAAGCGTGTTCTCATCCTTCAATGCGGGGTGGATTGCAGACCCATGTGCTGGCCGGAACTGGAGGCTGGATTGTAGATCAGCACGTCCAAGGTCGAGCTTGGATTGCCGTGGGGATCGATGACCACGAATTCCATCTTGAACAAGCCGTTGGTGGCCACTTCCGCGGCGACGGAACGCCACTGATACCCTTGGTAGCCCGCGATGTCGCTAAAGTCCCCGGAATCGCCGCCTTCCACAATTTGGTTGGTGACGAAGTAGTACCCGGCGGCCATGCCGGCGGTCGGGCCGCTGCTGCGCAGAATGGAGGCAGCATGGATGCCGGCGCACAACACGCCCAGGATGGAAAACATGGCCATGAAGAAGATCGTGGTCGCCACCATCACTTCAATCAAGGTGAAGGCGCGGGCCGAGGCGGGCGGCGGATGGCCTTGGATTGTTTTCATTGGATATTGTCTATGCGGACCAGCGCCGTGACGGTGTCCAAGGAAATCTTCCGATAAGCGCCGTCGGCACTATGCAGCACAATGGTGAATTCGTCGCTGGTGCCGCCGGGAAAGAAATGCACCCGCGCCTCCTCCGCCTTTTCCATCTGAATGAAATTGACCCCCATGATGTCGATTTGGACGTCGAGGGGGATGACCTCGGGGCCAAAGCCGCCCGGGACGCTGATGGTGCGGTCCAGGGGGCGGATGACCAGGTCGGTTCTTTGATTGTTCATGATGGCAGCGCGGCGCGCCTCCTGGCAGGCCAGCACGAGGTCGCGTTCCGCCTTGCCCATGCCTTCCTTTCGCAAAGCTCGCACAAAGGACGGAAAGCCCATGGTCAGCGCCAAACCGAGAATGGCCACGACCATCATTATCTCAATGAGCGTAAACGCCGCGGCATGGTGGGAGCGGGTCTTCACATTCCCCTCGCGGAAATTTGGGAGGTCATGGCAAATAGGGCCGACAAGATGCTCACCAGCAAAAAGCCGACGCCCAGGGCCATGATGCAAATGATCACCGGCTCGATCATGTTGGTCATCACGCGCATGGCGATGGTCAGTTCGCTTTCGTACGTGTCCGCCAAATTGGCGAGCGAACCGGGCACGTCCCCGGTATCCTCCCCAATCTTGATCAGATCAACCATCAACTGCGGGAAAATCTTGCTGCGCGCCAACGGCTGCGCCAACGTCTTGCCATCCGTGACCTCCTGGCGCGCGCGGGCGATGGCCTCGCGGACGATGCTGTTGGAAATGATTTGCTCGGTGATTTCCAGGGCCGTCAATACCGGCACCCCGTTCTGCAGCAGCGTGGAGAGGGTGCGCGAAAACTGCGCGTAGAGGTGCAGCCGCATGACCTTGCCAAAGATCGGCGCGGTCATCCTCCATCGGTCGATGGTCCGTTTGCCCTTTTCGGTGGCGCGGAAACGGTTGAAAATGATGCCGATGGCGATGATGAGGCCCAGGATCCACAGACCCCAACGCTTGATAAAGTCGTTCAGCCCGATGAGAATCTGCGTCATCAGCGGCAACTGTATGTTCATGCCCTTGAAGAGCGTCATGAAGCTGGGCAGCATCACGGTCATGAAGAAAATGCTGATGGCGACGCCGACGCCGCACACGAACATGGGATAGATCATGGCCGATTTGAACTTCGCCTCCACCTCGGCGAACCGCTCGTAATGGTCCCCCATGCGCCGGAGGACCTCCACCAGCGCGCCGCTCTGTTCGCCGGCTTTGACCATGTTGACGTAGAGGCTGGAAAAAACCACCGGCTGTTTGGCCATCGCCTCCGACAGCCCCTTGCCTTCGGTCACCTCCTGTTTGAGCTGCCGGCTGACATCGGAGGAAATCCCCTTGGTTTCCAAATGGGTCATGCTGTTGAGAGCCACCGTCAACGGCATGCCCGATTTGAGCAAATTGGCCAATTGATTGGTGAAGGTGGCCAACTCCTGCAATTTGGGTTTGCGCTGGCGTTCAAAGAAGTGGCGGATGTTGGGCGGCAGGAATTCCGTCCACGAACCGGACGAGGCGGACGGTTTGGCCCCGGCGGCAGCGGCGGCAGCCGCCGCCCCGCCTTTGGGAGATTCCACCGCCACGGGAAACAATCCCAGCCGTTCGATCTGCATCAACGCCGCGCTGCGATCGGCGACTTCGAGCACGCCGGTGACCGTTTGGCCATCGCGTCGTCGCGCTTTATATTGGAACTGGGCCATAATCCTAGCTGCATTACCACCGAATGTCCTCCCTATTAACCCGCCAGAAGGGAAAAGTTGCAAGTCCAATGTAACGCAAGTCCTTGCAGTGCGCAAAACTAACCTGTTTACATCGGGAGCCTAACACCGCGCCGGCGGCGATGGCGACTTTTCTCTTGGTTTCAAGTCCTTTGCACTTATGCTGAAAGTGCCAATTATGGGAATGCTCAAGAAACACATGCACTTGCTGGCCATGGAACACAAGCGCCACCCGATCAGGGGGCGCGCCCTGACCTTGGGTCAGCAGTCCATTTATGCCAACCTGCCGGAGGTACGGAAAATTTTGCAGCGTCGGGGCGTTCCCATGGCGGCCCTGCCCGAGGGATTCGATATAAAGAACAAAATTCCCGCCTGGAAGGGCACCTGGTGGGACCGCAGCACCAACGCCCAAGCCGTGCTGACTTTAATGGGCGCGAAAGAGGTCGTGGTCACGGATGTCTCCGATTACGAGGGTGCCGAGCTGCTTCTTAATTTGAATGATCCCGTGTCCGACGAGAACGCCGGCCAATTCGACGTCATCCTCGACATTGGCACACTGGAGCATGTCTTCGACGTGCCCACGGCCCTAGCCAACCTGGTGAAAATGTTGAAAACCGGCGGCCAGATAATCCTCATCCTTCCCGCCTCCAACTGCATTGACCACGGTTTTTACATGTTCAGTCCGACCCTTTTGTTTGACTACTTCAAGGCCAACGGCTTCGACAGCTTCGATTGCTACCTTCTGGCCGGCCCGCATAGCTTTTTCATTCCGAGAAAGAGCAAGGTTTTCAAATACAATCGTGTCGGGCCGGAGTATTTGCTTTCCACCCACGGCGGCGTGGAAATGGCGTTTTTCGCCACCAAGCGCGAGTCGCGGGCCGTCATGCAAAAGCCGATTCAAACCCGTTACGTGACGTCGGCCTATTGGGTCAAATCTGGCGTTAACATGGTCGCCGAAGGCTCGTTTTTCGACCGCTACAAAAAGATTTTTCGAAAAGTGCGCGAAATTCTCAACCGCAACGAAAACTTGACCTATCAGGGCAAATTTTGATCCGCGCCGCCGCCTTTCCCGTTTAGAAATTTGCGCATGAGTCCAGTTTTCCCAGACCGAACGCCATGAATCTCGGATTTTGGAATTTCTACAAGGCCTTCAACGCCAACCGCATGTTCACCGATGAGACTTGCACGGCGGGAGACGACTTGTTTTATGGCTCCGTTTATCTGGGCCAGCGCTTGCGCGCCTTGGGCCATCAGGTGGCGACGCTGGACATGGACAAACTGGAGAATTTCGACGCCGCGATTTTTATTGATCATCCCACTTTTTTAAATCATTTCTACCGGAGGCTCCGGCGGATGCCCGGCAAAAAGCTTTACCTCATCCTCTCCGAAAATGAAGCCAACCGACCGGACAATTATTGGCGCTGGAACCATCGCGCCTTTGACAAGGTGTTCACCTGGGACCCTACCCTGGTGGACCACAAGAAAATCTGGCAGTGTTGGCACACAGTTAAGATTCCCAGCCCGTTTTCCATTCATGTCGCGGAGAAGACGAATTTCTGCGTCACCATTTCCAGTCAAAAGTATCTTTCCCACCCCAAAGCGCTCTACGCCGAGCGCGTTGACATTATTCGATGGTTCGAGCGGGAGCACCCGGAGCAATTTGATCTTTATGGCGCGCGCTGGGACCGCCTCTATTTTTCCGGCCTCTTGTCCCGCTTCAATTATTTGCTGCACCCCTTCTATTCAAAATTCCCAAACTCGTTTCAGGTTCGGCGCTATCCATCTCACCGCGGCGCCGTGCCGAACAAGAAGGCGGTCATGCGTCACTACAAATTTGCCATCGTTTACGAAAACGCGGTGTTTCCCGGATATGTGAGCGAGAAGATTTTCGATGCTTTCTTTGCTGGCTGCGTGCCGGTCTATCTTGGAGCGCCGGACATCTTGGATTACATTCCGGCGGAAGCGTTCATCGATAGGAGGAACTTCTCTAATAACGAAGAGCTTTACCGTTATCTAAGCGGCATGAGCGAGAAGGAGTATCTGGGCAGAATCAGCGCCATCGAGGAATTTGTCAATGGTGAACGAATT
The DNA here is from genome assembly GCA_003140095.1 of Verrucomicrobiales bacterium. Lineage (GTDB taxonomy): Bacteria > Verrucomicrobiota > Verrucomicrobiia > Limisphaerales > Palsa-1400 > Palsa-1400. The sequence continues at coordinate 1,949 of PLIU01000436.1, read as the reverse complement.
AAACCCTTCAGCGCCGAGAGCTTGCTGGACCTTTTCCTAAGACACATCGTCAACGGCTAAGCTCAAATCTTCTCGAATACTCCCCCTTTGGTGCCTACGATAACTCGCGGTCTGGCCTGGGATTGCACAAACTCATTATAGGCCTGATCCGAGCCGTCCCAGAGGGAATTGGGCTGGCAGTCATCGACCATGATATAGGCTCGGACGTTAAGACATTTCATGATCTGGGTGAGGACAGCTTTGGTGGGCAGGAACAAATCCACATCGAGCAGCATGACGTCGATGGGGGCAATAGTGGAAAAATCCATTGTCGAGGCATCCGCGCTGATGACGACGTGGTTCGAATAGCCGGCTTTGCGCAAATTGCTTTCAAAGACCTCCTTTTTGTTATAGGCAAATCTGCCCTCCATTTCATGCCGTTGCTTGCCTCGCTGTTTCTCCTCGAAGGCGATATCCTTTTCCAGGAATCCGCCAAAGGTATCGATGCAATAATAGGGCCGAGTGTCCTGGCTGAGGTTCATGTGCTCCAGCAGAAAGACGGTGGTCATGCCCAAACCCACCCCAACCTCGACAATAGCACCTGGTTTTTTGTTTTCGCGCCGTGTGTCATCCATCTTATTAACGAGCCAGGCTAACTGCGCCGGTTGCATGCCAAAGAGAGGGAAACGCGGACGGGTCAAAAAATTGAGCCACTTGCTCCTAAAGGCAATCCGCTTGGCCAATTCACCCAATTTAAAATAGAGACTGCCGGGACGGGCTTGGACCATATATTGATGTGGTGGATGTGCTCGGGTGCTTGGCCGTGACAAAGCGTTACCTGCCGGGATACTTTCTGGCCCAAGCCACTGTTTCTTTGATTCCTTGCTGCAAGGAGATTTCCGGCGGCCCCAAAAGCTGAAGCGTCGGCTCCAAAGGCGCGGTGTAATCGTCGGTCATGTTGCGGTAGCGTACTGAATCCATGACGAATCTCCGTTTCGTCACCGTCTGGTAAAGGTCCCCAAAAAGTGCCAGCAGGCGGATCAGACTTCGGGGAAGGTATCGAATATTGTGTCCGGTCAGCTCCTGGCTGTAACCATTGATCCAGTCAACGAGGGAAAAGAGTCCGTCGCCGACGTAGAGCGTCTTTTGGTTGACCAAGGCTGAATCGGCTTGCAGTAGCTTGCCAATCTGGCGGGCGATGTTCTTGACGTAGCCTAGAGCCAACACCGCCGACTGGCCGCTCGGGTGGAAATAGTAGCCCTTCTGAATGGCGCGAAACAATGTATCGCGATAGAAGATGTGCCATGGCCCCCAAATGAGGACTGGACGGATGATGGTCCAAATACAACTGAGATTAGCCGCCTTGGTCATTTTCTCCATTTCCATTTTGGCCCGGCCATAATCGGCGAAGGGCCTGTACTCTTCCGAGCCAACGGCCGGACACTCCGGCCGCCAGACAAGTTGGGTGGACGTAACGACGACGCGGGCCACCGAGGGGGTGCTTCGAGCCGCGTCCAGGATGTTTTGGGTGCCGCCGGTGATGGGGGCGTAGTAAATCTCGACCGGGACGCCAGGGGCAGGATCCGTGCGGGCGGCCAAATGGACCACCGCCTCCGGTTGAAACCGCTGGAAGCACGCCTTGACCGCCGCGCCATCCATTATATTACACGGCTGAAAATAAGCGGCGTGGCTTTCATCGGCGGGTTTTGCTATATCAAGATTGGCGATTTCATGGCCCTGCGCCGCCATGTGTTCAATAAGGTGCCTGCCGATAAAACCGGAACCGCCGGTCACAAGAAGTTTCATGGGGATGAAATAAACTACCTGCGCAAACCCACCCGCCGGCGGGCTTGGCAATTATCCTCTCTAAACTCTTTAAGTTCCATCGACCCCATCTTACCAGCAGGCGGGCGCGGCACAAGGGCAAAGTTTAGGCGAGGGAACGCCACGAGTTGCCTCAAGATAAATGT
>PLIU01000088.1 GCA_003140095.1 Verrucomicrobiales bacterium | reverse complement strand
GACAGCCCGCGAAGCGGGCCGCTCTTAATTTGTTCTGACTGCCCGCGAAGCGGGCCGCTCTTAATTCGTTCTGACTGCTCGTAACGCGGGTCGCTCCTAACTTGCTCCATCTCCGTCGAGCCCTGACTCTTTCGCCATACCTGATACGGCGGCGAAAACGTAGCAATGGCGAGCCCGACCATGTCCGTCGCCGCTCACGGAATCCTTCGGCCAACACAAAACCACCCTTTGCGTAAGTCCGCAAACACGTCGCCACTCATTAGATTATCTTATATAAAAACCCAGCTCAGGTCTTCTTTTCCGGTTTGACTGGGTTTGATCCGATTTGACTGGGGGTTTGATCCGGTTTGATTGGGTTTGATTGGGTTTGACCTGGCTGCCTTACGCCGACCTTTCCCCAACGAATTGTCCAATTTCGGTACACGCCAACCGCCCCGCAGGTTTGATTTGGTTTGATTTGGTTTGATTTGGTTTGATTTGACCGGGTTTGACTGGGCCGTCTGCCGCCGGCCTCTTTCGCGACCGGCGAGTCAATTTTCGGCCGCACATCTCCACGTCGCAGGTTTGATTCGGTTTGATTCACCTGGATTGACCTCTCAGCAAAGTATCGTTTTAGCGCCTCGCAAGGCCCGGTCTGAGCGCAACGGCGGCTGACCCATGTCTCTTCACGCATCTCGCGCGGACACCGCGCCATTTTTCCCAGGCCGGTCATCCGTAACCCCCTCTGATAAGTCTCATCGCTATATGATCTTACGATTTACGATGCGCGTCAAGTGGTGCGGCGCCACCAAATGGGATTAAGCCCGCATGCCTCGCACTCGAGGCGTCGTTTCCTAAAGCATAGGCTAAACCATCTTTCGCAATTTCGCGCCGACAAAACGGCGCCGTTCAGCGTCCAAATCAAGATTGTTTCATTTTTTAGCATCGGGTGTCGGATTTCGGCGAGATGGGACATTATATGGGTGAAGGACGATGTGTGCCGCTATGAATGACTTTGAGTTGTTGCGCGAATACTCGGGGCGCGGGTCGGAAGATGCCTTTGCCCTGCTGGTCAACCGTTACTTGAACCTGGTCTATTCGGCCGCCTTGCGCCAGGCGCAGGATTCGCGCGACGCCGAGGAAATCACCCAGGCGGTCTTTCTCATCCTGGCCCGGAAAGCGGGCGCGCTACGGCCGGACACGGTCCTCTCGGGCTGGTTGCTGCGCACCACACGATTCGTGACCTGCAACGCCCGCCGCCGCGAAATCAACCGAATGCAACTGGAGCGCGAAGCCATGAACCTATATCCCACCGAAACGGACGCCGCTTGGAAGAAAATCGCTCCGATGCTGGACCAAGCGCTGGTCAATTTGAGCGAGAAGGACCGGGCGGCCGTGGCGTTGCGATTTTTTGACAAAAAGAGTTTCAAGGAAATCGGCCAGTCGATGGGGCTGACGGAAGACGGAGCCCAGAAACGGGTTTCGCGGGCAGTGGAAAAGCTGCGGGCTGATTTCGCCCGTCGCGGGATGGTGCTGCCGCTGGCGCTGATCACCGCAGCGATTGTGGCCGGGGCGGTCCAGGCCGCGCCTAGTCATTTGGCCGAGTCGGTTGCCAGCGCGGCCTTCGCCGGGACTGCGGTTACGGCCAACGCCCTGGCCAAACTCACCTTGTCGGCCTGGGATCTGGCCCGGCTCAAACTTCAGGCCCTGCAAGGCGCGGCGGTGGCACTGGTGGCCAGCTTGATTTGGCTGACAGCAGTTCAGTTGAACTCGAGGAAAATTGCCTCGCCGGTCGCGACAAGCCGCCCGACCTCAATCATGGCAGAAATGATTACTAGCTTGCCGCCCGCGAGGCCGGAAACAAAGCCCCCTCAACCAGCCGGCGGCCTAACCATGCGATTCCGAGTCATGGATGCTACCACCTTCGCGCCTGTGACGAATGCCCAGCTCACAATGGTATGGACCACCGGTTTCGTCAGTCGGACGACAAACGTCGTGGCAACCGACAACGAGGGAACGGCGCTGCTCCCTGTGGACCGCGCCGCCACCGAGGATTGGAGCGCTCGCCTTGAGGTTTTTCGGGACGGCTACGTGCCGAAATTCGTCCGTTGATCCGAAGCGCAGGGCGACAGCGCCGCGGATATTCCGTTGGATTACACGACCAAATTGACGCGTGGGACGCAAATCGGCGGCGTGGTAGTCAACGAATCAGGTGAGCCGGTCCCCGGTGCCAGGGTCGTTTTCAACGTTTTCAAAATGTCGCCGGCGAATTCCTCGGACCGGGAATGCTCGACCATGGCGCCTCATTACCATGTTGAGGAGACAGACAGCCAGGGGCGTTGGCACTGCAACCATGTCCCGGAGCAATTTGGTCCCATCGCCTTTCAGATTTGTCATCCGGATTATGCGGCGGTCGAGTATGGTTCGGCTGAGCTGGGCGCCACGACAAATATGGGAATGCGCTATCTGGCCGCGGCGGACTTGCGCGGCAGCACTGCCGTCATGACCGTGGAACCTGGGGTTGAGGTTTCCGGCGTGGTGGTAGATGGGGCGGGATTGCCGGTAGCGGGGGCGAAGGTTACGGCAGACCACAACTGGGCGGAGCCAAGCGCCAACCATAGGACCGGAACAGATGGCCGGTTTCGATTCGCGAACATCACGAAGTTGGACCCAGGGCAAATTCCCCAATTGGTTTGGAGTCTCACAGTTGAAGCCGATGGGTATGGCCCGGTGGAGAAGGAATTTTTTGCCACCCCTCCGCCGGAGGAACCGCGTTTTGTTCTGGACAAAGGCGCGGTGTTGCGCGGCATGGTGGTGGACGAACAGGCTCAACCCCTGGCCGGCGTCAGAATTCGGATTTGCAGCAAGTCAAACGTGCCGCGGTTCGAATGGAGCACGGTGACCGATGAAAAGGGGAGATTCGAGTGGCTTTCCGCCCCGGCGTCGCCGGAGCTTTACGTCTTTGAGGCCTGGGGCCATCAAACCGAGCCGGCCATTCGCTTGACTCCAAATGGTGACGAACAGAGGGTCACACTTCGCTCAAACCCGCCTCCAGTCCGGTTCTTCGGCTACGTTTCGGACGCCGAAACCGGCCAGCCGCTGGATAACTTTACGGTGTGGATGAGCACCGTGGAGCCTGCCTATACAGGTTACGACAGGCTGATGTCCAAACCTTTTCCAGCCCGAATGCGCGCCACCGGCAAGGCGGGCAAGTTTTCATTCACCAACAGCGGCGTATTGAGCGGATACACCTTGGAAGCGCGGGCCGACGGTTATACACCGGGCCAAACTACAGGTCGCAGGCCGCTGACCAACGACACGGCGTTCGATTTCAAACTCGAAGCCGCTGCCTCCCTCAGCGTTGTCGTGCAAATGCCGGACGGAACACCAGTGTCGGGGGCGGCCGCCATGCTATGCAACGAACAGCCACGCACCAGCCCTATGCATCCACCTCCGCGGCATGGTGCGTATATGAAGGTTCCGGGGCAATTTGAGCTTTCCGCCAAGCATTTGGAAACAGATGCGCAAGGCCGATTTTCGTATCAGCCGGAAGCCGGAGTAAAGAAGATTTTAGTCTTCAATGCGGCTGGTTTCGCCTCCATCACGCCCGCGCAACTGGCAGCCTCCCCCACCGTGACACTTCTGCCTTGGGGCAGCGTGGCCGGGGTGCTGAAAATCGGCAGCCAGCTTGGCGCCAACCAGACAATTGGCCTGTCGCTTCCAGCCATGCTGTATGACGAGTGGAGCGGCTATTCCGTGTTTCTTCAGACGAAAACCGACGCCCAAGGCCGGTTCAATCTCGAGGGCGTGCCGCCGGGCACTTTGGTCCTCTCCCATCGTCTGAGTTTTCGCGACAGCCAAAAGGTGGGGATTATTCCCAATAGTCAGCAAACGCACATTCAGGTGCAGGCGGGCCAGACGACGCAAATCACCCTGGGAGGGAAAGGATGGAAGGTCGTGGGCAAAGTAAAGGTCAATGGGCCGGAGCGGTCCGTTGATTGGAAGTTCGATGTTCAGTGGTTGAACAGCAAATCGGCGGGACCGCCCGCGCCGCACCCAAAGGACTTTGCCTCGGCTGAAGATTACGAGCGGGCCGAGCTGCAGTGGGAGCAGGGCGAGCGGGCATTATGGGCATCGGCGGCGGGCCTTGAGGCGCAACAACACCAGCGGCGCTATGTGCTCGATTTTGACGCCGACGGATCATTCAAAATAGACGATGTCATACCGGGAACTTATGAATTGAGCATCAAGGTGAGTGATCCAAACGCGCCCGGCCCCTTCCTGGGCAGCCCTGGCCAGACGATCCTTTCGCTGACCAAGGAAATGGTCATCCCCGAGGTCACCGCCGGCGCGGATGGGGAGCCATTTGATTTGGGCGATCTGGAGTTGAATTAGCCGCTGGGGCAAGCGCCATACTGCCCACTGCACGGTTTAATCCCATGTCACTGCTACTCGTCACCCGTCCCTCACTCCACTGGACAAAAGTTTCTTGAGTGTTATGATTGGTACAGCCGTATAGCAAGATGACGGCTTGGATGAAAGTTGCCAGGATTATATTCGCGCCACTGCTCGCTTTGGCGCTTCTGTTGACGCAATCCGCGTTTTTCGCGGATGCGATGGTTCCGGTCAAGCCGGCCAGTTGCGGGTGTCATCGAGCCGTCTGTTGCTGTTGCTGCCAGACGCCGGCCGATCCTCAATCCGCCCCGCGGCCTGCTGCTCCCGCCCGCACGGTCACGCAGAATGATTGGCAAATTGTCGCGGCTGTCGTCGAACTTCTGTCTTCCAGTGCCGCTCCGTCGCGGCCTTCTCATCTCCGCCTCCGGCTCTCGCTTGAGGCCGCCCCGCTTGCACTCTACCAGCGGGATTGCGCGCTTCTGATCTGATTCTTCATTCACCACGCCCGTAGTGTCGCCGCTTCCGGCGAACCTTGGACTTGTTGCGCCCCGCCCGCGCGGGTGGAGCGCGTTCCCAGTGTTTCCGTGAATGAATTGAATCATGAAATCGAATAATTTTTATTGTCTGCTGTTGCCATTGGTCCTGCCCGCCGCACTGGGCGCGGCGGACCTTCCGCATCATGTTTTCGTGCCGCCGTCGGCCGCGCTGTCGCTGGATTGGGTCCTGGACGAAGTGCTGACCAACAATCCGTCCCTCAAAGGCGCGGGCGCCCATTGGCGCGCGTTGCGCGAGCGCGTGCCGCAACAAGGCGCCTGGGACGATCCGCGCGCCGGAGTGGACTTCAAGGTGGCGCGCTTCGTCGATGTGCCCGCCGATTCCTTCTCCGACCAGACCCTGTTTGTCGAGCAAACGATCCCGCTGGCGGGCAAGAATAAATTGCGCGCCCGCGCCGCGACGGCCGAAGCCTCCGCCGGCGGCGAGGCCTACCGGCAGCGCCAGCTCGATTTGTTGGCCGGCGCGCAAACGTCCTATTACCGCCTGGCCAACGCTTACGGCCAGTGGGAAATCAACCGCCGTAGCGCCAGTTTTCTGGAGCAGATCGTCCAGACGGCCCGGCACAAGTTGGAATCCGGCCAGGAAACCCAAGGCGCCGTTCTGACCGCGGAAACGGAACTGGCCAACTTGGACGAGAGCGCCTTCGACTTCGAACGCCAAGTGGCCGACGAACAGGCGTTGCTCAACATGCTGATGAATCATCCGCCCGACGCGCCGCTGGGCCGGCCCGCGCCGCCGCTTTTCGCCGAAGCCGATCTTCCCTTTGACCGGGTCGAAGCCGCCGCCCTGGCCCATCGACCCGAACTGCTGGCGGCGTCCAAGCAAATCGATGCCGCCAGGGCGCGCCTGGAGGCCTCGCGCCGCAATTGGATTCCAGAGCCGAGCGTGCGCCTGGCGGCCGATCGCTACAACGGGGCGTCGCAGGCGGTGGACGACGTCATGGCCGGCGTCTCCTTCAACCTGCCCTGGTTCCAGCACGAGAAATACGCCGCCGCGACGCGGGAGAACCGGGAACTTCTCTCCGGCGCGCGTTACGAATTGGATGCGCTACGGACGGAAACCGCGCAAATGGTGCGCGCGCAACTGACCAAGATTCAGACCTTCCGCCACCACTACGAGTTGTTCCGCGACAAAGTCGCCCCGCTGGCCCGGCAAAGCATCGAGGCGAGCCGCATTTCCTACGAATCCGGCCAGGCCGTATTGACGCAGGTGCTGGCCGCGCAAAAAAACGCGCAGGCATCCGAATCGATGCTCCTGCAACATTTGACCGATTACAAAATTGCGCTGGCGGATCTCACCTCCCTGGCCGGGGCGCCTCTGCCTGCCATGACGAACAATCCTACTTCAATCCCACCGGAGAACCCATGAAAAAAGCGCTTCCATTCTGCCTTCTGCTTATCCTCGCGCTCCTGGCCTCGTCCTGCGCGCGCCACGAAAACAAAAAGCCCGCCGACGTGGACTATTACACCTGCACCATGCACCCGTCGGTGCGGTCACAAGACCCCGACGGCAAATGTCCGTTCTGCGGCATGTCGTTGGTGCCGGTCAAAATCAAAGCCAACGGCGTGGCCCCGGCGTCCGCGCCGGAAACCCCGCCCCGCGCGGTTGAATTCAACATTCCGCCGCGCCGGCAACAGCTTATCGGCGTGACCTACGCGACGGTGGAAATCCGCCCGCTCCAATTCACGATCCGCGCCCTGGGCGTGGTGACTTACGACCCGTTGCGGCGCTGGAGCTACGTCAGCCGCGTCGAAGGTTACGTGGAAAAGCTGGAGGTTTCCTCCGCCGGCCAGCGCGTAGCGAAAGGGCAGCCGTTGTTGACCCTGGACAGCCCCGACCTGCTGGTGGCCGAACGCGAGTTGATCGATCTTCTGCAAAGCCTCGACCGGGCCAAGTCCTCCGACCTGCCCGCCGCCATCGACAACGCCCGGCAAAATATCGCGGCCGCCCGGAGGCGATTGAGTTTTTGGAACATCGATGACGCGGAAATCGACCGCCTGGAAAAGACGCGCCGGCCCGGCGAATACTTGACGCTCTCTTCCCCGTTTGAGGGAGTGGTGCAGACCCTTCAAGCCGGCCAGGGCCGGCGCGTGACCGCGGGCGATCCGCTGGTGGAAGTTGTCGATTTGTCGGCGGTCTGGGTATGGATCGATTTTTACCAGGACGACCTGCCGCTCTTGACCAACGGCCTGGCCATCACCATCACGAGCGACACCGACCCCGGCTGGCGGGCCGAAGCCACCATCGCCCTCATCGACCCTTTCCTGGACGCCAGCAAACGCACCTGCCGCGCCCGAGTGGACCTGGCCAATCCCGGTTTCAAGCTCCGCCCCGAGATGTACGTCAACGCGGAACTGCGCGTGGATTTCGGCCCGGGCCTGGCGGTGCCTGTCAGCGCCGTCTTGCCCACGGGCGAGCGCAATTACGTCTTTGTCGATAAGGGCGCGGGCAACCTGGAACCGCGCGTGGTCGAGTTGGGCCGCCAAGGCGGCGGGTTCTATGCCGTTCGCAAGGGGCTGGCCGCCGGCGAGCGCGTGGCCGGCAGCGCCATTTTTCTAATTGACGCCGAGGCGAAGGTGCAGGGGGCGCTGTCCGCATGGTCCACGCCATGAACGCCCCCGAACCAATCAACTCCCGCGGCGGCCGGCCTTTGATCGAGCGCCTGATCGAAGCCAGCGCGCGCAACAAATTCCTGGTCCTATTATTGACCTCCGCCGCCTTCGCGGCCGGGCTTTGGAGCCTGACGCGCACCCCTCTGGACGCCATCCCGGATTTAAGCGACGCCCAGGTCATCGTCTATACCGACTGGGAGGGCCGTTCGCCGGACCTGGTCGAGGACCAAATCACTTACCCGGTTTCCAGCCGGTTCATCGCCGCGCCCAAGGTCAAATTCGTCCGGGGGGAATCGATGTTCGGCAAGTCCTTCGTTTATGTCATTTTTGAGGACGGCACCGACATTTATTGGGCGCGCGCGCGCGTCCTTGAGTATCTGAATTCCGTCCGCGGCACCCTCCCCGAGGGGGTTAACCCGGTCATCGGCCCGGACGCCACGGGAGTGGGATGGGTCTTTGAATACGCCCTGACCGATGAAAGCGGTCGGCACAATCTGGCGGAGCTTCGCTCCCTCCAGGATTGGCGCCTGCGCTATGCGCTGGAATCCGTGCCGGGCGTGGCGGAGGTCGCGTCCGTCGGCGGCTTTGTCAAACAATACCAGGTCGATGTCGATCCGAACAAGCTGGCCGCCTACGGCCTGACCGTGGCCGAGGTCATCGCCAAAATCCGCGACTCCAACGGCGATGCGGGCGGAAAAATCTTCGAGACCGCCGCGACCGAATACTTCATCCGCGGGCGCGGCTATCTGAAGAGCGTGTCGGACATAGAAAACATCCCGCTCAAATCAGCCGGGGGCACGCCGGTCTGCGTGCGCCAGGTGGGAACCGTTCACCTCGGGCCGGACCTGCGCCGCGGCGTGGCGGAACTGGACGGAAAAGGAGAAACGGTCGGAGGCATCGTCATCATGCGTTACGGGCAAAACGCACTGACGGTTATCGATGGTGTCAAGAGGAAGTTGCGTGAACTGGAGGCTTCGTTGCCGGAGGGGGTCAAGATCACGCCCACTTACGACCGGAGCGGATTGATTCTCGACGCCATCAAAACTTTGCGCGAAAAACTCATCGAGGAGAGTATCGTCGTGGCGCTGGTGTGCCTGCTTTTTCTCTGGCACGTTCGTTCCGCGTTGGTGGCTATCATCACGCTGCCGGTGGCCATTGTTCTGTCTTTTTTGCCGATGTATGGGATGGGGCTGTCCTCCAACATCATGTCCTTGGGCGGCATCGCCATTGCCGTTGGCGCCATGGTCGATGCGGCGATCATCATGGTCGAAAACGCCCACAAATTCCTGGATCACTTCCAGCAGGAGCACGCGCGCCCCCCCACCGCCGCCGAGCGCGTGGCCGTGGTCATCGAAGCGGCCCGGAGCGTGGGGCGCCCGCTGTTTTTTTCGCTGCTGGTGATCACGGTCAGTTTCGTCCCGGTCTTCAGCCTGCAAGCGCAGGCGGGGAAGCTGTTCAAACCTCTCGCGTTCACCAAGAGCTTCGCCATGTTCTTCGCCGCGATGCTGGCCGTGACGCTGACGCCGGTCTTGATGGTCCTGCTGATCCGCGGCCGAATCACGCCGGAAAACAAAAACCCTGTCAACCGCCTGTTGATTTGGCTTTATCATCCAGTGGCGCGTTTTGTTTTGCGGTTTCGCTGGCTGACGCTATGGCTGGCGGTGGGTCTCATCGCCGCCACCATTATTCCGCTGCGCCGCCTAGGCAGCGAATTCATGCCGCCGCTCAACGAGGGCACCATCCTTTTCATGCCCACGGCCCTCCCCGGCATGTCGATCAACGAGGCCGCGCGCATCCTGCAAATCCAGGACCGGTTGCTGCGCTCGATCCCGGAGGTCCAGTCGGTCTTTGGCAAAGCCGGCCAGGCCGACACGCCCACCGACCCCGCGCCGCCCTCGATGTTCGAAACGGTCGTCGCGCTCAAGCCGCACACGCAATGGCGCCGGGGCATGACGTGGCAGAAGCTCATCGACGAGATGAATGAAAAGCTCAAGATGCCGGGCATGGCCAACCAATTCTGGATGCCGATTCAGACCCGCACCGACATGCTTACCACCGGCTTCCGCACCAAACTGGGCCTTAAGGTTTTCGGGCCGGACCTGGCCGGCATCGAGCAGACCGCCGTGCAAGTGGAACGGGCGCTGGCGGGCACGCCCGATACCCGCGCCGTTTTCGCCGAGCGCGCCACGGGCGGCTATTTCCTGGATTTCAACGTCCGGCGCCAAGCCGCCGCGCGCTTCGGACTGACCTCGGGCGACGTCAACGATATTATTGAAACCGCCATCGGCGGCAAAACCGTCTCCACCACCGTCGAGGGCCGCGAACGCTACCCGATCAGCGTCCGGTACGAGCGGGATTTCCGGGAAGACCTCGAGGCCCTGCGACGCGTGCTGGTGCCGTTGCCCGGCGGCGGCCACGTTCCGATCTCCGCCGTGGCCGATCTGCGCTTCAGCACCGGGCCGCCCTCCATTCGCAGCGAAAACGGGCAATTGGTTGGATTTGTCTTTGTCGATGTGACGACCGACGATATCGAAGGCTACGTGCGCCAGGCGGCCGGGCGGCTGGGTGAGCGGGTCAAATTCCAGCCCGGCTGCTACGTGCAATGGGCGGGGCAATTTGTGTATATGAAGGAGACGCAGCAGCGGCTGCAATTCGTCATCCCAATGACCCTGCTGATTATTTTCCTGTTGATCTACCTGAACACTCGCTCGCTGCCGCGCACGGCCATCGTGCTGCTGGCGGTGCCCTTTTCGCTGGTCGGAGCGTTTTGGCTGCTTTACCTGCTGGGTTACAATTTGAGCGTCGCCACTTACGTCGGATTGATGGCCCTGGCGGGACTGGACGCCGAGACGGGTGTGATCATGCTTCTGTATCTCGACCACGCCTGGGACCGGGCCTGCGCGGCGGGGCGCATGCGCACGGAGAGCGACCTGCACGACGCTGTCATGGAAGGGGCCGTGCAGCGCATCCGGCCCAAAGCAATGACGGTATGCGCGATTTTATTCGGTTTGCTGCCGATTCTCTGGTCGCCGGCCACGCAAGCCGGGGCCGATGTGATGAAAAGAATCGCCGCGCCGATGATGGGCGGGGTGGTGACATCGGCCATTTTGGAATTGCTCATTTACCCGGTCATTTACATGTTGTGGCGCAAACGCCATTTGCCTAATGCCGGAGAAAACGCCAACAACTAAGCCGTAGCCATGCAGACGGGAAGCAGGCCTCGCGGAAATGGAGACAGGATCAACAGGATGAACAGGATCGACTGCCGACTAAAAACAACCATCACCAAATGGTGAAGATTCATTTCCCACACAAAGCCGCTCTTCCATCCTCTAAATCCTGTTCATCCTGTCTAATTCCAGCGTATTAACCGCAGGTCCTTGCGGACATGCTCCCTCGTCGCGCCATAGGGCCATTTCCTGAACAACGACCTGCGCACTTATTTAAGACGTTGTGTACAAAAATGGGGTCCTGGAAATCCATCAATCGGAGGCTTTACGAAGATAGACAAGCAAAATGTTGAAATGCTAGGAACCCCCTACGACGCACGTAGCCGGAGCAGAACAGCGCAGTCTGACGCCACAATTAAAACTGAGGTGATGGACAATTTTCGGCGGATTACAGGCCTTTTTTAATCATGTGTCTGATAAGGTCGCCGACGCGGCAGCTATAACCCCATTCGTTGTCGTACCAACCCACGAGCTTGAAGAACTTTTTGTTCAGTTCGATGCCGGAACCTGCGTCGAAAATCGAAGACAGCGGACAATGAACGAAATCGCTGCTGACGACTTCGTCCTCGGTATAGCCAAGCATGCCTTTGAGATAAGTCTCGCTGGCTTTTTTCATCGCGGCGGAAATTTCCGCGTAGCTCGTTTCCTTCGCGGTTTTGACCGTGAGGTCAACGACAGAAACTGTCGGCGTCGGCACGCGGAACGACATGCCGGTCAATTTGCCTTTCACTTCCGGCAGCACAAGGCCGACCGCTGTGGCTGCGCCGGTGGTGGACGGAATTAAATTAATCGCGGCTGCGCGGCCGCCTTTCCAATCTTTTTTGCTCGGATTGTCCACGGTTTTTTGCGAGGCGGTGTAGCTGTGAACGGTCGTCATCAATCCTTCCTCGATGCCGAAGCCTTCTTTCAGCAAAACGTGAACAAGCAACGCGAGGCAATTCGTTGTGCAACTCGCGTTGGAAATGACATGGTGCTGCGCCGGGTCGTATATGTTTTCATTCACGCCCATCACAATCGTCGGGCAATTGCCGCTGGCCACGGCGGAAATGACGACTTTTTTGGCACCCGCCGCGAGATGCCCCCTGGCTTTTTCCACGTCGGTAAAAAGGCCAGTGGACTCAATGACCATTTCCACGCCGAGCGCTTTCCACGGCAATTCCGACGGCGTTTTGGCGCTGACAACTTTAATTTCCCGGCCGTTGACGACAAGAATATCGTCCTCCGGTCTGTTGTCGGCAGATTTTTTTGAACTGACTTCGCCATTGAAGCGGCCTTGGGTCGAGTCATACTTCAGGAGGTAAGCCAGATTGTCCGCCGGCACAATATCGCCCACCGCCACCACATCGAGTTCCTCCTGCAAGCCCTGCTCCAGGAGCGCCCGAAACACCAGACGTCCGATACGGCCGAAACCATTGATCGCGACTTTCACTGCCATAATAGTCTTTTTTTTGTTAATATTGTTTATCCAAAACTTTTTCTGGCAGGAGCACTCACCCCCGCCATGCATGTGACCAAGATTACCACCGTGCCCACTTGTCTCAAAGGACAATAATATTGCATTTTAGGACACATGCTCTTAGGGTAGAGAAATGTCGCCTTCGACTAAAAATGTCTGGTTCCTAGTCGTCCCCCTGACGTCGATGATCAACGTGGCTGGCCCGTGGGAGGTGTTGGGACACGCCAACGATCTGCTTGGCCACGAAGCTTACCGTCTGCGGGCCTTTGGCCCGAGCGCGCCCGCCACTCAGACGCGCTTCGGTCTGTGCCTGAGTGGGGTACAACCGCTGCCCTCCCGGTTTGGCCACGCGCCAGACGTCGTGGTGGTAGCGGGCGCTTCGCCCGCAGACCCGATCCCGGTGGACCAGGCGCCATTGGTGCCCTGGCTTCGCCGCCATGGCCCGCGAATCGAAACCGTCGTCTCCATCTGCACCGGCGCCTTCGTGCTGGGAGCGGCCGGCATTCTCGACGGCCGCCGAGCCACCACTCACTGGATGTTCCTCGACGCCCTGCGTGCGCGCTTCCACAAGGTGCGGGTCGTCGACGAGGGGATTTACGTGGAGGACCGCGGTGTCTGGACCTCGGCGGGGTTGGCCGCCGGTGTCGACCTGACGCTGGCGCTGGTTGAGAAGCATCACGGTCACGCCCTGGCGATGCGTGTGGCCAAGCGGATGGTGTTGTTTCTGCGCCGCTCCGGACATCAGGCGCAATTCAGTTCCGCCCTGCGCCACCAGGAGCAGGAATCGCCGCCATTGCGGGGCATCTCGGCTTTCGTGCTTGAGCACATAACCGAGCCCCTGCCGGTGGAGCGGATTGCGGCGCAGGTGGGCATGAGCCCGCGCAGCCTCAGCCGCTGGTGCCGCCGCCACCTTGACGAGTCGCCCGCCGAGCTGGTGCGCCGGCTGCGCCTGGCCGAGGCGCGCCGACTCCTGGAAGAAACCAGCCTACCTCTCAAGGACGTCACGGAACGTGCGGGTTTGGGCGACCTAAGCACCCTCTGGCGCGTCTTTATGCATGACCTCGGCCTCACCCCCGCCGAGTACCGCCAGCGCTTCTCGCCGAGGACCGGCCCCCCGCTGCCGGGATGTCTGCCACGACAGCAGAATGCCCGTTTCGATGGTGCTTGACGAGGCTTCGGTCTGCGGACGGAGGGCGGGAAAGTTGAGCGGAGAGCAGAGAGGAGCGTCTCGCGGAACCAAGCCGGAGCGAAACGCCCCCCCGTCCGCAGACGGAAGCAGGCCGCTCGTGCGGTCCGCGAGAATTCAGATCGTGACGAGCACGCGGTTTGCGCAGAGGAACGGGCGTGGTCGTGAGGGAGCGTTCCTCTGTTACTACCAGTATGATGGCAAAAGCGGTCTGGCATTTATTCAGTTCCCTTTGTAATGGGATGTGAGAAGCCGCCGTTCGAGGCTGGCTTCGGCATTAAGAGTCCGAGGGCCTTTGCGAGCGAGGCGTCGAGCATCCTCGCAGGGAGAAGTCTGGGCAGGGTCCAGTTCTTGAATCGGTGCGGAACGACTGCATAACGTGCCTTCGGTTTCGCCGTGCTCAACGCCACATGGACGGCTTCACCCAGACGCTCAGGGGGCAGGCCGTTAGTACGTGCTTCGTTGACGATCCACTTCTGGAACTTCTGCACCGCCTCCCAATACTCAGTCTGCTTGAACTCACTCAAATCTTCTTTTTCGCCCTTGTCATACATCGCCGTGTTCACGGTGCCCGGTTCAATCATCACGACGTCGATGCCGAATAACATCAGTTCTCGCCGCAGCGCGTCCGACATTCCTTCAAGACCAAATTTGGAGGCGCTATAAGCACCCAGAAGCGGGATGGCGACTTTTGCGCCGCTAGAGGTGATGTTCACGATGCGGCCGGGGGGACCCTGCCTCTTCTTATCCGTTCCCAAAAGTGGAGCGAAGGCTTGGATTACGACTAGCGGGGAGATCATGTTGACCTC
>PLIU01000224.1 GCA_003140095.1 Verrucomicrobiales bacterium | reverse complement strand
TGGCGGCGGGTGCCGAGCAAATGAGTATCCTCCGTGTTCTGAAAACTACCAACAACTCGTCCGCCGTCACGCGCCGTCCTTCATCCGAGACGTGCTGGCAGCCTTTACTCAACGGAGGGTCAAAGCCCTGCAAGCTGCGGATCAACTCGGCCTCTCTCGCAGCCGGCTCTATGCTCTCTCCACCGCTTTCCTCCGAGCCCGCGCCCAGAAAGCCGGATCACACTGGGTGCCCGGCCACTCGGGTGGCGATCATGCCACGGCCTGGCCTCAGCCCGTTTTGGACCTTCTGCGCAAACGGCTTCATTGCTCCCCGCCATGTCCTTATAGTTTTGCCGCCTCGCAAGCGTCGCGCCTGCATGGCTTCACACTGGATCGGGCCCAAGTCCGCCTGTGGGCGCTGGCCAACGGTTTGGCTCCCAAGGTTCCGCCCGTAAAAGTTCGCGCCGCCGTGCGCCGCTGGCAGCGCCACCGCATCGGCGAACTCTGGCAGTGGGAGGCCTCTCCCCACCGCTGGTTTCCACATTCCAAGCAATCCTTTCCCATGCTCAACATGCTCGATGATTGCAGCCGCCTGTTCACCCGGTTCCAAAATCTACGAGCGGGAACTGCTGCTCTCCTACTTTGATTTCCTGCCCGCCGCTTTCCGCGCCCATGGACGTCCGCTGCAACTTTACGTCGACTATCACAGCCTCTTTTTCACCCACGATCCGGACGCCCTTACCCAGTTGGGCTGGTCGCTCAAATTCTATGATATCAGCCTGCGCTATGCCCCTACGCCTCAAGCCAAGGGCAAGGTCGAATGCGAACACCAATTCTGGCAGGGGCGTCTGCCTGCTTTCTTTGCCAGCGAAAAGATTCGGGAAATCGAAGCAGCNNGCCGCGAGGCGGGGTTGGAAGCTCAGGAAGATGAACAGATGGGCCATAACGAAAGTGAACCACATCTCATGAGCCTTGAAAAGTGCAGAACCGGAGAGAAGCCGAGCCGCTGTTTGATCGGCGAAGGCCGCAGGGAGGAGGCCGGGCAACAGTCAGAGCCTTCTCAACGCTCCGGCGGGGTCGGCGTGGATGGCACGTCTGGAAGTTCAATCAAGGTAAGCTGGGAGAACTCCGGCGGCGGGCCTCAAGCCCAACCGCTCGCGCAAGCTGGCCAGACCAGTGAGGCGGGCGGCGTCGTTGGAGAAGTCGGAGTCCCTCATAGTAGCGTGGATCTGCTTGGCGCAGCGACAAAACGGCGGGGGGATGGGGGTGGACGGCGAGAGTCTTGCTTCAATCCACGCCAGCCCCGCCGTGCGTCAACAATGGCTCGAGCGGCTGCAAGAGGAACTCAAAGCCAAGACGTATCGGCCCAGTCCGGTGCGGCGGGTGATGATACCCAAGAGCAGCGGCGGGGAACGACCGTTGGGCATCCCGACGGTCAAAGACAGGGTGGTGCCAACGGCGGTGTATCTGGTGCTGAGGCCGATAGGGGAGGCGGACTTTCCTCCGCGCTCATACGGATTTCGGCCCAAACGCCAGGCGCAAGTCATTGAAAGGACGGGGCTATCTGCACGTTGAACCCAGCCAGAAAAGTCGGAGCCACCTGCGCGAGAAACTCGGCGAACTCCTCAACCACTGGACGCTAGGGCGTTCCATTCAGGAGACGGTGGAGGCAGTCAATCGGGTCTTGCGTGGCTGGGCGGGCTACTTCCACTTGCGGCAACAGTGTCACGGGGATGAATCGCATGAAGCATTACAGCCAAAATCGATTCCGCCGCTGGCTCTGGCGCAAACACGCCTGTCGGCGCAGCCTCTGGACGCATTACCCGACGGAGCAGTTGCACGCACGCTATGGACTCTATGAACTGCCGACCACGGCGAAGTGGAAAGCGGCCCGATGCATGAGCTCGGAGAGCCGAATATGGGAAAACCGTCCGTTCGGTTCGATGAGGGGCGGGAGAGAGTCGGTCATTGGCCTTGCGCCTTTCAACCCGACCTCTCCTGCCTACTCTACCAAATCAAACCTGCCTTGGCCGAAAATGGACCAGCCGGAGGCGAAAGAGACCGGCGGAATACAGACTGGTCAAACCCAGTCCAACCAGAAAGAGAGGTTTGACCCAGGTCTGAGCACCAAAAAAAGCAATCCTAAGCAAAGTGCTGGCGGACTGACGCGAAAGCTGGGTCTGTTTTGGACAAGCGATTCGGTTGGTGGGAAGCCCGCCAGCGCTTAGAGGCCATAGCGATCGAGTTACGGCTCGACGGAGACGGAACAAATTAAGAGCGGCCCGCTCCGCAGGCTGTCTCGCCCCACCGTCACGTGGACTACGCTTCGACGCGACAAGGAGGAGCGCGCTGCCGAAAAAGTCGCGGCTGGAGGGTCAAACAACATTTGGCTTGGATTGGAGCAGCAAATCTCGCATTGTGTTCAGCCACGAAATGATGCCAACACTAAAACACGGTAGAAGTCGGAAACTTATGAGGTCCTATCCTTCACAACCGGTGCGCGCAAATGTCGTTAATAACCGAGAGCAAAAACCTCCCCTGAGTGCGGAAAACGGCGCACGACCGCTGGCCTTGTTCAACAAAGTCAGGAATTACAGGAATGCCGCCGAAATTCGGGCGCTGGGGCTGTACCCTTACTTCCGCAGTATTTCCTCGGCTCAGGCCAGCGAGATCATCATCGACGGCAGGAAAGTTCTCATGCTCGGCTCCAACAGCTATCTGGGCCTGACCAATCATCCCAAAGTCAAGGAAGCCGCCAAAGCCGCCATCCAGAAATACGGCACGGGCTGTGCTGGTTCGCGCTTCCTGAATGGGACGCTGGACATCCACCTGGAGCTGGAACAAGCCCTGGCGCGGCTCGTGAACAAGGAGGCGGTGTTGCTCTACAGCACAGGCTTCCAAGTCAATCTCGGGGTCATCAGCACGCTGGTGGGCAAAGGCGAATACGTTTTGGCCGACAAATGCGATCACGCCAGCATTGTGGAGGGTTGTCAACTCTCGCTCGGCAACTTCGTGCGGTTCGCGCACAAAGACATGGCTGCCCTGGAAAGCCGCCTGCAGCAAATCGATCCAGCAGCGGGCAAACTCATCGTAGTGGACGGCGTGTTCAGCATGGAGGGCGACGTCATCCAATTGCCCGAACTCTGCCGTCTGGCCGGTCAATATGGCAGCGCCGTGATGGTGGACGACGCCCATTCCATCGGGGTGCTGGGAAAAAAGGGCGCGGGCACCGCCAGCCATTTTGGTCTTACCGACCAGGTGCAGCTTATCATGGGCACCTTCAGCAAATCGCTGGCGAGCCTGGGTGGTTTTATCGCGTCGGATCCCCAGACGATTGAGTATCTGAAACACAATTCCCGGCCCCTGATTTTCAGCGCCAGCATGAGCCCCGCCAACGCGGCCGCGGTGATGGCGGCGTTGGAAATCATGCGGACTGAGCCAGAACGAATGGCCCAACTCTGGCACAACGCGGAGCGACTGAGGCAAGGCCTGATTGCGCTGGGATTTGACCTGGGCGTTTCTGAAACGCCGATTCTTCCGGTGTATTGCCGCGACATGATGCGGGCCTTCAAATTCTCCAAGCGGTTGCAGGAAGAAGGCGTGTTCGTCAACCCGGTGGTGTCGCCGGGAGTGCCACCGGGGCAGGAACTGCTACGGGTCAGCCTCATGGCCACGCATACCGACCGGCAGATTGATTTCGCGTTGGACAAGTTCGGCCTGGTGGGCAGGGAACTTGGTTTTCTGTGAATCTGGCCGGCCCAATCCCCGGAATCCGATTCCGGGCCACCGCGATAAATTCCTTCCGGGCCAAGCCATGAAGGTTCTCCTGACAGGGGCAAACGGGTTCGTCGGCAGCCACGTCTTGGACAGTCTTCACGCTCACGGCATCGCGACGGCAGTGTTGCTCCGGCCCGCCGCCAACACACGCTTCATTGAAGCGCACCTGCCGCGCTTGGAGGTGCGAATCGGTTCCATCGGCGACCCACCAAGCCTCGGTGCCGCCATGCGGGATATCACGCACGTGGTCCATTGCGCGGGCTGCACCAAGGCGTTGCGCGTGTCGGAATTCGAGGAGATCAACCATGTGGGCACGCGGCATGTCGTGGAAGCGGTCAATCAGCAGAAGGGGCGGATTCAACGGTTGGTTCACATTTCCAGTCTGGCGGCCGGCGGCCCGGCGACACCAGACCGGCCCGCGCGCGAAAACGATCCGCCGAACCCGATTTCGGAATACGGCAAGAGCAAGCTGGCAGGCGAGCAGGAAGTGCGAGGCGCCTGCCAGCCGGAGCACGTAATTCTGCGGCCACCCGCTGTCTATGGGCCGCGCGACACGGCGTTCCTGCCGCTTTTCAAGGCGGTTAAGGCCCATCTTCTGCCGCGCTTTGGCAGTGGCCGGATGGCACTGAGTCTTGTGTTCGCGAAAGATCTGGCTGAAGCGGTCGTGACCTGCCTGACGCACCCGGCAGCCGCCGGAAAAACGTTTTACGTCGCTTCGCCTGAAGTCACGACTGCACCTGCATTGGCGGGCGAAATTGCCGTGCAAATGAAAGCGTGGACGCTGCCGCTTCGGTTGCCGGTCGCGGCGCTGTGGCTGATGTGTTGTCTGCAGGAGGCCGTTTCGCGGCTGACCCGCAAGCCCAGCTTGCTCAGTCGGCAGAAGCACGCCGAATTGCGCGCGCCGGGCTGGGTGTGCGACCCCGGTCGGCTGCGCCAGGCGCTGGGTTTCGTATGTGTCAATACGCTCAAAAGTGGAATCACCACCACGCTGGCATGGTATCGCCAGCAAGGATGGCTGTGAGGCGAATAGCGAATGACTAAAGAAGAGCGCAAACAGAAATCCGAACGCGCGCAGCCCGCCAACGCGGCTCCACATTCACAGCCGCTAGCGCGACCGCTCTTCCGGCACTACACTTTTATTGACTACGCCGCTCAGGGTTATATGGCGCTGGTCGGATTGATCATACTCTGTTTGCATGGACGTTCGGTCCCGTTTTGGCCGCTTTTGCTGGCGGCCCATGTGATCGTGATCGTGCTGGTTCACGCGCTTATTTGCCTTCACGCGGGCCGCCCGTCCAACCGCGTGTTTGACTTGCTTCGTCACTTCTACCCGATGCTGCTTTACACCGGCTTTTACCGTGAGACCGGCGAGTTGAACCACGTGCTGGTGGCCGGTTTCCTGGACTCGTTCTTCATCCGGCTGGAGGGGCGAATTTTCGGTCTTCAACCCAGCCTGGCATTCATGGATGCGTGGCCTTACCCGGCCGTGAGCGAACTTTTCTATGCGGCTTATTTCTCCTACTACGTGATGGTGGCTGGCGTTGGACTGGCCCTGTTTTACCGGAATCGCGAGCAGTTTTTCCACTACCTCTCGGTCATCTCGTTTTTGTTCTACGTTTGCTTCCTCATTTACATTTTCACACCGGTCGAGGGGCCGCGCATTTTCTTCCGCGAGCTGGCGGGCTACCAGTTGCCGGAAGACCTTCAGCCTATGGTGGCGCCGGCTATTCCGGCCGCGGTCAAGACAGGTCCCTTTTGCCAGATCATGGGGTGGATTTATCACACGTTCGAAGCGCCAGGCGCCGCCTTCCCCAGCAGCCACGTGGTGGTGGCCATTGGCACGGTCTGTTTCTCTTTCTGGTATCTGCGCTCGATTCGCTGGCCGCACCTTGTCGTAGTGGTTCTGCTCTGCATGGCCACGATTTACTGCCGCTACCACTATGCCGTGGATGTCATAGCCGGAGGCTTGACGGCGGCGGTGCTGATTCCCATCGGCAACCGGCTTTACTTCAAATTCAGAAACGCGTCCGTGCCGTGACCACCCTTGCGCCCATCAGATTCTTCGCAGCCGGCGGCCTTGCGCGCCGGTTCGGATCATTCTGCCTGCGGTTGACTCAAGACCTCCCGTTCGTAGAGGCGGTAAGTCTTGTACACTTTTCCGCCGAAAGTTTCGAGCAGCCGGCACATCATCGTGTTGTCCTCGAGAATCCAGGAAGCTTCGGCGTCTTTGAACCCAATTTTGAAACCGGTCTTGAAACCTTCGGTCAGCATCACCGCTTCGAGGCCGCGGTTGCGATACTTCTCTTTGACGCCCAGCGTGATGACCCGGCAACGCGGCGGACACTTCCAACCGAGCGCGTACGGCAGGAACCCCAGGAGCTTCGGCGTCAACAGGCGCCCGAGTAGCGGCTGGAGCACCGCGTTGTAATCCGGCAACGCCAGCATGAATCCGACCGGCTCGGTCGCCGTCTCGGCCACCCAGATCAACCCTTCGACCAAGAGCGGCTTCAGCCGGCTGGCCATAAAATCAATTTCCGCATCCGTCATCGGCACAAAACCCCAGTTCTCCTGCCAGGCGGCGTTATAGACTTCTTTGACCTTGGCCAGATCGCGCGTGAGTGTGGCCTTGCGGATGGGCGTGAACATCAGTTCCGGGTGCCGCTTCCGCGTTTTCTCCGCCAGGCGTGCCAGTCGGTCGAGCGGGCACTTGGAGAAATCCATATAGAAGGCCAGCAGATCCTTTGCTTTGCGAAAGCCCTCTGCGAGGACAAGCTCCGCGTAGTAACGCGGATTGTAGGTCATCATAAAGACCGGCGTCGAATCGAAGCCATCCACCAACAGGCCGCACTCGTCATTGGAGGTCGGATTCATCGGGCCGAGAACGCGCTTCATCCCTTTGTTCGACGCCCAATGGATCACCTCCTGGAACAGGCGCCGGCTCACCTCCCGGTCATCCACGCACTCGAAAAAGCCGAAAAACGCCACGCTCTCCTTGTGCGTGCTATTGTGTGCCTGGTCGATGATACCTGCGATGCGCCCCACGTCCCGCCCGTTGCGCGCCGCCACCCACAACGCCATTTCTGCGTGGCTGAAGAGAGGATTCTCGTCGGTGAAAACCTTCTTGAGATCCATCAGCAGCGGCGCCACCCAATACGGGTCATCGCGGTAAATGCCGTAACTCACCTCCAGGAAACGGAGCACATTCCGCGCGTCGCGCGACAACGAAACGAGTTCGATGGTGTTGGCGGTCATGAATACGTTGAGCGAAATAATTCAGCGAAAAGCCGCACAGGGAAGGTCCGATTCTCACCAGTTCAGCATGCTTCGCTTGACGCATTGTATCATGAGCTGGAAGGAGCGGTAGATAAAAACGAAGCGTGGCCGCAGGCCGCCAAACCGGAGGCGGGCGGAAGGCCATGGAAAGGACTTAGAGGTTGGCTATTGCCACGATTCAGGTATCTTATCATCAACGAATGAAACGCGCGCATGAAATGACCCAAAAGAAGTTTGACTCAGGCGGTTTTACGTTGATCGAATTGTTGGTGGTGATTGCCATCATCGCCATTCTGGCGGCGATGCTCCTGCCGACGCTGGCGAAGTCCAAGCAGCAGGCTCAAGGCGTCCAATGCCTCAGCAACCTCAAACAATTGACGCTGGGTTGGGCCATGTACAACGGCGATAACAAAGAGAATTTCGTCGTCAACGGAAACAATGGCGACTCGCCCGGCGGCACGGCCGCCGCGCCTACTCCCGGCGTCAACCCGCAATGGTGTCCAGACGACATGTCGTCGGGCGCGGAGGTTCCCGGCGAACAAATCAGCCTCGGCTGGATCAAGGCAGGATTGTTATATCCTTATGTGGGCAGCCCCGGCGTTTACCGCTGTCCCGCCGACAGCAGCACCTATAAAGACGGCACCGTTTATCCCACAGGCGGCGGCGGCACAGACCGCGTCCGCAGCATATCCATGAACGCTTGGATCAACCCGTCCGCCAATGCCTACGATAGTTACCAGAGCGGGACAGGGTATCGCGTGTACCTCAAGACTTCCGACCTGTCGGTGCCGGGACCTTCCGGTCTGTGGCTCCTCCTTGATGAGAATCCTTACAGCATCAACGACGCATATTTTCTTGATTTTCCCAGCGACACCGGGTGGGTCGATTGCCCGGCCTCCTATCACAACGGCGCCTGCGGAATCTCCTTTTGTGACGGCCACGCCGAAATCAAGAAATGGACCGATCGCGTCGTGCTGGATTGGCGAAGCACGGGCCAGAGTCCTAATGATCCCGTCGGCACACGGACTGCGGACCTGATTTGGTTTCTGCAAAGAACCACCGCCTCGATAAGGCAGCCTTAGATGCCAAATCCGTCCACACGCAAGGCCACTGGATCAGGGCCACTGGATCGCCCCGTTTTGGCGCAGTCGCCGGCGGGGTGCCGTTGGTTTATTTCGGGTAGCCCTGCCACACCCATTCGAGCGCTTCCGGCAGAGTCTGATTCCTGACGGCGCCCTCCACGTGCCCCGCGTTGAGGGCGAAGACGTATTGATAATGGTAGCCTTTCGCCTTCAGGACGGTCGCCATGCGGTTGTTGGCCGCAACCCAATCGTGCATATTGTCCCGCATGACATTGGGATTCAGCAGGTCGCGGTCGCCGACTTCCATCCAGAGACGGATGGGCTTTGGGTCGCTCTGGGGAATTAATTTTTCGTGGAAATCCCACGCGCCATCGGGGGTTTCGCTGTTGAAGGGCCACTGTTGGTTCACGTAGGTGCCGGAATAAGTGATGACGCGGTGATACCATTCGGGATGATACCAGGCCATCTCCAACGCCGCCGAGCCGCCGGAACTGTTGCCCATGGTCGCCCGCCCCTCGGGGTTTTTGGTCAGCTTCACGTGGTAATTGGTTTCGACCAACGGCAGTACCTCCGCTTCGATGAACTCGGCGTATTTGCCCGACATCGTATCATATTCCAGTCCGCGCTCGCAACCCTGGGCATCGCCGCCGCCGTTGGCGATCATGATGACCATTATCACGGGCAGCCGATGCTGTGCGATCATGTTGTCAAGAATATGCGGCAGAGTCGTGTCTGGGCGGCCCAGGCCCGGGCCGTCGTGCGTCACCATGAATGGCGCCTCGGCGCCGGGAACATATTGGCTGGGAATGTAAACGGTCACGGTGCGCCGGTACGGAGCGGGATGGGTCTCGACGATGAGCGTTTTGGGATTGTTCGGATCGACCGTGCCAAAGACTTTTCTGGCAATCCCGGGGTAGAACTTGCTGTCCACCGAATCCATGCTGAATTGTTCCAGCTTCCCTTGCGGCACACCCGCAGTCATGCTCAATTCAGGCGCAGGCACATAAGACGGGCCAATGAGGAAATTGCCGTCAAAATTCGGCGGTGGATTTGCCCCTGAGGCGGCTTCGGTCGGGTTGGACGCAGCATCACTCCTGGAAGGCGCTCCATTCAGCGCTGCTTGAGCAAGTTGCTCGGCTCCGGGTCCCACCGCAATCAAAACGGGTGTTCCGGGATCTGTGGGCAATCGGGTCACCGCGCCATACACGGTCGCGGTCAGGATGAAATGTGCCACGCAACCGGACGTCAGAGTCAATCCAAACGATTTCATAATCGGGAAGTTTCGTCACAGGCCAAAGGAAAAGGAAGCATTATCGGTTCGGTTAATCCACAAACCTTTACGGAAGCTCCGACAATTCCAGCGCCGTGATGTGATCGTCCATGAAGACTACATTTATTCCCGATGCCAATCGGACTGTACCTATCCACGATTATCTTCCAGATGCCATGGGCGACACCGCAGCAAAATCTTCCGAGTCCCGGCCATCATGTCCTTTTAAGCAGTCAAAAACTCTCCGGCCTCGCCGGTCCTTCATAGGGCTTCGCCCCGTGAGGAGGTTGGGCGCTGGGGCTCACCGTGAGCAGAGCCGGGTCGGTGGTGACAGGGGCTTCGATGAAGCCGTAGTACCGGCCCATCCAATACGCCAGGAGCCAGGCCGAAGGTTCCACGACATCAAGTCCCCCCGCTCCACCATCGGCTTCCATTGGCCAATGATCCCAGCGCATCGGCTCGGTTTCGCGCGGGGAAAAGGTACGCGTGCCGCCTTTGCGGGCTTCATAACCGGCGGGAGTCTTCAAATCCGTTCGGTGCGAGTTCTGGTAGGAATAGATGACCAGGTCCAGCGGCCATTCGCGCAAGTGCGCCACGGCGGGTTGCGCCTCGCACTGGTTGCCGGTCAAGGCGCCATAGACGAAGTTGAACCAGGGGATGTGTTCGATGCGCAACAACTCCCAGGATCGTTCAAAGCTCCGGCGATAGGTGGAGTGGAGCGCCGGGTCGTCTTCGAACCGCAACAGATTGAAATACGCCCAGAACCCCAGTTCGTCGTCGAAGTGGGCAACGTCTTCCAGGGGGAAAGTGTTACTGAGGCGGACTGTGTAGCCAGGATAGCCCAGCGCGACGAGGCTCTGGTAAGCGTCGTTGAATCTGGCTTCGCCGGTGAGAGTCGCGGCGCATTTCATGAACGACAGGATTTCCACGCTCTGCAAGCCCCGGTCGGCCCGGCCCTCATCCGTGTTGAAGTAGTCCGGGTCCCATCGGCCCCAACGGGTGGGTTTTCCTCCGACGTCGATGAGTTGCCAGTGGTGCTCGATGAGATGGGTGGCGATGCGGCCCAAATGCTTCCGGGCTTCCGCCTTTTCGTCTCCCTGGGCAGCCAGGACAAGGAAGATCGACACAGAGTGAAAGTGGGAACAGATTTCGTCGCTCGAAGTGTCGCCCTTCCACTCGAAGCGGGAATCGGCGGCCTGGTTCCACTTGGCGGGATACCCGCCGGAAGTGGCCGCGGATTTGTGGCCGCGCTCTCCCTTGACCCAGATAGCTCGGGCGGGAAGGCCGGGAAGGCCGGTGATGGCTTCGAGCCAGCGCATGGTTTTGAAGGTATTGACGGCTTCCTGACGGGCGCGGGCATCCTGGGTTACGGCATAGCGGTAGGACTCGGCCGCCAGGTAATTGCCGCTGTAGCCGCCGTCGTTGTCGCTCACCTCGCGGACGTATTGGCCGAGGGCGTCGTCCCACTCAAGTTTATGGGTTAGGCCCAAGCGTTTTTGTCCCCATTCTTCCAGGTGGCGCTCGTAGTAGGCCGCCTTTTTCAACAAGGTGTAGGGCTCGTATTCAATGATCCCCAGGCCGCCAGCGGTCGCGAGGTAAACCGCCCGTTGACCGGCGGCGATGGCCAAGACACGATCATCCGGAAGCCAGCGCTGCCCGGCGAAGTATTGGAATTGGCCGCCGACCATGCGAATAGCGCCCCGCGTTGTGCCGATCCACAGGTCGTTGGTGAATCCTTGCGCCAGACAAGTGGTGTCCTCGTAACACAGCCCTTGCTCACCTCGCAACACGGACATCGACATGCCACGTAGCACTCCAAGCCCGCGGTCGGTGGCGAGAAAAAGACGCGACCCGAGGCTCAGCGCGTCGCGAGTGCGCGGCGAAGGCGGCTCGCCCCAATCCCAAGCTTGCTGCGGGTAACGATCGGACTCCTCCTGTCCGGCCATAACCGGATTGCCAAGCAGGGTGACTCGTCCCTCACCCACCAAGTAGAGCGTCTCGTTGAATGAAAGGAGTCGGAGGATCGGGAATGGAGCTTCCGGCACGGGCAACGGCTCGAGCGTCTTCCCACGCAGCCGCCATAGCCTCTGGCCATGCACAGCCAGGACTTCTCCCAGGTGTTCGCATAGGTCGGTCATCGGCTTCTCTGAAATCTTCTCCCAGCTATCACCGCGCATACGAGTCACCTGGTCGTGAGCCAGCACCCACAGGCTGCCTTGCGCCTCGACCAAGCGCTCGACGGGCGCTCGGAGGTTTCCAACCATGACCAGCGTTTCGCCCTTCAATTCCAGCAATCCCGCCTCGGAACCGGCAAAAACCCGGCCGGCGTGACTTGCGACGCTGGTCAGCGGTTGCGTGGTGGGGATCTTTCGACCGGCCTCTTGCAGGTAAACCTCATCCGGCGTCGGGCGCCAGTCGCGAGGTGAGTTGGTGGGAGCGGTGGCGGCGGCGACTTCGCAAGCCGCCCACGGCGCGACCCACACTAGGGCACCCAAGGCAGGTCGAGCGCCAACGGTCGGCACGGCGGTAGAGGCCAATCGAACCGCGGATCGGCATATCCCGGATATGTGGGAGAAAAGAAATAAACAGGCGGCTTGCATGGAATGTGGACCTGGCTTTTCGCCGGTGAGACTAACCGGGTTGCTCAAGAACGTTTGATTTGTTTCTTCCAATCCTTGTCCAGTAAAAGGGGCGATGTCAATTGCAATCTCCGTCCAATTTGTGACGTCTGCTTCTCATGTCATCGAGCCTGGATTGAAACATTACGCTGGACTGGTCTAACGATAAGCCGCGGCTTGAAGGTCGTACAATTCGGCGTAGTGCCCGCCCCTGCCTTTGAGTTCGTCGTGAGTGCCGAATTCGACGAGGCGCGCACCCTTGAGCACGACAATCAGGTCGGCCATGCGCACAGTCGAAAATCGATGGGATACTAGTATTGTCAACTGGCCGGCGTCGCGGTTGCTCCTGGCCGCGGCGGCGTAACGCTCGAACAAAGCGTGTTCCGTTTCGGCATCGAGCGCGGCTGTGGGTTCGTCGAGCACCAGGAGCAGCGGGCGTTCGCGCATGAATCCGCGCGCCAGGGCGAGTTTCTGCCATTGGCCAAACGAGACTTCGACACCCCCGGGCCACGTTGGACCCAGTTGCGTTTCCAGGCCAGAAGGCAGACGTGCGACCACATCCTCGGCGCCTGCGCGATCGACGGCCGCGTTGACCGCGGGCCCATCATGCAGTCGCGGCAGGTCGCCCAGGCCCACGGTGACGCAGGCACGGAACTCGAAGCGGAAAAAGTCCTGAAAGGCACCCGCCAACCGCTTTCGCCATTCCTCGGCTGGCATTCGCGCAAGGGGAACATCATCCACCAGAATGGCTCCTGAAGCAGGTTCGTACATTTTGGCGAGAAGTTTGACCAAACTTGTCTTGCCGGCGCCGTTCTCACCGACGATGGCCACCACGCACCCTGCCGGCAAACGCAGCGATATGTCATCGAGAACCAATCTCGTCGTGCCTGGATAAGCGAAGGAAACGTGATCGAGGCAGATCGCCTGGCGGAGGGCAACAGGCACCGCCACGTCGGCCGACGCCGTCATTGAGGCCGCATAGTCTTCCAGCCAAGCCAGACGCCTCGCTCCGTAAATCCAGAATCCCCGCAGAAATCCGATTTCGCCGACCGTGGCGCCGATGTACGCGGAGAGGCGCGCGCCTGCGGCGAGCACCAGGACGACGTTGCCTGCGGAAGAATGGAGTCCAACGGTCACAAAGACCACCGCTCCGACATACGCGCCCCCGAACAAGCACCACGCCAGCGCATGCCAGAAGGCAGAGCGCCAACGGGCCGCGGCGATCGGGCCGTAACCACTCTCCCAGGCTGCGCGGCGTTGGGAGACCAGCCGGGCCGCGATGCGGAGAACCCGCACTTCCTTTCCCGGCGGCGCAGCGGTCGCGGTGGCGAACAAGTGGCGAGCCAGGCGGTTGGCCTGGGCGCCGCGCTCCTGCGCTGAGCGCTCGACCACGGGCCTCCAAGCCGACACCAACACAATAGGCAGCGCGGACAGGGCTAGCAGCAGAAGGGCGATGTTAATCGAGGCCAGCAGAGTGATGATCACCGCGAGGCGCAGCAGCCAGCCGCAGGTGGAAAACACAGACATGTACATGTGATCGAGCACGAACACCTGGTTGCGCAGCATGGCCAGGCGGTCCAGATAATCCGGGCGTTCATGGTGGGCAATCGTGACCAGCGATGCCTGCAGGTGCGCCACGTGCGCTTCGAGCGCAATGGTGATTTTATCACGGAACCGCCGCTGCACGCGGGTGCTGACCACTCCGAGGAACCACGTCGCCGTGGCCGACACTGACAAGCCAACAGCCGCTCCGCGCACCAAACCAGGTTGATGTTCAATCACGCCCTGTCCCAGCAGTTTGAGCCATAGCGCCAGCAGCGCATCAGGCAGCACCGCCAATTGCGACAACAGGAATGCGGCCAACATCAGCCGCGGCTCGTGTCGGTAGCCCAGCTTGCACAAGCGCCACATCGAGGAGAGTGCCGGCGGCAGGTCGTCCTGCCCGTTCCGCGAGCGGCCCTTGCTTTTCGCCTCAGTTGAGGACGTCATAGGTCGCTCCTTCCTCCTCTTCCGCGGTGAATCGTTTCGCCTGAAGGTCGAACATGGTGCGATAACGCCCGCCTTGGGCCATCAGCTCGTGGTGCGTGCCGAGTTCGATGACACGGCCATGTTCGAGCACGCAGATACGGTCCGCGTGCCGCACGGTGGAAAAACGATGCGAGATAAGAATCGTCGTACAGCGGCGCGTTTCCGCGAGCATGCGCTCGAATATCTCGGCCTCGCCGCGCACGTCGAGTTGAGCGGTCGGCTCATCCAGCAACACCAGGCCGGCGCCAAGGCGCACGGCGCACAACGCGCGGGCCAAGGCGATGCGCTGCCATTGTCCCCCGGAAAGGTCGGTCCCTCCTTCATACCCCCGCGCCAGTACCGTGTCGAGGTTGGCCAGATTTGCAGCTCCCGCGGACTCAAGCGCCGCGCGCACGGTATCGTCTGGCGCCCCTGCGGGCGCCACGTTGTCCCGCAACGTCAACTCAAATCGAATAAAATCCTGGAACACGGCGGTCACACGAGCCCGCCAGGACTCTAGGTCCAGTTCGCGCAAGTCCACGCCATCGATTTCGATGCCGCCCGATTGTGGGTCGTAGAGGCGACAGAGCAGTTTCGCCAAAGTAGTTTTGCCGGCGCCGTTCTGTCCGACAATGGCTAATGACGACCCGGCCGGAATCGTAAGATCGAAATGATCAAGCACAGGCGAACCTCCTGCGTAAGCGAATGTCAGATTGCGGAAGCGTATCTCTCGCGCCGGCATCCCTGACGCTGCGCGCGCGCCTGAAGACAGGGTGCCAGCGGCCGACATCGCCGGCTCCAACCGCAGGACGGCCGCCACAGGCGCTGAAGCGCCATCCAGCGCCCAATTGAGCCCGCCGAACGCGATCGCGGACGCGCCGAGAGCACCTTGGGCGAACACGATGCCTGCCCCGAGGCCAAGCCCACCATGTGCCACAGCGGCTGCCAGCGACCAGAAAACGGCCACGTTGGCGCCAAGCACCAGTGCCAGGCACCAGACCATCGGTCGTTCGCGTAAGCGCGTCGCTTCGTACTGGAGCGCGTGCAACCGGGTCCGGCGTTCGACAAACCGGTCGATGGTCCAGCGGGCCAGACCAAACAGGCGCAGTTCCTTGGCAGGCGCTGGCTCTACTGCCAGTTGATAGGCGTAGTCGGCATCGCGTTGCGCGCCGCGAACCTCTTCAGTGTTGCGGTCGCGCCACACCGCGCTCTCGCGCAGCATCCAATGAGTGGCCAGCCAGGCGCCGCCGAGCACGAGGGGCGCCCACCAGACATAGCCGAAAAGAAGCGCGGCGGACGCCAGGCCCGTAATCGACATCACCAGACCGCCGGCAATGAAATCCATGGAGATCGAAAGCGGCGGGCCTGTCATGCCGAGGTCAAAGTCGCGCGCGATGGTGAGATCGGTGGCAAGTTTCGCATCTTCAAGGTGCCCAATGCCCGGGGGCCGGGCGCAGGCTTCGGTAAGGCGATCATAAAGCCAGCTCGCCGTCCGGTCGCCAAGGCTGGCGCTGATCGCGTGATGGACAGGTGCGAGCACTTGGAGCAGGACGAATAGTCCGCCCACAAGCGCCAGTGGACCGGCCAAGGCGCCTCCTCGCTGGACGGCGCCGACCAGAACACCCGTGGCGATGGCGAACGCCACAGGCAGCAAACCACGCAGCAGGAGCGCGGTCCACCACGCGATGGTCAAGCCGCGGTTGGCCTTCGGCATGACGCCGAAGAACTTCCACTCGTTGCGCTGGCATAGTCGCTCAAACATGGATCCTTTTTGGCTTTAAATTTCTGGCAGCAGGTATCCTGGCGGCGGGACCTTGCTTTTGCAAGGCTGCTGGGAGTCTGGTATGGCTGAATCGTCCCAAGCCCATCGGACCAGAAGAGGGGAAAAGCCAAAATGCAGAAATCGCTGTCAAAGGTGTAGTGTGCGTGTTGTGGCAGTGTTGTACTAGTGTAGTGTCTTGGAAAAGTAGTGGCGGAAGGGGTGGGATTCGAACCCACGTTAGGGTTTCCCCTAAGCCTGATTTCGAGTCAGGTGCCTTCAACCACTCAGCCACCCTTCCCAGGGAGCTACTATGCCCGAATCCGCGTCCGGGGCAAGCTGATTTGGCAGTCGCTTAAAACCAATGAGACGAAACCCAACGGCAAAAAATCCGAGCAGGGTGCCTTTATGGTTCTTCCACAGGGCCAACCCGTCCCAAGTGCAATGGAACCCCAGCGCCACCACATCATGGCCAGCGCAATCTTGCCCAAGCGGTGGGTCGTCGTCTCCTCAAAATGGCTGGCCGCGCAGGCAGGGCAAGGTGATTATTTTCCTTGTTCTTCGTTTCCTTTCGGAAAATTGAAAGCGACATTGGTATAGACTGTCCCTTCGACTTTTATGGGTTGCAGAACCGCGTCGAATGTATTGTTTGTCTTCAGCCAATCTGCCTGGGCTTCGAACAGAGAGGTGCTTCCGACTTTCTCGCCGGTGGCGGAATTG
Source organism: Verrucomicrobiales bacterium (assembly GCA_003140095.1). Lineage (GTDB taxonomy): Bacteria > Verrucomicrobiota > Verrucomicrobiia > Limisphaerales > Palsa-1400 > Palsa-1400. The sequence continues at coordinate 5,708 of PLIU01000224.1, read as the reverse complement.
GCGATCGCCTTAAACTGCAAAACTTCTCCCCTGTCCCGGAGTTTCACCGTGAGGTCAAACGAGGGCGGCTTAATCCGCACAAAATTCTCCGTCTCGCCGTCCAGAACATAAGCCTGAAGTTGGCCAGCCGATGCATCGAAGGCCCATCCGATCTGATAATCGTCGCCTAACGCCACGGGCGTTCCCCTGTGTGGCGGCCCAGCCATATGCCAATGGACCGGCGCATTGGAGGAAGAATGGTTTTGATGATCCCCGCACCCAGCCACCAATGCCGGAATCAGCGCGCAAGCAAATGCTGATAGTATTCTCATGAAGTGGGAGCGAGGTATGAGGCCACGTCAGTTTGATAGGCTTTTATGGCCGGCACAATGCCGGCAAGTGCGCCGAGGCTAATCAAGGCCGCCGGCGCCCAGAGCATGACGGCATTGAATTGGTAGGGATCCAGCACGATCCCGGTCTGCGCGCGAATGACCTTGGCCGCGCCCGTCATGATGCCCAGATAGACCAGAAATCCCACCACCATGCCCAAAGCAGAAATGGCGGCCGCTTCGAGCAGGATCGCGCTGACAATAATCCGGCGCCGAGCCCCCAAAGCGCGGAGGATGGCAATTTCCCGGCGGCGCTCATTCATCGAATTATAAATGCTGGCCAGAATGGACGCCGTGGCCACCAACGCCACAAGATAAGAAACCAGGGCCAGCACCTTGTCAAACCATCCGATTTTGTCGAACAACTCCGCGATGGTCATGGCAATCGGCCAGGCAAAGGTCAAACGATTGCCCTGCTTGTTGTACATCATGTCCATGCGAAACCCGACCGCGCCTCCGCCCTTTAGCTTCACCAACACCGCGCTGACATCCGTGGCCGTTTTCGGATCGTGGCCCTTCATTTTTTGGATTCCTTCCAATGGAATCCAGATCACCCGGTCGCTTGGGGTGTTGGAGGGCTTCAACACTCCCACCACTACGTATGTTTCCGCATGCTGGTCTTGTTCGTTGAAAATCAGGCCGTGATAGGGATGGAAAGTGTCGCCCGGTTTGAGGCCCATTTTCTGGGCCACGAAACTGCCGACTACCGCCTCCCGCCGCGTCGGGTCGAACAAATTGCCTCCCGGCTCAACCTCATAGTGTTTGCCGGGAGCAAACTCCACCTTCTCGAAAAATTCGGGTATGGTTCCCACCAGCCGGTAACCGTGATAGTTGTCTCCTGCGGCTATGGGGATGGCGAGGGCGACATTCGGGTTGTTTTTAATGTCCAGATAATCGGTCGCGGACACGTTCCCCGGTGAGGCTTCGAGATGAAAAATCGAATTCAGCACAAGCTGCAACTTCGATCCCCGTGCCCCCAGAACAGCATCAAAGCCGCCATTGACGCCGGTAAAAGTAGCGCGGGATTGTTCTTTGACCACCCAGACCGACATGAGAAGCCCGCAGGCCAGGGAAATGGAAAAGGCGGTGATCAGGGTGGACAAGGCGTGCTGCCGCAAACTTCGAAATACAACGAGCCAAAGCGTCATATCCTTTTCTCTTCCGGCGTCATGGCTCGATTAATCTGCTCCAGCGACTGGACCGTTTCGAATTGCGCCAAAACATCGCGGTCGTGGCTGACCAAGAGAAGAGCAGCGCCGTTTTCCCGGCAGGCTGTGCGAATGAGGGCCAGAGATTCGCCGGCATTCTTGTGGTCAAGGTTGCCGGTGGGTTCGTCAGCTAACACCAGTTTGGGGCGGTTGGCCAGGGCGCGGGCCACAGCCACGCGTTGTTGCTGCCCAGTGGACAATTGGCGCGGGTAATGTTTTAGCCGGTGGCCTAACCCGACCCGTGCCAACAAGGCCGCCGCGAACGCCCGATCCGCCCCCGGGCCAAAAGACATGCCCAACAAGACATTTTCCAAACACGTATAACCTTGCAGCAAGTTGAACGTTTGAAAAACATAGCCGATAGTTGTGGCCCGCAGACGATCCCGTTGCGGTTCGCTCAGCGCGGACATTTCCCGACCGGCGATTTTGATCGTGCCGGAATCCGGCTTGAGGATGCCGGCAATCAAATTCAGGAAGGTAGTCTTGCCCGAACCACTCTCGCCTGCCAGCGCGAGTTGGTCATCGTTTTTCAGCGAGAATTCCGAGACATCGACGATCCGATGCCGTGTCCCGTCCGGCGCCACGAATGTTTTTTGCAAATCCTTAATCTGCAGCAGCAGTTCAGGGTCCATGCATGCTGAAACTACTCGAAAACAAGCCGCAAAACAGGACCATGAAAATCATGGCGCTGGTGGAAGTCCAACGAATCATTGGACTTCGCAACGCCTGAATTCTTGTGCCAGCCATTTGCAAAGCATTTGCAATAAAGCATGAATCGCCGGCCACGGCAAGAGGCAAATTAAAACGGCAACGGCGCGCTGCTCTTGTCGGCGTCGAGCCGATAAATCCCCGTCAGGGAACCATCTTCCAGAATAGGGCCAACATGCAGCAGCACGCCGGCCACGGCGATGGGTTGGTCCATGACCGGCTTGAATCCCTCGCCGCGGGCTTGGACGGTTATCCACTCATCGATCTTGGCAGCCACGCCACAGCAACACATGGATTGATTGCGCATCAGCAGGAATTCAGTGGCCAATCCGTTATTCATCTTTACTGGAAGCAGGAAGCACTCGATCACCACCTTGCCCCCATCCAGTGACCGGACGCCGGCAGGGATTTGTGCCGTCGCCAAGGCGGCCGTTCCCGCCGGATGGGCGCGCGCGCTGGCAAGGTCCCGCTAATTAGTCCGCCCTCTACGGGACGGCATGTTCAGCGACTGCCTGGAGTTCATTAAGCTGAGCAAGGTCCTGGACAAATAAATTGGAGGTCGCAGTGAGAGTTTTGCCGTCTTGCTTGGTAAATTGCTCTCCAGCGGCAATGAAAGTTGTTCCATTTTCACCTATCAGCTTAAGCGGCACTGCGGAATCCTTATCCGAGACGTGAGTTCCGTCGGCAGTGATGATGTACCGGCCGACGCGGCTGCCTTCAACTTCTGATCGGCCAGCCGCATTTCTTATTTCCAATGTGCTTTCAGCCTTCGCAGAACGGACCACGGTAAAGATTTTTCCCGCGCGAAGCTCCAACTCTATATGCATTGCCGGCCGGCCGGCCCTCACGTTAATCACCATTTTCTCGAATTTCATTTCGGTGCCGGCTTGGAGGCGGACAGTCGCTCCAGTGCGCCAGAAAAAAAGGTCGGCCCATCCGCCATCTCCGGTGCGTATAGTGGCGCCTTGTTCGAGAATACGGCCGCGTTCCAAATTAGTAAAGGTAACGCCATCCTCGGAGCAGTCGCACTTTCCTTGGAACGAAACAACCACGGCATTGGGCCGGATGGCGCTGTGGGCCGAAATGACCACCGCATTGGATCGAGCGGCGTCGCCCGAGGACAGCATCCGCAATCCCGACGGAGGTGATGGTGCGTCCTGGGCACTGATGCGTGCCGTCAAAAATAACTGCAACATCACCACGGTCATAATGACCCACCGAACGTATTTCACGGTGGGGGCATATTGGCCTGCGTCAATCAACATTTTGCCGTTGCGCTGGCTTAAAAGTGGGTGTACATCCGCCACTTGTATGCGCTGGGGCCGAATCGTTTGGCCTTGACGCGGTTCTGCGGCAGAATTGGGCTTCATTAAGATTGCGTCAAATCTCATGCTGCCAAAATATAGCATATAACAGTCGGAAGGCGATATGGGGTGTTCACCTGATATGCGGTTGACGGCCTCAAACCGTATTTTTGGCCCTTTTGCGAGGAGCAAGCTTCACTAATGGAGCAAGACAACCGAGGCCGACAAAGGGGCAACAGAGGGCAAAACCATGTTTTGACGACTTTGTCTGCGGCGACTTTGCCTGCTTGAAACGGCTGTTTGCAAAGGTGAGCGCGATCGTGGCTCCTGCGGGACTCTGCTGCCCGTCCGCGGTTCATTGCGCTTGTGCTGAAAGCGTGAGGTCGATCGTCTGCCCAGGCTCCACTTGGATTTCCTGCGGAGCAATGTTTGTTCCAGGGCGATGCCATCGCCGACATATCCATTTGCGGTAGAGACTCGCGCGGGAGTGGACGGCGCGTTTCGCCACTGCCACAGCCTTCAAAACGATGTCAAGGTTGGTGGCCTGCCCAGCCAGCACCGATAATTCATCCCTTGATTTAAATCCTTTTGCCCGTAAAGTCAACAATAATTATTCCGCCTCGACTGTGGAGAACTCGAAGCCTCCCCTGGCATCCGTGTTCGTCCAGCGCGGGGGACGTCCCAGCGGGTCTCGGAGCAGCACGGACGCTGCCTGAATCGGTATGCCTGCCGCATCTCGCACCACTCCGGCCACGGAAGCACCCCATTTTAAAACAAAAACGAGGCTGGTGGAGACTCGATAGGGTCCGGCGGGTGGACGTGGCCAAACTGCGTCGTCGCAAACCCAGGGTGTTCCAAGTAGCCAAAGATGCTCTTGGCCTTGGGTGAAATGAAATCTGCCGACCAACGCCCATTGGCATCCGTCACCGGCACAGGCGGACGTTCGGACTTCGGCGCGGCCATGGGTCCCTCATAATCCGCATACTCGCGGCTGTTCCATGCCATCCCTTCGCCTTGGAAATGGACCGCGGTTCCGGCCGCCGGTTGACCCGTTTCATCAACCACCTTGCCTGCGACAAACCGCCCCTGTGGCAGGCGCCATGTGTGGTCCAGCGGCAGCGAAGCGACGCTCGGTTTCGTATTCCAGGCAATGGTCATGGGAACGCGCCCGGGCGCGGACACCCAATAGTACATGAAATCAAGTTCGGCCGGCAGCCGGTTTGTCGCCAGGCCGCGGAATACACCATATCCAGGTGGCGTCGCACCAAGGATTCAAAAGCCGCCTCGGAACGACGCTCGACGTATTGCCGCAGCAGCGACCAGTCGTTCATGTCCGTCGTGATCATATCAGTTCTTCACTCTTATATTTCCTCCACTCCCAAAAAGGGACATTTCTTTGCTCTTGGTTTTTGGCGGATGCAAGCAGGGGGTTGCTCACTTTGCCGCAGTTTGACTGGGTTTGACCCGGTTTGATTGGGATTGACCAAGCTGCATTCCGCCGGCCTCTTGCGCCTGAATGTCCAATTTCGGGACATGCCAACCGCTCCGCAAGTTTGATTTGGTTTGATTTGGTTTGATTGGCCTTGATTCCCGCAAGGTCGAGGGCAGAGCCGCGATAAGACGCAAAAGTCGCACACCCACAACACCTTCTGGCGTAGCCGCCGATGTAAGGAGGCGGAGGACGAACCACCCAGCAGTTTTGATTTGGTTTGACGTGGTTTGATTGGGTTTGACCCGCTTTGACCGCTTCGGGAGGGGCGAGCAGCCCGCAAAGCGGGCCGTCCATAATTTGTTCTGACTCCTGCGAGTCCCTGAGTTTGACTTGGTTTGAACCGGTTTGATTGGGTTTGATCTGGTTTGGTTGGTCCGTTCGCGCCTTTCCCCGTCAAAGATAATGGGTGGTCAAACATGACATAGCCAAGTTCGCGGGCAATCCGACTCGGGACACTCCACACCTTATTCAGGTGGCTTTGCGTGTTATGGCACGGCTCGCCGGATAGCAGACAGCAGTCGTTCCAAAATTGTCAAAGAGCATCATCTCTCACAACTCTAACACTCCCACAAAATAGCGGACACGCAACTTTTTTTCTCAAGGCGGACCCCTGCTATGGGGAGAATTG
>PLIU01000225.1 GCA_003140095.1 Verrucomicrobiales bacterium | reverse complement strand
TTCATCACCACCCAATCCAGGTCGCCCCGCACCATTTTGATCAGTTTGGGAGCATCGGTCCCATGCCGTTTGGCGGTGCTGGTGCTATCCGAGCTTTTCTGGCGGCCCAGGCGCGAGGAGGGTATTTGCGGCTCAATCTCCCGGATCATACGGCGCATCTCATCGAAACCGCGCGCCAGCAGGTTCTTGGATTCCAGCGGCGTCTGCGCTGTCAGCAACTCATACAAGAGCACCCCCAGGCTGTAAATATCCGTGCGTGTATCCACGTCCAGGCCGCCCAACTCCGCCTGCTCCGGACTCATGTAAGCGGGCGTGCCGATGAATTGCTCAAACTGGGTGAAAGCCGTTTTGTCGGTCAAATTGCCCTGCGTCGCCTTGGCGATGCCGAAATCAATCACCTTGGGCGCCGGCAGCCCATCATGCATGGTGATCAGAATGTTGGAGGGCTTGATGTCGCGGTGGATGATGCCCTTCTGGTGCGCATGCTCGATGGCGCGGCAGACCTGGATGAAAAGGTCCAGGCGTTTGTGCGTGGAAAGCTTGTTCTGATCGCAATACTCGGTGATCTTGATCCCGTTGACCAACTCCATGACGAAGTAAGGCCGCCCGGTTTCCGTCGCCCCGGCATCGAGCACTTTGGCGATCCCGGGATGGTCCATCATGGCCAGCGCTTGGCGCTCAACTTTGAAACGGGCCACGACCTGTTTGGTGTCCATGCCCAGCTTGGTAATCTTGAAGGCGACGCGGCGTCGGACCGGTTCTTCTTGTTCGGCCACATAGACCGTGCCAAAACCGCCCTCGCCGAGCTTTTCCACCAGCCTGTAACGGCCGATGGTTTCGCCGATCAGTTCCTCCCGCGGCAAGACCCCTTCGGAAGTCACAGTAGCCTCCGGGTCGTATCCTGAGTTGAGGCCGAGCGAGGATTCCGTCACAGGCACGAGATCCGCCAGACGCGCTTCCAGGTGATGGCGCATCTCGGCATCCGCGCCGCAAGCCTTGCTCAGATAAGACGCGCGCTGCTCCGCTGGCAGATGGCAGGCGGCAGTCAAAAGGGCGTCTTCCATTGGGTTTGGATCACTCATCGAATCTGAGGCAGTCACAGTATAACAAAGCTTAGGCTTTGAGGCGAATGGAAATTGCGGCGAAAAATGTGAACAGAATTTAACCTAATCGTCATCTGATTGTCACATGCCTGTGTGACGGTTATGCTGTGAAAAAAGTCTTGATCCTGACGGCGGGCTTTGGCGATGGCCATAACACGGCCGCGCGCAACGTGGCCGATGCGCTCGAGCTGATCTCCGATGAGGTCAAAGTCGAGGTGCTGGATGTTTTCCAAAGCAGCCTGGGCCTTCTGAATGACGTGCTCAAAAAGGCCTACCAAGGCCTGACTCGCTTTGCCCCAAGCGTCTGGAATGGGATTTATTCGATGTTGGACCATGCCAAGGGTTTGGAAAGCAATTTGCTGGCCTTCGGCAATTTGAAAAGCGCCCTGGAACAAATCCTGACTCAATCGCAGCCCGATTGCGTCCTCTCCACCTACCCGGTCTATGCCCATGTCATCCGGGAAATTTACCGCGACCATTCCGAGCGGCCGTTCCGTTTCATCACGGTGGTGACAGACTCCATTTCGGTCAACTCCTCGTGGTTCCGCGCCCCCAGCGACTGGTATTGCGTGCCCAACGAGGCCACAGCCGATGTGCTGCGCAAAAACGGGGTGCCGGGGGAAAAGGTCAAAACCTTTGGTTTTCCGGTCAATCCGGTTTTCGCCGAGAAAGATCAGGAGACCGTCCAGGCGCCGAAAGCCGACGGTCCGATCAAGGTCCTTTACATCATCAACACCGGAAAAAAGAAATCCGGCAAAGCCGTTGACCGCCGGCTGGAGCTTCCGCGCGTCCATTTGACCATCACGGTGGGACGCGACGCGGAATTAAAGGAAAAACTGATGCGGCGGGCGGAACGATTTGGCGAGCGGGTGCGCGTGCTGGGCTGGACCAACCAAATGCCGCGGTTGATGTTGACGCATCACCTGGTCGTGACCAAGGCGGGCGGGGCGACCGTGCAGGAAGCCATCGCCGCCCGCTGCCCGATGATCCTCAACCAGGTCATTCCCGGCCAGGAAGACGGCAACGCGCAGTTGGTCAAGGATCTGGACGCCGGGGTGGTGGCGCGGAAAAACCGCGACGTGGCGGAATGGATCGCCGCAGCCTTTGCCAGCGATGCGCGTTTGTGGAAAAAGTGGCGCGACCATTTGACCAAAGTTTCCCGGCCGGATGCCTCCCTTCGCATCGCGGAGCTGGCGCTCCATGAATGCGAGTTGGACGGCCCGCCGGGAAAGTTGTTTGAGTCCAACCAGCCGGGCATCACGCGGCCCGGCAAGCGCAAGGCGGCCAACGGCTCCATCGAGGCGCACATGCTTCTCTGCGATTTTCACATTCATACCAATTATTCCGACGGCAAATTGACCGCGCCCGAGGTGGTGGATTTTTACGGCAGGCGCGGGTTCGACTGCATCTGCATCACCGACCATCTGGGCGATCCACGGCGGTTGATCGGGAAATTGAGCAAGCTGCTCAACCTCACCCTCGGGCCGGAGCAGTTGGACGAGTATTTTGACGTCATCGCGCGCGAACGACGCCGCGCCTGGCGCAAATACAACATGCTGGTCATGACCGGGCTGGAGTTCAACAAAGACGGTTTCAGCAAAAAAACCTCCGCCCACCTGCTGGGCATCGACTTGAAGGCGCCGATCAATCCCGCGCTCGATTTGCCGCCGACCATCGCGGAGATTCATGCGCAAGGCGCGCTGGCCGTCGCGTCGCATCCGCACATCATGAAAAGCGAATGGGGCAAGAACACGCTTTACCTTTGGAAGAACCAGGAGATTTTCGCCCCGTTGATCGACGCCTGGGAAATCGCCAACCGCAACAACATTTTCACCCCCGTCGGCTTGAAGCGGCTGGCCTTTCTGGCCAACAGCGATTTTCACAAGCCCAAGCACATCTACTCGTGGAAGACCCTTTTGCACTGCGAGAAGGAACCGGAAGCGATCAAGGAGTGCATCCGCAAAAACGAGCGCCTGGCCATCACGCTCTACCGCGACGGCCTCTCCGCCACCACCGCCGCGCCGCAAGATTTGGAAAACGGAGCGCGGGTGCTGAAGCTCGACATGGCGCCACCGCTGGGCAGATTGAGCGCGTAGCGGCGGCGCGCGCCGCAAACAGGGTCCATCCCATTCCTCCCCAAATGTTTTCGGGGTTCCCCCTGAGCATCGCCCTTTGTGAAGATGACATCGAGCCGTGATGAATGCGATCCAGTCCTGTCCAAATGATTATGGCACTAAAGAATTTTGGTGAGAATCACTCGGACGCGACGTTCTAGGCTTATGACGAGAATTCGGAAACAGCTTGCGGGTTGGACTTTGACGGAGCTGGTATGCGTCATAGCTATCATCGCCATTCTCGCGTCGATGTATATCGGTGTCATTGTCAGAACATTCGCAAGAGTAGTGAAATTTCTCAAGGGATTGGATTCCTGATTCAAGGCCCGCGAGCAGGGGCAAAAGGCGCTGGCAAATTTGGCCAATTTGCTGTACTCAACCTTCGTTCGAATGAAAGCCGTTCAACTCATCGCCCACGGCGCGCCCGGTCAATTAAAATATTCTGACGTGCCCGATCCCGTTCCCGCCGCCAACGAAGTCGTCGTCCGCGTCCGCGCCTGCGGACTCAATCGGCTGGATTTGTGGCTGGAGGAAGGGAGCCTGCCCATGCCGATCCAACTGCCGCGCATTCCCGGTTCCGAGGTTGCGGGAGAGGTGCTGGACATGGGGCGCGAGGTTGCCGATTGGCGCCCGGGCGACCGCGTCGCCGTGCAATCAAATCTTTATTGCGGGCATTGCGAGTTCTGCGCGCGCGGGGAGGAATCCGTCTGCCTCAACGGCCAACTCATGGGCGTCCAACGGGATGGCGGGTTCGCCGAACGGGTGGCCGTGCCAGCCTCGGCCTTGGTCCGGTTGCCTGCCAACGTTAGCTTTGCCGCCTCCGCCGCGCTGACGCTGGCCGGAAGCACCGCCATGCACATGCTCACCCAGCGCGCGTCCGTGCGGCCCGGCGATTGGGTGCTGGTCATCGGCGGCGCCAGCGGCGTCGGTTCGGCCGCAATCCAGATTGCCCGGCAACTGGGCGCGCAAGTCATTTCCACCGGTTCGACCGAAACCAAGCGCCAATTTGCCCTGGGTCTGGGCGCCGGCCACGCTGTCGATAGTTCAAAGCCCGACTGGCCGGCCGACGTGCGCGAGATCACGCGCAAACGCGGCGTCGATGTGGTCGTGGAACACGTTGGCGGAGATGTCTTGCTGCAATGTTTCACTTGCCTGGCCCGTGGCGGAACGATTGTGACTTGCGGCGCGACTGCTGGGCGCGAGGTGCGGCTCCAGCTCTGGTCCCTTTTCGTAAAGGAACAAAAACTGGTGGGCAGTTACGGACGCAACCGCAAAGACATGCAGGCCATTCTGGATTGGGCGGCGCAAGGCAAAATCAAGCCGGCCATCGCCCAAGTTTTTCCTTTGGCGCAGACCGCCTCCGCCTTCGCCGCGTTGCGCCAGCGCCAAGTGATGGGCAAAGTGCTGGTTGAGCCAGATGCCGCATGACGCGATGAAGCGCGCCCCCGCCTTTTTTGGGGCGAGTTCTCGAAATTCCTCGAACATCCTCATATCGGAAAACCCGGAAATACGCGAAAATATCCATCAATACCGCTATTCCGGTAGATGTTGGTAAATGCCCGCAACATGTGCCATTGGGGTCATATCTATATATTTGATTCTGCTGACCCCCCCATTTTTTTGGAAGCGCGCAAAAAAACTAGGAAATATGTCAAGCATATAATTCTCCAGAATCGCTTATAGACGACTTTTCCTGTGAGGGGCCATTGGGGTCGCATCTAAACATTCTACATTTGCCATTGACAGGATGAGGCCCGAAGCGACAATCTGGTGGCGTGGCCAGACCCACACGCATTGAGCGGCCGGGAGCTTGGTATCATGTGACCGCCCGCGGCAACGAGACGAGTTCGATTTACCGGGACACCGGCGACCGCCGGCATTTCTGCCAATTGCTGGGCGAAGGGGTGGCAACCTTTGGGTGGAAGCTTCACGCCTACGTTCTCATGGAGAATCATTTTCACTTGCTCGTGGAAACACCGGAACCGAATTTGGGGCGAGGCATGCAATGGTTGAACGTGAGCTATAGCGTATGGTTCAACCGGCGCCACAGGCGTAGCGGTCATCTTTTCCAAGGCCGCTACAAGGCGGTTATCCTCGACCCGCTGGGCTGGGGGCTGGCGCTGAGCCGGTATGTGCATTTGAATCCGGTGCGCCTCCGGCGGCAGGGGCTGGACAAGCAAGCGCGGGGACGGGACCGCGCGGGGGTGGGCGACAAGCCGGAGCGGGCGCGAGTGCAAGCGCGCCTGGGTGGAATTGCGGCGTTACCCATGGAGTTCCTATCGTTCCTATGTGGGCCTGGCGCCGGCGCCGGCATGGCTGACGCGCGAGAGGATTCTGGAACTGGGCGGCGGGCGCAAGGGGCAGGGCAGCCGGGAGGCCTATCACAGGTATGTCGAATCAGCCGTCCGCCAGGGCCTGGCCGATAGTCCATGGGAGAAGCTGACGGCGCAAACGGTGTTGGGCGGCGCGGCCTTCGCGCGGCAACTCGGCGCCTCTCTCAGAGGGAACAAGCCAGAGCAATCACGCTGGCGCCACTTGCGTGGGAGGCCAAAGATTTCCGAAATCATCGCGGTGGTGGAGAAGATCAAAGGGGAGCGGTGGGAAAGATTTCGGGATCGTTACGCGGATTGGGGACGAGACCTGGCGCTTTATTTGGGCAAGAAAGGATTCGGCATCAAGCTGCGCGAGCTTGGGCAGGCGGCCGGGGGGATGGACTACATAAGTGTCAGCGTGGCGGTCAAGCGTCTGGAACTGCGCGCGGAAAAAGATGCAGTTCTGGCAGCCGCGCTCGCTCGTTGCCGAAACGAACTTAAAATGTAGAATGTTGATTCTGCTGAAAAACCCCCTCTTTTCAAAAAGGAGCGAATTGCGGGACCGCCAAAACAGTCCAATTACCCGGGAAAAGCCGTCCATAAGCGATCCTGGAGAATTCTCTGCTTGACAGATGTTGTAGGTTTTTTGCCCGCTTTCAAAAATGGGGGTTTTTCAGCGGAATCGAATGTTTAGATGCGACCCCAATGCGATTTTTCAATCGGCGCGTGGCGTGGGTGATGACTTAATAATTAAATGTGTTGAGCACTAACTAAGCCCCGAACGATTTCGCCGCGGTGTCGGCTCTTGGAGCACCCGGCTGGTCCAGCAATTCGCGCACTCGGTGGGCCAGCGCCGAAGGCGTATAAGGTTTGGGGATGAACTGAATTCCCGGCTGAAGCACTCCGTGGTGTAAAATGGCGTCATCGGTGTAACCGGAGCTGAAGAGGATTTTGAGATCAGGATTCATTGTTTTCAACCACTCCGCCATCATGTTGCCGCCCATCACCGGCATGATGACGTCGGTGAGCACCAAGCTAATCGGCCGTCCTGTATGTTGACGCGCCGTTTCCAAGGCCTCCGCCCCGTTGGAAGCGGCCAGGACTTCATAACCCTGGGCTTCCAATATCCCGCAAGCCAAGGCTCTCACCCCTGGGTCATCCTCCACCACCAGCAACGTTTCGGTCCCGCGCGGCACAAGCCCTGCTTGGGTCGCTTTGGTCGCGGCATCCAGCGGCTGGTCAATTCGTGGAAGATAAATCTTGAAGGTCGTGCCCATGCCAAGCTCGCTGTAAACCCCGATATGGCCGCCGGATTGTTGGACGATGGTCAGGCAGGTCGCCAGACCCAACCCGGTGCCCTCGCCTCTTGGCTTAGTCGTGAACAACGCCTCGAACAAGTGCGCTTTGACTTCGTCGGTCATGCCCGTGCCCGTGTCACTGACACTAAGCATCACATATTCGCCCGGATTGACGCCTTTGTGCATGCGCGCGTAATGTTCATCCAGTGTGGCATTGGTTGTGGCGATGGTGAGTTTGCCGCCACGAGGCATCGCATCGCGAGCATTGACGGCCAAGTTTATCAGGACCTGCCCGATGTAGCCGGTGTCGCCCCGAATGCGTCCGACTTGTTTTCCGGGAACGATTGATACTTCAATGTTCTCGTGCATGAGCCGCTGAAGCATTGCGTCCATGTCATGCACCACCTTATTGATGTCCAGGACAACGAGTTGCACGGTTTGTTTGCGGCTGAAGATCAGGAGTTGCCGCGTCAACCCTGCGGCGCGCTGACCGGCTGCGTGAATCGCCTCGAGATCACTCCGCAGATCTGTCTGCGGGCCAAGTTTGTCCATCATCAATTCACTGTAACCCATGACAATGGCGATGATGTTGTTAAAGTCATGCGCCACGCCGGCTGCAAGCTGCCCGATGGCGTCCACTTTTTGAGATTCGATGAACCGCCCCTCGGCCTGGCACGTCCTCACTTCAGCCTCCAAGTGTTGGAGGCGCGCTTCTAGCATGTTATGGACTCGCGTCAACACCTCCGCCAGGTCAAATGGTTTGCTGACGAAATCCTTGGCCCCGGCTTTGATCGCGCGCAACTTGTGATTCGGTTGGGCCGTGACCACGAGCACAGGGAGATAACAGCCGACATCGAACGCCTTGAGACCCTCCATCACTTGGAATCCATCCATGCCCGGCATCTCAAGGTCCAGCAAGATCAGGGAATAGCGGTGCTTGCGGTGCAACTCGCACACCTCGCGCGGATTCCTGGTCGAGGTTACGGAAAGGTAGCCGGCGCCGCGCAGCATTTCTTCCAGCAGCGCGACGTTGGCTTCCTGGTCGTCAACGATGAGAATCTCCGTTTTAAAAATGTCCGAGGAACTGATCATAGTATTGGTCTGGTGACATGGGGACCGCGCTCCGTTTTGGCTGCAAAATCCAGGGCCTCGTTGAGCGTGTGCATGAACTCTTTGATTTGAATCGGTTTGGTCAGGTAGCGGAAGAATCCCGCCTCCAAGCCTTTCGCGATGTCGCGTGGCATGGCATTGGCGCTCAAGGCGATGACGGGGATGTGCGCCGTCGCGGGGTCTTCGCGCAGGATTTGCAGGGCTTCGAGCCCGCTGATGCCTGGAAGATTGATGTCCATCAGAATCACCTGCGGCTGAGTGGCGCGGGCGGTCAGGATGCCCAGAGTTCCGTTGACTGCGGTCACGAGACCCATGTCCGGAAAGCGCGCGATGAGGTCCTGGACCAGTTCCATATTCGCCGGGTTGTCCTCGACATAGAGCAATGTGCGCTTGGGTGCGTCGGCTGAGGCAGGTCGTGGCACTCCGTCCGCGGATCCACTGCTTTCCACGGCCAGTTGGGGCACCGTGGTCGCGTTGAGTTCACACCAGAAGACGCTGCCCAGCCCAAGGGTGCTCTCCACGCCGATCGCGCCATGCATCAGTTCGACCAATCGTTTGGACACGACCAGACCGATGCCCGTGCCGGCCACGCTGCCGGCTTCCTGGCCCAGACGATTAAACGGTTGGAACAGTTGCGCCAGTTTTGCCGGCGGCAATCCTGCGCCAGTGTCCGTCACGTTGATGCGAACCCGATCCGGGGAGTGCGCCGCGCAGTCCACGACCACCGCGCCTTGCACCTTGTTGTATTTGATCGCGTTGGAAACCAGGTTGATGATGATTTGCTTCAAACGGGTCCGGTCGGCGCTGACAAAGATAGGATGGTCGAATCGGGGAAAGGTCATGCCAATGCCGGCCTGTTGCGCCTGCGGTTCCATCATAGCCTGGCATTCGGACATCAACTCGGGCAACGATACGGATTCGGTGGATATCGACATCTTGCCGGACTCGATGACGGCCAGGTCGAGGACTTCATTGATAAGCTTGAGCAGATACCAGCCGGCCTGGAGAATCCGGGCGATGCTTCTGGTCTGGGAGGCAGTCGGTGGCGGGGAGGCGGACTCCAGCAGTTGTGCGAAGCCGAGGATCGCGTTGAGCGGGCTGCGCAGTTCGTGGCTCATGCTGGAAAGGAAGTCGGACTTGGCAAGGTTGGCCTTGTCCGCCGTCAGCCTGGCGCTTTGCAGTTCGAGGTTTGTTTGTTGCAACTGTTCATCGGCGCGCTGACGCACCTCTTCGACCTGCTTGCGCGCGGTATTATCGGTGCCGATCAGCAAGTAGCCGATGATGCGGCTCTGGCCGTCGCGCAGCGCCGTGACAGACACCACTGCCGGAAGGCGGCTGCCATCCTTGCGGATTTTGGTCAATTCGTAAATATCCTCGATCCCGCGCGAGGCTTTGTACACCAACGCCTCGAAGCCGGGAGCAATCGTGGTCCCCAACTCGAGGCTCAAGGCTCTCGCTCGCACGATGACTTCCTGCGGATCATGGAGGTCGGCGGGCGTGATCTTGTTGAGCACTTCTGCAGTCGTGTAACCGAGCATGCGTTCGGCGCCGACATTAAATAACTGAATGACTCCCTTCGTATCGGTGGCGATGTACGAGAAGTTGGCGCTGTTGAAAATGGC
>PLIU01000321.1 GCA_003140095.1 Verrucomicrobiales bacterium | reverse complement strand
CAAGCTGCCTGCCGCCGACCTTTTTTCCTCGGGTTGTCCAATTTCGGGTCACACCAACCACCCTGCAGGTTTGATTTGGTTTGATTTGGTTTGATTTGGTTTGATCCGGTTTGATTCGGCTTGATTCCCGGAAGGCCAAAGGCATAGCAGCGATAAGACGCAGAAGTTGCACAACCATAAGACCTTCTCGCGTAGCTGCCGACGTAAGGAGGCGGAGGGCAGGCCAGTAAACAGGTTTTATTTGCTTTGATTGAGCTTGATTCGGCCCCCTTCGTCCCTTGCGTCCCTTCCGTCCCTTCCGTCCCACACCCTGTTTGGTGCCTCAGCCATGTCTCCAGACTCGGCTGGCGCGGCCTCGGCGCCACGCAGGCGCCATTCCCCCGATGCCGTCGCCAGGCCTCGTAACCGCCCTTTTTCGCACATGAGCATAAAAATCTCATGCCCAAACTATAAACCAGCTCTGATGTGCGTCCAGTGGTGCGACGCCCCCCAAAGCAATTCACTCAGTCACTGATTCACTGATTCACTCATTCTTTCCATTCTTCCAGCGCGCCTTGACATCCTCCACCCGCCCGCGTTAACCTGCCTCGCGTGTTGACTCGTTTGGCCAAGTTTGTTCTCGTGCTGGCGCTGGCCTGTTCCATCGGGTTGCACTGGGCCTTTCTTCAATCGCTGGCCTGGACTTCCATGCTGGCGGACAATTTGCTCCGCGACTCCCTGGCTCAAGCGGTAATCCATACTTTCGACGGCCAGCATCCCTGCCTCCTTTGCAAAGCCATTGCGGACGGGAAAAAGTCGGAGAAGAAAACCGATTACGCCCCTTATTTCAAAACCCTTGAATTTCCGCCCGCCGCCGAAGACTTCGCTTTGACAATTCCAGCCCGCTTCGCGACGCCATCCGGCGCCGACATTTTCGCTGAAACCCTCTCCGAATCACCGCCGACGCCCCCGCCGCGGCCCGCCCTCGTCTGAGTTTGCTTTGGTCTGTTTCGCGCGGTGGATCGCGCAAGTGTTTTTGATTTCTGAATCGAGGCCCGCCTGCGGCGGTGTCTCGCAACTTCAATCCTTAAAATGAAAATTACAAAAGCAAGTTTTGCGGTGATGGCCGCTGTGTTGGCGCCGGGTGCGGCCTGGGGCTGCGCCTGTGGGTGCGGTGTTTTTGACGTGGCCACCCAATCCATGCTGCCCCAGGGCCAGGGCGGTGTGCTCTTCGCGGAGTATGACTACATGGACCAGAACATGAATTGGAGCAACGGACGGCCCGCGCCCGCGGCCAACAATGGAGACAAGGAAATTAACACCGACTTCACCACCGTCGGCTTGCAATACATGTTCAACCGTGAATGGGGCGTCCAAGTCGAATTGCCCTACGACGTTCGCCACTACGAGGCGACCGCCGGCGGCTCCACCACTTGGGGTTCCTTCGGTGATCTCCGGGTCGAAGGCATCTATGCCGGTTTTTTCCCGGACCTGTCCGCCGGGGTCACGTTTGGATTAAAATTGCCGACGGGCAATTTCTCTTATGACGACTCGACTCCCACCAGCCTCCTTGATCGCGACACCGAATTGGCAACCGGCAGCACCGATATTCTGCTCGGCGGCTTTTACCGCCACTCGCTCAACTGGATCACGCCCGGCTTGTTCTGGTTCGCCCAGGCGCAATTGGATGTGCCGGTGCTCATCCAGGGCGGTTACCGTCCGGGCGTGGAGCTGGACACGGCTCTCGGTCTTTACTACCAGGGCTTGTCGCTCGGCAAAGTGAAGATTACACCGGTGGCGCAAGCCATCCCCAGCGAACGGACCAGTGACACCGGCTCCTGGGCCTCCGGTGGCGTCAACGACCCTCCCGTGGGCATAAGCGACTCCGGCTACCAACGCATCCTGCTCTCGCCCGGCCTCGAGTTCGACGTTCATCCATTCATGGTCTATGCCGATGCCGAGTTTGACGTTCTCCAGTTCTCGAGAGGAAACCAATTAGTGGCGCCGGTTCTCTTCAAGGTAGTCGTGAGCTATAATTTTTAGTTTATCCGGAAGGGATTGTATCATTCAGCCCAGGGTTGCGAGGAGGTTGCGAGGAAGGAGCTACCCTGGGGCAAATGAACCAAAATTTTTCATCAACTCTGAAAGAGTTGAATCAGTCCCGCAAATATCGTGCGTCAAATTCCAGTTCATACCGCCGCAAGAGTTCGCGAAACACATCTGGAAATGATGCCTTGCGATGGTGCTCCTCCAGTCCTGCGGCATATTTTCCCCAATTTCCCATTTGCCTCTCGCCGCTCCGACAGCGTAAATAGTCCGCATGACATCGGCTCAAGCCAAAGCGCGTCACCAAGAACTCGCCACGAAGATCCGCGAGCTGGATCATCTCTACTACGACCAGGGCCGATCACCCGCCAGTGATCATGAGTACGACGACTTGATAGATAATTTGGTCGATCTGGAAAAACAGTTCCCTGATCTTCAAACGCCCGAATCCCCGAGTCAGCGCGTGGGCGGCGCTCCCGTCGAAGGTTTTGAACGCGTACAGCACCAGGAGCCGATGTTGTCGCTGGAAAAGATAAAGGCCGCCGCCCATCCGACTTCCGAGCAGGAACCAAACTCCGAACTGCGCAAGAAATTGCAGGACGAGAACACTGTCGAGGAGCTAAAGAGTTTTGACGCAACGATTCGAAAACAAGTCGGAAAAACATTGATCGATTACGTTCTCGAACCGAAGGTTGATGGCGTCTCGCTGGCTGTGATTTACCGGCACGGCAAGCTGGCACAAGGAGTCACCCGCGGCGACGGCAAAGTGGGCGACGATATCACCGCCAATATCAAAACAATCCGTGCCATTCCGCTGGAACTGAAACTCAACGATCCGCCGAAATTACTGGAGGTCCGCGGCGAGGCTTTTATTGCGATCAAGGATTTCGATAAACTTAACGCTAAAATTGAAGCCGCCGGCGAGTCGCCCTTTCCTAATGCGCGCAACGCCACCGCCGGCACGCTCAAACAGATTGACCCGCGCCTCGTCGCCAAACGCCCGCTCCGCGCGGTTTTTTACGCTTTGGGCGTTTGCGAAGGTAAGACCTTTGCGTCGCACGACGAATTCTTGCGCTTTCTCAAAGAAGCTGGACTGCCAACTCAGCCCATTTGGTGGGTTTGTCACGGAATCCAGGAGGTTTTGAACCGCTACCGCAATGATGTTGTTTGTCATTACGACGAACGAAATGATTTGAGGACCAAAGTGCCGTACGAAATCGACGGCATCGTATTGAAAGTCAATGATCTCGCAGATCGCCAAAGAATTCCTTCGAAAACGAGGGCTCCCGGTTACGCTATCGTCCACAAACCGATACCCTGGATTACTCCGGCAGAAACAGTTCTTAGGGATATTAAAGTGCAAGTCGGACGGACAGGCGTATTGACGCCGGTTGCTGTGTTGGATCCCGTTTCTGTGCAAGGCTCAACCGTCGCGCGCGCCACTCTCCACAATGAGGATGAGATTAGAAAGAAAGATATTCGTATCGGGGATACCGTGATCATCCGAAAAGCAGGCATGGTTATTCCGGAAGTGGTCGAGGTGGTGAAATCCAAGAGGCCAGTTGACGCCAAGGAATTTGATTTGTCGGGCAGCCTCGGTGGAAAGTGCCCCGTTTGCGGCGGCTTGATAACCCGTGATCCCAAGTTTGTCGCCTGGCGATGCCAGAATATCGCTGGTTGTCCCGCTCAAAGCGTCAGGCGCGTTCAATTCATGGCTCAACGGAATGCTCTCGATATCGAGGGTATCGGCAGTGTGGTTGCGGAAAAGCTTATTGAAAGCGGCCTTATCAAAGAGTGGCTCGATGTGTTCGAACTAAAGGCGGGGCAACTTGCGGCCTTAAATCTCGGAACGAAGGAGGAACCGCGCATCTTTGGCGAAAAGAATGCCACCAAGGTTTGCGATGCCGTGGAGCGAGCCAAATCTTTTTCTCTGGCACGCTGGCTCCTTGCTTTCGGCATAGAAGCCGCCGGCGAAACTATTTCTTACGAGGTCGCAAAATTTCACCGTGACTTGGAGCATGTGGCAGACTCCGAGTCATTAAGGGGCATAGCGCGATTAGGCGGCTTATATGATCAACGAGACGCCGCTTCGCCTAACAGAGGTGAAAACAAACAACGGAATCAAGATGAAAAGGCCAAGTTAAGGCAGGAGTATGACCGCCTAAACAGAGAAAGTTTGGCTCTAGGCGAGGAATTGGAAAAACAAAACGTGGTCAAACGAAGCAGGAGTTCGACGACGTTGAATGAGAATGAGGGTAAAGCTAGGCCAAAGTTTCTCCCCATCGTGGGACCCAAAGTCGCGAAGAATATCGTAGAATACTTTGAATCTCGTGCTGGACGACAGGTGCTTGCCCGACTTCGAAAATTGAAAATCAATCCACCAGGAGGTTTGGAGCAGAGCAAAACGAGGCCTGCCGTTGCTGATTCGCCCTTTAGCGGAAAAACTTTTGTTCTCACCGGATCCTTGAAAGCAATGACACGCGATCAGGCGGCGGAGGAGATTCGTGCGCGCGGCGGCAGTATCGGCAGCGCGATAAGCAAGAACACAGATTACCTGGTCGCTGGAGAGAACACCGGGACTAAAATTGAGAAAGCCAAAGAACTTAATGTGCCAATCATGAGCGAGCAACAATTCCTTCAAAGGCTCGGAGGGAAGAGAGAAAATGCGGAACGAACAACTCCGGCACCGCAAGAAGGAAGACTGCTTTGAAAGCACCACAGCCCCATTAAGCCTGTGTTCAGGGCTGGGACGGTTTGGCCTCGCGCTCGGAGCCGGCCGAAGGAACAAATCCGAGGTCGTGCCTCTCATGGATGGCTACGCCAATCTGTTCCAAGCCCCCGTGCCGGCCATTATACCATAACAACCACTTCTGGCCGTCGAATATCGCGTAGGGCTTGTAGCAGGCGTCGTGATCCCAAGCGCCCGGGTCGGGGTGGACAATCGGATTGGCCGGATTGCGCTCCCAGTGGCCGACGCCGTCTTTGGATCGCGCGAGGCCAATTTGTGCGTGATCCACATCCCGGAATCCAATGTAAAACATCAGATACCAGCCATTCTCCTGCACCACCTGGCAGGCGGTGACCTTGTATTTTTCCCAAGCCGCACTCGGATCGGATTTGAAGACGGGATTGTCGGCGTACTTGATCCAACTTATGCCATCGGAACTGGTCGCATAGCCAATTGCATCGGGTTCGTATTGTTCACCTCCTGAGTACCACATCCGGAAAACCTTCGCCGATTCATCCCAGATGACATCCGGGCACATGAGCGCCGCCTTTTCCCAGGGTTGGTCCGGTGAGAGCACAGGCTTCTCGCTCATCCGCCGCCAAACCACACCGTCCACGCTGGTGGCGTAGCCAATTCGCGAGTGGCCCTCGGATTGTCCCGTGTACCACATGTGATAACCGTCCTCGCGTTTGATCACTACGGGACGGTTGATATCGTCTTCCCAACCGGTTTCCCTCCGCGGGCCGAGCACGATCTTGGGCGGTTCGCTCCAGTGCAGGCCGTCCTTGCTCTCCACCAGCGCGATGCTCCCTTTGGGCCGCCAGGAAACCCACATGCGATAGTTGTCCCCCTCCTTCAGCACGGAAACGTCGAAGCAGGTGCCGTATTTCCCGCCCATGACCGGATTGCCGGAATATTTCACCCAAGCCCCGTTCGTCGTGGTGGTCGTTGCTCCGGCCTCAGACGGAGGAAGCGTCCCTGTCAGCCGTTCCAGCGAACCAGCGGCGGCGATCTCCATTCCATCGGCCAGCACGCGCAGCCCCTTGCCCTTTTGGTAGTGTTCGCCCGTCTTGTCCCAGAGAATGGTCAGCCAGCGGCCATGGTAGCGGACTTGGTCGAGACAAAAGTAATCCCAGCTCAAAGGCGCCAGCGGATTGACCTCAACGATGTCGTCCGACCGCGGCCGCAGGCCTGCCAACCCGCTGATGACCAGGTCGCAATAAGTCGAGTGATTGTAGTCCTTGCCCCGTTCCGGGATTTCCGACCCGCGCTCCTTGAGCAGGGTCCGCGCAATCCAGTCACCGTTGGTTGGGTTGATGTCCTCATCAATCCATGGTACCACGCGCCCATCATGACGCCGCCGGTGCTGCGACTTGGTGTAGGTCTGCAAGAGATCGAAATAATTATTTCGGGAAACGGTGTTCTGGTCATCATGGCCGAGCAAGTTGGCCAGCGCCGTCAGTGTGACGGAGGTGGCATAGGGCCAACTGGGGCCATTCCACTGGCACTCGTGCCCTTGGTAGGAAATCCTGAATCCCGAACTCCTTTGCTCGGCAGTCGTCGGCCCAAAGGGCGCGCAAAATCCATTCGTATCCTTGATCTGGCTCCAGGCGGCCGCCTTGTCCGCATCCGGCAGGTTGAAATACCAGGGCGTGTAGCCCAACTCTTCGCGGACGCCAACCCAGCGGGCATTTTGGCCGCGCGGCAAAACTTCAAAGAATTGCGCCTCGGGGTCCCATAACTTCTCCTGCACCAGGCGCTTGATCTCCGCCGCCTTGGACATAAAGTTCGCCGCCACCTCCTTTTGGCCGGAGAGCCTGGCGATATTGGCGATGGCCCTAGCGTCACCGTACATGTAGCTGTTGATGGTCGGGCGGTAACCGCTTCCGCCGAGGGAGACTTCCATGCCGTCACGATCATCAATCTGCCAGAACAACCCGTTGGCATCGCGATGCTCGCGCTCCCAAGCTTCATAATTCGCGATCAAGTCCGGCAGCAATTCCTTTATCAAACGATCGTCGCCAGTGACCAGATAACGCGCCCACAAAGACTCGGCCGCCCAGAAGCTGTAGCGGCGCGGTTCTCCGCCCTTGCGGAACCAGAAGATGGAGTAGTCATCCAAATACCTTCGGTCCGCCAGCCAGCGTCCTTCATGAAAGTGATGTCCCGCGGCGCAATCGATGGAATTGTACTTGTCCGACCACCCCACCGACGGAAGAAATTCCGTGATGATGAAGCCCGCCGGCGTTTCCTTGATATGCTTGCGGTAAGTCCACCAGCGAAAATAATAGATTTCATTGATGTCCTTGTCCGGGCAGTCAAAAAGCGGTATATTATCCTTCAGAAAGTCCCAAGCCATTCCATTGGAGATGAATTGAGGATACAGTTCCGTGTCGCTTCGGTCGAACGCATCCACAAAATCTTTGAAAGAGGCGGATTGGAGGACTTGCGGGTTGGGACCTACGGATGGGAGGGAAGCGGGCCGGACTGCGGGGTAACTGTTCGGCAGCGTCTGCGCGTCGCCTGTGGCAGCCGCCGCGATAAAGAGCACGGCTTGGCCGAGAAACCAGCGCTTGACAATTCGTGAATTAATTCTCACCTCCAAGACCCTAATTGTAAATCCGCGCCCACGCTATCTAAAATAGCCCATGCCACCACGCGCGGAATCAAACCGGGCCGTGTTGAACGGGTGAATGACGAAAGGTCTCAAATTGTCACGTAATTGTCACCCAGTTTCCCTTTCTTTGCCTTACGGACAGGGTAGTACCTTGGCAGCGCGTTGTGGCCTGTAAGAAAGCAAGATGAAGATTCGACCGTTTTTGACGATGTGGGTGAGTTTCGCGGCCGCCGTGGCCCTGGCAGGCGCGGGCCGCGCCGGCGCCCAATTGCTGATCAACGGGGCGGGCGCGACTTTCCCTTATCCCATTTACTCGAAATGGTTTGACGAATACAGCAAGGTGGATCCTTCCGTCCGCTTCAACTATCAATCCATCGGTTCCGGCGGCGGCCAGAAGCAGCTTCTGGAAGGCACCATCGATTTCGGCGCTTCCGACGGCCCCATGAGCGACCAAAACCTGGCCAAGGCGCCGGGCAAAATCCTGCACGTTCCCACCGTGGCGGGCGCCGATGCCGTCACTTATAATTTGCCAGGCGCTCCCCGGCTGCGCCTCGACGGCCCTTCCATCGCTGATATTTTTTTGGGCCGCCTGACCAAATGGAACGACCCGCGCCTGACAGCGCTCAATCCCGGCGTCGCCTTGCCGGACGCGGACATCCTGGTGGCGCATCGCGCCGACGGCAGCGGCACGACTTACATCTTCGTCGATTACCTCAGCAGCGTAAGCCGTGAGTGGGCACAGAAAGTGGGGCGCGGCACGGCAGTCAAATGGCCGGCCGGGCTGGGGGCCAAGGGCAATGAGGGCGTAACGGGCCTGATCAAGCAGACGCCCGGCGCCATCGGATACGTCGAGCTGGTCTATGCCATTCAAAACCAACTGCCGTATGCCAGCGTCGAAAATGCGGCGGGAAATTTTATTGCCCCTTCGGTGGCCTCCGTCACCGCGGCTCTGGCGGCGGCGGCGATTCCCGATGATTTCCGCTTTTCGATGGTCAACTCACCGGGGCCTGCCGCCTACCCCATCGCGGGGGCCACCTGGCTGCTGGTCTATCAACAACAACGCGACGCGGAGAAAGGCAGGAAAATAGTCGAGTTCCTGAAGTGGGTCTTGCAGGAGGGCGAACACAATGCCCCCCAACTGGAGTACGCGCCGCTGCCACCGGACTTGAGCAAACGCGTGCTGGCCGAAATCGGCGGCATCCGGTATTAAACGCCGATGCGACTATGATGGCCGCCGCGGCCAAAGCAAAGATTGTCCTGCCGCCGCCCTCCAAAGCGGGCGACGCCGCCTTCAGGCTTTTGACCTGCGGCATGGCGCTGATGGTCTTCGTGTTAGCGGCGCTGGTCGGTTGGGAACTCTTTCAAGGTTCCAAGCTTTCCCTGCAGCGATTTGGCTGGAGCTTTCTGATTCACGATTGGGACCCGGGGAACGGCAATTTTGGCGCGCTGCCTTTCATTTGCGGCACCTTTGTTTCCTCGGTGCTGGGCTTGATGATCGCACTGCCGCTGAGCGTGGCCACAGCAATATACTTGACGGAACTGGCGCCCGCCTGGGTGCGGCGGCCGGTCGTTGCCCTGGTTGAAATGCTCGCCGCCATTCCCAGCGTCATCCTCGGACTGTGGGGGATTTACGTGCTCGTGCCCTGGCTGCGCGACCATCCCTATCCGCTGCTGCAAAAGCTCATCGGGTGGCTGCCGGTCTTTCGCGGGCACATCTACGGCCAATGCATTCTTTCCGCGGCGGTGATTATTGCCATCATGATTGTGCCGATCATCACCTCCATGGCGCGCGAGGTGTTTCGAGCGGTGCCGGACTCGCAGCGCGAAGCGGCCTTCGCGTTGGGCGCGACTCGGTGGGAGGTGACGCGCTTGGCGGTCTTCAAAGGGTCCGCGCGCGGCATGTTCGGAGCCGCGATGCTCGGCTTGGGCCGGGCCTTGGGCGAAACGATGGCCGTGACCATGGTCATCGGCAACAGCACCGATCTTTCCGCGTCGCTCTTCGCGCCCGGTTCCACGCTGGCCAGCGCCATCGCCAATCAATTCTCGGAGGCGGTCGATGACACCTATCGCAGTGCGCTTTTTGAATTGGGTCTGGTCCTGCTTTTGGTAACCATCGTCACCAATATCCTGGCGCACCTGCTCATCGGCGCGGTCAGCGCGCCCAAAGACGCCTCCCGCGTATGAAACCGTTCCAGAATCAATGGCGCAAAGCCACCAGTGCCGCGATTTCCACGCTTTGCTTTTTGTGCGCCTTGATGGTCATTCTGCCGCTGGCGCTGATTCTTTTTCAACTGGCGCGCCTGGGCGCCAGTTCGGTGGATTGGAATTTTTTGACGCACCTGCCCAAGCCGGTCGGCGAAACCGGCGGCGGCATGGCCAATGCCATCGTCGGCAGCTTCGTCCTGGTCGCGCTGGCGGTCTTGATCGGCGTTCCCGTCGGCCTGCTGGGCGGGATCTACCTATCCGAATTCGGTTCGCCGCGGCTCAATTGGGCCGTGCGTCTGGCGGCGGATATTCTTAACGGCACGCCGTCCATTGTGTGGGGGATCGTGGTCTATGCGCTGGTGGTGGTGCCGATGAAGGGCGCATCGGCTTACGCGGGTGGGCTTGCCCTGGGATTGATCATGATCCCGCTGGTTCTTCGCACGACCGAGGGCATGCTGGCTCTGGTGCCAAATAGTTACCGGGAAGCGGCGCTGGCCCTGGGCATCCCCAAGTGGAAGAGTGTCCTCCACATCGTCCTCAGAACGGCGGGCAACGGCATCGTCACCGGCGTGTTGCTGGCCTGCGCGCGCGTGGCGGGCGAAACGGCGCCGCTGCTCTTCACTGCCTCCGGCAACCAATTTTGGAGCCACAGTCTCTCGGAACCCATTGCCTCGCTGCCCCGGCAGATTTACACCTACGCGGGCTCGCCCTACGATGACTGGAGACGCCAGGCCTGGGCGGGTGCGCTGGTCTTGATTCTTTTCGTCCTGGCCTTGAACGCCGGCGTGCGGGTCCTGACGCGCGGCTCCAGCAAGACAGGGGCCAAATGAAGCCCAGAGCCTGAGTTTATCGCATGCAAACCTATTTCGATGACGAATTGGCCAAGTTCAAGGAGAAACTCCTGACCATGGGCAGCTACGCTGAAAGCGCCGTCAGCCAGGCCGTCCAGTCTGTGGTGGAACGCAACGACCAACTCGCGCTGCAAGTCCAGCAGGACGACGACCTGATGGACCAACTGGAAGTTGAGATCGACGACCTGGCCGTCAATCTCCTGGCCAAGGCCCCGCTGGCTTCGGATTTGCGGCTGATCACCGTGGCCATGAAAATCTCGCAGAACCTGGAACGCGTCGGGGACGAGGCCACCACCATTTCCCGCCGTGCCCTGGAGTTGAATCAGGAGCCGCAACTCAAATCTTTTATTGACATCCCGCGCATGGCTGGCATCGCGCTGGGCTTGCTGAAGGAGGCGCTGGACACCTTTGTGCGCAAGGAACCGGAGAAAGCCCGCGCCATCATTCCGCGCGACAAGGAAGTCGATGCCATCAACCGCAAGATGTACCGCGAACTCTCCCAATGCATGGTGGAGAACCCCTCGACCATCAGCCGCTGCCTGAACCTAATGACGGTCTCCAAGAGCCTGGAGCGCGTGGCCGACCACGCCGCGAACATCGCCGAGGAGGTGGTCTATTTGTGCGAGGCGCGCGACATCCGGCACGAGATTCACCGCGCCTGAATCAGGAGCCGATCAAGTCGTCTTCCGGCCTTGCGCCAGCGTGAGCATCTGGCGATCCAGCTTGTGGCCATGCCAGTTTTCATACTCCACGTCGGCCCGGTCACTGTCAAGAATACCCATGGAGCCGGTGAAATTCCACATGGCCCAGCCCCAGCCCGCCACGGTCCACAAATCCACATAGTCGCGCATCCAAGCCAGGACGACCCGGTGCGGCGTTTTGTTGTAAGCGCCGAATTCCCCGACCATGACGCCGACGCCTTGATTTTCGAGGCGTTGCCATGGGGCGATTTGGCGGGTTTGAAGCGTCTCCTTGTCCCAATGGACGCCGCCCTCTTCGATGGGCCAGGTCGGCTCCGGCCACTGATCCGCCCCGTTCATCCAACTAGCGCGGTAATGTGAAACATGGATGGGCGCATAACCGCGCGTGGACGCCGCCACTCCCAGCCCGGCCAGTTCCGTCGGCGCGGTGTTGCCCCAGTCGCGTCCGTCGCATATGATCAACCGTCCCTCGTCCCGCTGGCGAATGGCATCGCAAACGCGGCCGACGACCCGCCGGTAGGTTGGCGGCGCCAGTTTGGGCGGTTCGTTGAACAAGTCGAAGCTGAGCTGGCGATTGGAGACGCCCTTGTAACGCTCCGCAAAATGTGCCCAGTGCAAGCCGCATACCCGCAAAGCCTCCTCGTCCGACCAGAGTGATCGTTCCTCCGGCGGCTGGGCCACCGTGTAGCCGGGGGCACGGTGAAAATTCAGGCAGACATGGATGCCATGACGGGTGCCCAGGTCCACCGCGTGGTCAATCTGCTTGAGAGTCGATTCACGAAACCTGGTCCAATCGCCCTCCTGGATCCACATGCGGTAATCCATCGGCAGTCGGACAAAGTTGAAACCCAGTTCCGCCAGCCACTCGAAATCCCGCTCCGCAAACGGATCATTGCGGCCATTGAACTTGTTGAGCAGGTTGAACCCGCGCCACGGAGGCAGCTTGGAAGCCGTGGCTTCCGGCAAGGCCGGCGCGTCCGCATCCGCCACCCCGGCTGCCGCCGCGCCCAAACCCGCCGCCGTCATGGTTCTGAGAAACGCTCTTCTGGAAGTATTCATGCCTCCATCTAGCTCCTCTTGTCCTGGTTCTGGCAACACTGGTGTGCGGGGGTATGCGAACCCTTGCGCATCTCACTTTTTGAACATCTCGTATTTCTCCCTCTCCTCCACACACTTGTGGAGGAGAGGGGCGGGGAGAGGAGGCACCCCAAACNNCCCCCCCCCCCCCCCCCCACCCCTCTCCCTAACCCTCTCCCCGCCGGCGCGGGGCGAGGGAATAAAAATGGGTTCTTGTCCGCAGCCTTGCCAAAAATTGGGATGCGCACGGTGTCCAAGTGCCACCGCGAATGAACGCTGGCGGGCGCTAATTTGATGGTTCCGCTTTTCCCTGGCAAAATTGCCGCTTAAGACTATTTCGCAAACAGCATGGCGAAGCGTTATGCATCGCCGTAGTCTGGCTGTTGCATGTGTGGCCGAAAGTCCGCGACAAGAGGCGCCCTAAGCTTCTTCACTGCGGCATATAGCGCATCCGGTAAAAGCCCTGCGATGAGGAGCTGATGTTCGTGAAAACCAAGGTCTGCGAGGACGATGAGTTCGTCATTTGGAGTGTCCACACGATGGGTGGGACGAGGTTAGTCGCGAATTCAAGAGCGTAAGTGTACCCAGGCGTGCCCAAACCAGTGATGAGATTGGTGCCGCCGCCAAGGTTCGCCAAGGACAGATTGTAGCTAGACTTGCTCAACAGCGCCTCAGCGATTAAGGTTGAGACATTGGTTCCCGCAGTCGAGAATCGCCCGCCCGCGAAGAGGTTCCCAGAGAGGTCAAAGGCAAAACATAAGACAAGCGCGTTCAGCCCCGAACCCAGGGCGGACCAATTCGTGCCGTTCCATTTTGCAATGTTGGCGGCGATCGCCTCGCCCGCCAGAGTGAAATTTCCGCCGGCATAAAGATTGCCGGATTGGTCGCAGGCCAATGAATAAACGCCTCCGTCAATGCCCGAACCAAGTGGGGACCAATTGGCGCCGTCCCATTTTGCAATGTTGGTGACGGTCAGCCCGCCGGCAGTGCTGATATTTCCGCCCGCGTAAAGGTTGCCGGATTGGTCGCAGGCCAATGCATGAATGGTGCCGCTCAACCCGTCGCCAAGAGGAAACCAGTTGGTGCCGTTCCATTCGGCTATGTTGCTGGCGTTGACTCCGCCCGCCATCGTGAAACTGCCGGCTGCGTAAAGGTTCCCCGAATGGTCCAACGCCAAAGAACTAACGGATCCGTTCAAGCCCGTGCCGACGGGAAACCAGTTTGTGCCGTTCCATTCGGCGAGGTTACTGGTGCCGTCCACGCCACCCGCGCTCATGAAAGCGCCGCCGGCATAAAGGTTGCCGGAACTGTCGCACACCATCGCGCTGGCATTGGCGCTGTTCCCCGCGACGGCAGTGATGGTCGAAAACCCAGAGCCGAGGGAAGACCAATTGGCGCCGTCCCATTGGGCGACGGAGCCACCGCCTATTGCACTGTCCGGCCCAAAAATTCCACTTACATAGAGAAGGCCCGAACCGTCGCAGGCTAATGAGGTAATATCGGAGTCCGCGCCGTCTCCGGATTTCAAGCCAGACCAGGTGCTGCCGTTCCATTTTGCAATGTTAAAATTGGTCTCTCCGCCCGCAGCCGTGAAGTCCCCGCCCGCGCATAAGTTCCCGAACCTGTCAAAGGCGATGGAATAGACAGTGCTGAGGCTGCTGTTGATGTTTAACCCAGAGCTGATCGGGGCCCAATTGGTGCCGTGACATTGGGCGATGCTAGTGGCGTTGATCCCATTTTCAGCCAAAAAGTCCCCAGCCGCATAAAGGTTTCCGGAATGGTCAAACACCAAGGCGCCAACCGTACTGCCAGCCATATGATTATCTGAGCCAACCGCTCTGCCGAAGATGGACCAAGAGCTGCCGTTCCAAATCTCGACGTTGACATTAGTAGAGAATAAGCCCCCGGCGTAGAGATCGCCGGAACTGGCGAAGACCAGAGCGCTACATTGCCCTGGCAATCCGGAGCCGAGGGCGGACCAATTGGCGCCGTTCCAGACGGCGATATTCGTGGCGGCGACATCCCCTGCGGCCGTAAAGTACCCGCCTGCGTAGAGGTTGCCAAATCTGTCGAAGGCCAAGGCGTCCACGGAGCCATTTATACCGGAGCCAACAGGGGACCAGGTGCTGCCGTTCCATTCGGCGATATTGGTTTCGTTTTCCCCGCCAGCGGTCGTAAACTGCCCACCGGCGTAAAGGTTGCCGGAACTGTCGCAGGCCAAAGCATAAACATCACCGCTCAATCCCGAATCAAGAGGAGACCAATTAGTGCCTGTCCATTCAGCGATGTCGCTGACAGGCTGACCGCCCGCCGAGGAAATTGAGCCGCCGGCGTAAAGGTTGCCAAATTTGTCCAAAACGACCGCATAGACTTGGCCCTCGATACCTGAGCCCAGGCTGGACCAATTGGCGCCGTCCCATTCGGCGATGCGCGGACACTCATTGGTGCCTGACTTGAGAAACGTCCCACCTACGTAGAGATCGCCAGAACTGTCGATGGCCATGCAATCCGCAGTGGCCATGGAGAACTCGTTCATGCCCGTAAGCCCTAAGCCCAACGGAGACCAACTGCTGCCGTTCCATGCAGCGATGTTGGTAGCGTAGGCTGAGCCGATCGCATTAAAATTGCCTGCCACATAAACATGGCCGTTGGCGTCCGCAGCCAGCGCGGAGATGTTCCCATTTGCTCCAGGGAAACCTAAGACGTTCTCGTTTGCTCCAGGGAAACCGAATGTAGTCGCCCAATTGGCGTCGGTGAAAGTGAAGCCGGCCTGCGCCTGGACGGAGAGGGCTGGCAGAAACAAAAAAAACGCCATGCAATATCTAATAAAAGAGAGCGCTACGCCGCTGTCATTGCTCGGTTGAGGTTTGGTCTTCACCATCCGGGATATTACTCCTTCCCCACAGATTTGCAAGCCCTTGGGTAGTGCCCTAATTTGAAATAAATTAGTGTTTTTCAGAATGTGGCATGTGTGGTCAAAGTCTTGCCAGACGCGTGTTTCAGGAATGCCCCTCTAAACTTGCGGGCTTTGGTGGCGACTGCATAATCAACATCGTAAAGCAGCTGATTTACCCTCTTGAACGTCTTTAGAAACTTTTCCTCTTGTCCTTGGGTCAATTTAGACGACAGCACCTCTGTCAATGTAATGACGGATGTAATTATTACGTTTTTTTGCTCAAAATTGTCCTTGGCAATCTGTGCGAGAGAATCAATATAGGGCTGTTCGTGCGATTGTTCATCCCTCAAATAGGCGAGATAAATGCACGGTCGCGCTTAATTTCGCGTATTACAACTTCTGCAAGGCTCATGGCGCAATTCGATGCACGCCAGCAATGGAGGCGGGAATCGAAAAAAGCCAGTGGAGTGTTGCGGAATTAGTGGAACGCTGTGGCGAGTAAAAAGAAATATATTGAACGACTCGCAATGGTGGTTGAGCATTTGCACAAATGCGCGGCCACCCATCGGGCGACCGTGCCCGTCCATGAGATTTTTCGCGGTCAAACCGTCTGGCAAGGCGATGTGGAGGTCTTCGACATTAAAGACCATCCCAAAGCCAAGCGGGCTTATGGCTGGAGTCACCTGGACGGCGCAAAGGACGAACGGACGAGGTTTGTCGCTGTGCTGGAAATTCCCCCCGTCGAATCGGCTGAAACGGCTGTGCGTGTCCAGATCGTGAAGGATGCGAGGAAGAAGAAGTGAATCTATACAAGGTGCTCCCGTAATGAAGAAAAAAGTTTGCATTGGAATTATCGCTATGGCCGTCATTGCGGATTATCTTTATTGGCGAACGAACCAAAACGTTTATTCTTTGAACGCCTATGCGGGCGGTTTGATTGCAGGACCCCAATGGCACATCGGCACGGCACCAAACTGGATCGGATTCAGCCAATATACCGATGTAGGAATGCCGAGTGAATGGGGCAAGAAACGCGATAACCCCACTTTCACGGACATTGATCTAGCTTTCCATAGATACAGAATTGGGTCTTCAGCTTCCAAATTAGGACTTATTGCCGCATGCGGGGCTGCATTCATATTGTGGGTTGGGTTGGCAGTGAGAAAATCCTCAAATTAGGACACTACCAGCCCTTGTCCCATCACATCCTTGATTGTGCGCATCTCAGTTTTTGGAGGGGTCGAAGTGGCGATTATGAGGAAAGAGGAGATGCCAGCGGCCGTTGCGCCAGCAAATGAACGTGCAACTGCGCCAAGTGCTGAGCGACATTACCGGAGTCAGCGGCCTGCGCATCATTGAAGCCATTCTGGCGGGCGAGCGCGACGGCAAGGAACTGGCCGCCTTGGCCGATAAACGGGTGGGGGCCACCCAGGCGACGATCAAAAAGGCGATGCAGGGAGACTATCGCGCCGAACATCTCTTTGTCCTGCAAAGCGCCTTCGAGTTGCGTCAGAACTACCAAAAGAGGATTCATTTGTGCGACGAGCAGATCATCGCTCAAATGGCGCAATGGCCCGACCGCGTCGATCTGGAGCAAAAACCGGCTCCGCCCCGCAAGGCGGGTCGTGCCTGGCTGCGCGAAATGGTGGCGGGCAAGGATCCGCGCCAGGAACTCTATCGCCGCACCGGAGTTGATTTGACCGCAATCGAGGGCATTGGCGTGTTGACAGCCCAAGTGATCCTCAGTGAAATTGGTCTGGACATGAGCGCTTGGCGGAGCGAAAAGCATTTTGCCTCCTGGCTGGGACTTTGTCCGGACAATCGGGTTAGCGGGGGCAAAGTCTTGAGCAGTCACACCCGCCACGTTCTCAATCCGGTGGCCGACGCGCTGCGCATGGCCGCCACGACCTTGCAAAACAGCAAGACCGCCTTGGGGGCCTTTTACCGTCGAATGCGAGCCCGGCTGGGGGCGGCCTCCGCCATCACCGCCACCGCCCACAAACTGGCTCGGCTTATTTATCGCTTGCTCAAGCACGGCGAGCTTTACATCCGGCAAGGTCTGGAAGATTACGAGAACAAATACCGCCAGCGCCTCCTCCACAACCTCAAAAAGTCTGCCGCCGCTTTCGGCTTCGA
Organism: Verrucomicrobiales bacterium; assembly: GCA_003140095.1. Classification (GTDB taxonomy): domain Bacteria; phylum Verrucomicrobiota; class Verrucomicrobiia; order Limisphaerales; family Palsa-1400; genus Palsa-1400. The sequence continues at coordinate 4,500 of PLIU01000321.1, read as the reverse complement.
ACTAACACCAACGCAGACAGTTGCGCAGTCAGTCGCGACATCAGTTTCTTAGAAGAATTGGGAGTGCAGAATTCTATTGAGGGGGCCGAGTCCAAATGCAGAGAGAGTGGGGAGTGCAGAATCCTATTTTTGGCCCATTATATTGTGCCTGTTGGCGCAGCACTACCACCTGTTGCGTACGAAAAAAAAGTTGGGTTTCCTGCGGAAAGTTATTCACTTGGACAGCAAATGTCCAAGTGGGCGGCGCATAATGGGCGCGAAAGTTAAAGTATGAGAAACGAAGGTAGAAAAGTGAAAGCAGGTCGATTGGGCAAGAATGGTAAGTCGTGTGACGGCAACTCTTGGAGTTTTGCATGGGAGCGGAATGGGGCAATCCCAAATGCAGAGCGCAAAGTTGGGAGTGCAGAATTGATTAAGATTAGGATTAGGATTATGAATGACGAAGGACAGGAAATTGCCATGATATGCCGACATAGCGGTTTCGATCGGTATTTTCGCTTATTTCCGGGTTTTCCAATTTTAGGATATTCGAGGAATTTCGAGAACTCGGGAAAAAATGGCGGGCGCTTTCGATCGAGTTACGGCTCGACGGAGTTGCCCTACCTACGAGGCGGGCGGCGTGGCCGAAATTGGGCTTGCCGGCGGCGAACGAGGGCGGCGCTTGACAATGTCGCCTCCATCACCACCATGAACGCCTTATGACAATAGGAGTCCCGCGGGAAATAAAACTTCAGGAGCATCGTGTGGCCTTGCTGCCCTCGGCGGTCTATCAATTGGCCAAACGCGGCCATCGGGTCATCGTCGAACGCTCCGCCGGCGTCGGCGCGGGCTATCCCGACGCCGATTACGAACAGGCGGGCGCGCAAATGACCCAGGATCACGCCGCTGTCTTTCACAAGGCCGACTTGATCGTCAAGGTCAAGGAACCGCAGGAGTCGGAATTCGGCCTGTTGCGCGCCGGCCAGATTCTCTTCACTTACCTGCACCTGGCGGCTGATCGGGGCTTGACCGACGCCCTGCTCAAATGCGGCGTGACGGGCATCGCGTATGAAACCATTGAGGTCAATCACCGCCTGCCCCTGTTGGAACCCATGAGCGAAATCGCCGGGCGCATGGCCATTTTGGTCGGCGGTTATTGTCTGGCCAAGCATAATGGCGGCAGTGGCGTTTTGCTCGGTGGCGTGCCGGGGGTGTTGCCGGGGCGGGTCGTCGTGCTGGGCGGAGGCGCCAGCGGCATCAACGCGGCCCGCATGGCCACCGGCCTGGGGGCGGACGTGACTGTTTTGGAGGTGGATTTGGAGCGGATGCGCTTTCTGGACATCACGCTGCACACCGCGCACACCCTTTTTTCCAGCGAGGCGCACTTGATCGATCTGCTGCCGACGGTGGATTTGCTGATTGGCGCGGTGCTGCTGCCCGGAGCCAAGGCGCCCAAATTAATCCGCCGCGAGATGCTCCGCCACATGCGACCAGGCAGCGTCCTGGTTGATATCGCCATCGACCAGGGCGGCTGCGCCGAGACTTCGCGGCCCACCACGCACGATCACCCGACTTATGTCGAGGAGGGTGTCATGCATTATTGCGTGACGAACATGCCCGGCGCTTATGCCCGCACTGCCACCCAGGCTTTGACCAACGTGACATATCGTTACATCGAGACCCTGGCGGACCTGGGCTTGCAAGAGGCGTGCCGGGTTCAGCCCGCGCTGCTCGGCGGCATCAACGTGATCAACGGCAAGCTCACGCATAAGGCCGTCGCCGACGCGCATGGCCTCAAGTGGGAACCACCGCCCATGGCATGAAGCCTTTTGATAGGCTTGTGGTCACATTGGCCGTTTTATCCGCTGTCCAGGCGTGCGCGCAGAATGCCAATTCCCCGGCCCAACTTCCGCCCGTGACCGTTACCGGCGCGGCGGTCAACGCCATTCCGCAGTCCGGCTCCAGCGCCGCCACCGTCGTGTCGGGCCAGGAGGTGGAGGTGGGCGAAATCACCTCCGTGCGCGATTTGACCGCGCAAACGCCCGACCTCTCGGTCTTCGATGGCAATAATCAACGGTCACCCAGGTTTTCCTTGCGCGGTTTTCGGGAGAATAATTTTGGCGTCGGCGAGCCGGTAGTCGGCCTTTATGTGGATGGCGTGCCCTACTTCGACCTGAATTCGCGCGGTCTGGCGCTGTTGGACGTGCGGGAAATCCAGTTCGTGCGCGGCGATCAGGGCACTCTCTATGGCGCTAGCGGCGTGGGCGGGGTGATCAACGTGCTGACCGTGCAACCGCAAAACCAAACGCACGGTTATATCGAAGGCAGCTACGGCAATTACAACGCCCAAAACTACCAGGTCGGCATCGGCGGCCCGATCGTAACCAACAAGCTCTTCTTCGGCGTCACCGGGCTGGACACGCTGCGGGACGGTTTCGTCTATAACAATCTCAATCACGACTACCCGGACACGCAGGACACGCTGGGCCTGCGCGGCGTTTTAAAGTGGACTCCCAGTGATCCGTGGGACATCACGCTCTTGGCTGACGCCGGACGTGACAATGACGGGTTCGTCCCCACCTACCTGCCGAGCGTGGACAGGAGTGCTTTCGATGTTTCGCGTACGGTCGATGGCTACGTGCATACGGACACCCTGGATGAAGCGCTCAAGATCGGCTACGACGCCGGTTTGGTCCAAATCACTTCGGTCATGACGCATCGGGAATGGCGGCAGAACGTCTTTCAGGAAATTCCGCCTTCGTCCAATGAGACGGTAGGTTTTACCGCCCCCAGGCTCGACCAATGGACCGAGGAACTGCGGGTGGAATCGCTGGATCCCGCCGCCACCTTCAAGTGGCGCGCCGGTTTGTTTTTCAGCGATGGTGACTTGCGCGGTGATTCAGGCAGTATCAGCCCGGCGGGGGACAACCCCACCATTTCCGATTCACTGAGTGAGAGCTACGCGCTTTTTGGCCAGGCAACGTACACGCTTTGGGAAAAACTGGATTTAACGGCCGGCGTGCGGCTGACCTACGATTACCGGAACATGCAGCGCACCGATTACTATCCGCCGAATTTTTTAGTCCCCAGCGCCGCCGCTTTCAGCGCCAATTTGTCGGATGAATTCACGGCTGTGCAGCCCAAATTGGCCGCCGCCTGGCACTTCACTCCCGCCTTGGAAGCTTACGCCAGCGCGACGGAAGGATACCAAAGCGGTGGCCTCAACCCATACGTGGATACGCCCTCGTTGAGCGAATTCAGCCCGGAACGCGACTGGGAGCTTGAAGTCGGCGCGAAGTCTTCCTGGCTGGAGAACAAATTGTCCGTCAACGCTGCGCTGTTCTACACCGTGGCCGACAATTATCAAACCTACCGGATCAACCCGACGGACCCGCTGGAGGCGTATATGCTCAACGCCCACCGCGCCGATCTTTACGGCGCGGAATTGGAATTGACCGCCCGGCCCATCAAGGATCTCGACCTGTCGGTGGGCGCGGGCTACACCGACGCCCGCTACTCCCGCTTCACCGAACCGGCTACGGCCAGCCCGACCGGGACCAGTCCTGTGGATCTGGACGGCAAGCCGATCAGCTTTGTGCCGGAATTCACGGCCAATGCCTCAGCGCGCTATCGTTTGCCGTGGTGGCATCTTTACATTCACGGTGAGATCATCGGCGTCGGGCGCTACCACCTGGACGACTCCTACGACGTTGCCAGCGGTCCCGTCACTCAGGACGCCTACTTTCTGGTCAACGGCCAATTTGGTTATGAGGGCAAGCATTTCGAGATCTATTTCTTCGCCAAGAATATATTTGACACACATTACTACAACAACGCGCTCAACCTGGGCCAAGCCTCGCTGATTCTCCAACCGGGCGACCCCGCCACTTACGGCGTCGCCGCCAGCGCGCGCTTCTAGCAGCCTGTCGGACTTGGGACATAGATGTTTTCAGAAAATTTGAACGCGGAAGGGCGGCGCCGGTCAGTCAAATATGGCTGCACGCTTCGTCAATATTGATTACGACACTCCTTGATCCTGCTCCCCAATTTGCGCGATTGGGTTCCGGCAGACCAAATTAAACCTGCGCGAAGGCAAAAAGTTCAAAGTTCAATGTTCACGGTTCAAAATTCAATGTTCAAAACACCACAATACGCGGATAACGCCCAACAAGGATGATCGCTCATTTAGGGAAAGTACTTTTGTGCGATGGAGATTATGAATATTATCGTGAAAGAAGGAAGAGGACAGAGCGGTCAAGCCCAGCCAAACAAGTCGAACCGTGTCAAACCCAATCAAACCCAATCAATCCTGCGGGGCGGTTGGCGTGTCCCGAAATTGGACAATCCAATGGGAAAAGAGGTGGGCGGGAGGCGGCCTGGTCAAACTTGGTCGAACCCAGTCAAACCACAAAAGGTTGGACTACCATGAAAGCCAATCCTAAGCAATGTGCTTATGTTAAAAAGGAGATGCCCGCTTTGCGGGCTGTTTCGCCCTACCGTCTTAGAGCTTATCCGTAAATA
>PLIU01000237.1 GCA_003140095.1 Verrucomicrobiales bacterium | reverse complement strand
GCCCAAACGCAAGGCGCGGGGCGAGCGGCCTGTGGCGGAGGCGGCAAGCAAGGATGGTCAGACAGAAAGGGACGAAAGGGACGAAAGGGACGGAATGGACGAAGGGGACGAAGGCGAGCGGGTCACGCCCAATCAAACCGATTCAAGCCCAATCAAACCAAATCAAACCAAATCAAACCTGTCCGAGGGAAAAATGGACTTGCCGGAGGGGAAAGAGGGGGAAGACAAAGATGAATTATGAATTATGAGCGAAGAATGGCCAGGACGCTTCATGGCGGTATAGAATAAGAGTTTATGGATTGTTGGGTCGATCAATCTGTCTCGCCCACTCGGTCGATGAATGAAGCAGCCGCCAACATCTGAACCTGCTTTCTTTGCACTGCAACCCGACAGGATCACGCATTTCCGACAAGATTCTGAAACCGCTGTGATACGAGCGCAAGGCATGGTCAGGGGAATGTTGGTCAGAGGAATGGGAAAAAGAGACAGAACTCATCCAGTCAAACCGGATCAAACCAAATCAAACCAAATCAAACCTGCCGCAGGGAAAAATGAACTTGCCGGAAGGGAAACGGCCTCGGCGCGCTTGACAATGTGGCTGGTTTTCTGTTTCCTTTCATCCATGAGCGACACACGCGCGACAGCGGTTCTCCTGGCGGTCCTTTGCGCCGGCTCCGCTACAGCTTCCGATTGGCCCCAGTTCCGCGGTCCCGCTGCCAGCGGCGTGGATGCCAGCGCGCCGACCCCCATCCACTGGAACATCGACAAGGGTGAGAACATCCGCTGGCAGACACCAATACCCGGATTGGCTCACTCCTCGCCCATCATTTGGGGCAATGTGGTTTACCTCATTACGGCGGTCGCTCCTGGCAATCAGGACGTGAAGGTGGGGCTTTACGGCGACATTGCGTCGGCGGACGACCAGGACTCGCATCAGTGGCGCGTGCTGGCCTTGGCGAAGGACACGGGCAAAATCCTGTGGGATACGCTGGGCTGCGAAGGGATTCCGCGCGGCAAACGTCATCCCAAATCGACCCACTGCAACGCTACCCCGGCGACCGACGGAAAACGAATCGTGGCTATCTTTGGCTCCGAGGGATTGTTCTGCTTTGATAACGCGGGAAAGCTTTTGTGGAAGAAGGACCTTGGCCCGATGAAGTCCGGCTATTATGTGGTGCCCAGCGCGCAATGGGGATTTTCCAGTTCGCCCGTCATTCATGATGGCAAAGTGGTGGTGCTGTGCGATGTGTTGGGGGATTCGTTCCTGGCCGAGTTTGATTTGGCCGACGGCCATCAATTATGGCGCACGGCGCGGCACGACGTTCCCACCTGGGGGACGCCGGCGGTGGCCATGGCCGGCGATCGAACGGAGATTCTGGTCAACGGCTGGCACCATACCGGCGCCTACGATTTCGCCGACGGCAAGGAGATTTGGAAACTGGAAGACGGCGGCGACATTCCCGTGCCCACGCCCATCGTGGCCAGCGGCTTGGCCTACTTCACCAGCGGTCACGGAGCGCAGCGCCCGATGCGCGCGGTTCGCCTCGATGACCGTGACCTCACTGTGACGCAAACGGGAGCGACCAAGCCCGTCGTGGCTTGGCAACAGGACCGCAAGGGAAACTACATGCAGACGCCGATTGTGGTGGGAGACTTCCTCTACGGCTGTGTCGATAACGGCATCGTGAGCTGTTTCGAAGCCAAGTCCGGCGCGGTTCGCTATAGCGAACGCCTCGGCAACGGGTCGGAAGGATTTACCGCGTCACCGGTGTCCGACGGGCAGAACTTGTACTTGACTAGCGAGGTTGGCAATGTCTATGTGATCCCGGCCAATGGAAGCTTCTCCGTCGTTGCGACCAACACCCTCAACGAAACCTGCCTTTCCACGGCGGCCGTTTCGGACGGGACTCTTTTCTACCGCACCCGCCACCAACTGCTGGCCATCGGCGACACTCATTCCAAATAGCCGTTCATGATTCTTCACTGCGTCTTGTGATCCAGAAACAGGGCGTCCCGCGCTTCCAATTCCCGCGCCAATTCCTCATCGTTCAACTGCCGCGCCCGGTGGAGCGCCTTTTCTTCCCAGGTGATGGCCTGGAAAAAATCGCCGTCCGCCGCGTAACTGCGAGCCAGAGTATCCATGTATCGGGCATTTTGGTTGGTGGTGGCATCGCAGGCGCGCGTGGCCAATTGCACGGCCATTTTTGGGGTGCGCAACTCGGACGTGGTGGCCGTGGCGTAGAGCAACGCAAGGTTGTTCAGCGTGGCCGCATCGTCCGGCGTGATGGTAAGGACTTGTCTGTAGTGCTCGATGGCTTCGGCGTACTTGCCCAATTGATTCTCCACCATGGCCAATTGGAAATGGGCCGCCGCCATGCCCGCGTCTTCCGACACGGCGCGAACCAGGCACGCTTCGGCGTCGGCGTATTGTCCCATTTGATTGAGCAATTGACCATAGCCGCGCCAAAAAGCGGCAGAATCAACCTTATTGCGGCTGGCTTTGGTGAAATGGCGCAGCGCCTCCTCGGCCAGCCTATTGGCTTCCGTTGCGGCGGCAGCGGCTTCCGGGGCTTGGCCGGCGGCGGCGGCCATGCGGCGGCGGCCTTCGGCGTCAGTCCGCATTTTCAGCAACGTCGTGGCCAGATTGTAGTGCAGGACGCCCGAATCAGGATTGCGTTGGAGGGCGTCCCCGAAAATGCGCGCGGCTTCTTCGGGCTTGCCCACGTCCGCCAGAGCCAATCCCCAAGCGCTGGCCACGCTTACCAAACCGGGTTCCATCGCCAAGGCTTCGTGGAATTGCGCGAAAGCCGCTTCGGGATTGCCTTGTTTGAGCAACGCTTGGCCGAGAGATTCGTGGCCGGCGGCGTTGTTCTGGCCTTGCAAGGCCAGGCGATATTCCGACACCGCCACATCGTAGCGTTTCTTGGCCAAGGCCTCATCACCGACTTTGCTATGCGCCAGGAAATCGCTTTGTCCCCGCACCAGGCGCTGGAGTTTGGTCTCGCGCCGGACTTGTGTCGGGCTGGTGGTCAGCTCCGCCCATTCCTGGACGACATAGGCCGAGCCGGTCACGACCAAAGCCACGAGCAAAAACCATTGCAGCGCTTTGCTGGGCGGAACGTCGGGTATCGGCTTCTTCGCGAACTCCTCCATGCGCGGGGCGCCTGCGCGAGGGCGGGGCTCCTTCGGCGCACCACCGCTCTGATTTGCGTCATCAGCCATAACTGACACATTTTGCTTCACCCGTCTTTGGAATCAAGGCAAAGCTATATCAGGAGCGGCGAGCGCCGTGAAACCCTATTTTGCTCCCCCTCCGTGACAGAGACGGCTGCCAGTCCACTTTTGCCGCCGAAATTCAAGTTGTCACAACGGCCCGGAGAACTACAATCCCACCACGATGCGGCCATCGACATAATCCGCGCATGAAAATAATTCGCATTGCTTCCCTGCTGTTCCCACCCTTGGGATTGCTCTTGCTCTGGCGTTCGCACCAAGTCCCGTTGCGACGCAAAATCCTCGGTGCCATTGGCATTGCTCTTTATGCTTTACTCTACACATTCGGCGTGGTGGCCCTGTTAATGCGTTTTACAGGCCTGGAATTGGAGTGGCGCGGCGGTTTCCCGCCGGTTCTGACCTGGCATAAGACGCACCCCGATTTCCAGGCGGTCGAAGCCAGCCGCCGCGCGCAACCCAAAACAACGGCCCTACCGCCAGCGTCCGGCGCGCAGGTTGATTGGCCGGGTTTTCGCGGACCTCATGGCGATGGTCATTACGAGCAGACTCCCATCGCCACCAACTGGCCCGCCGACGGGCTGCGTCCGATTTGGAAACAGCCGATCGGCGGCGGGTATGCTTCTTTTGCCATTGCCGGCGGCCGCGCCTTCACCATCGAACAGCGGCGCGAGCAGGAGGCGGTGACCGCGTATGACGTAGAGACGGGACGCGAACTTTGGGCCACCGCTTACCCCGCCGATTTCGATGAACCGTTGGGCGGGGAAGGGCCGCGCGCGACGCCCTGTTTTAGCGAGGGCAAAGTCTTTTCCATAGGCGCGATGGGCGATTTCCTCTGCCTCGACGCCGTCACTGGCAAAGTGCTTTGGAAGGTGAACATCCTGACGGAGAATCTGGCCAATTTGTTGAGCTACGGCACGGCGACCTCTCCGTTGGTGGTCCAGGACAAGGTGATCGTGCAAGCGGGCGGGATGAAGGGCAGATCGGTCGTGGCCTACGACAAACTGACGGGCAAAATCATCTGGCGGGTTTTGGACGATGGTGCCGCTTATGCTTCGCCCATGCTCGTCCAGTTGGCCGGACAGCAGCAACTGCTGGTCGTGACCGACCATCGCGCCGTCGGGCTGCAAGTGCAGGATGGCGCGTTGTTGTGGACGACTCCCTGGATCGTCAAACAAAACAACCGCGACAACGCGCAGCCCGTACTTTTGGCGGCGAACCGGTTTCTGTTGTCAGCCGGGTACGGCACCGGGTGCGAAGCCGTCGAAATCTCCCGGACGAACTCCGGCTTTGAGGCCAAGCCGCTTTGGCACAACCTCTGGCTCAAGAACAAATTCACCAGTTCGGTCTTCTGGCAGGGGTTTGTTTATGGTTTGGACGAGGACATGTTGGTTTGCCTCGACGCCCAAACCGGCGAACGGAAATGGAAGGATGGCCGTTACGGATACGGCCAAGTGGTGGTGGCGGACGGCTATTTGATTGTGTTGGGCGGCGACGGTCAATTGGCATTGGTCAAGGCCAGCCCCGACCGCTACCAGGAAGTGGCGCATTTTCAGGCCATCGAAGGCAAGACCTGGAATCACCCGGCCATGTCCGGCGGGAAAATTCTGCTGCGCAACGCCGTGCAGATGGCCTGCTTCGACCTTCGGCCGGGAAAATAGGCGGACCTAATCGGACTTGCCCGGATTGGACAAGCTTGCTATAGTTAATTAGTGGACGTGAAACAAATTGAGGAGGAGGCAGCGGCCTTGCCTGCATCGTTGCGCGCCGGGTTGGTATGGCGCTTACTCCAAACCCTCCCTGCTTCCGGCTTTGAGGTCTCGGACGAAGAGGCTTTGCAACGGGATCGTGACATGGACGGTGGCGTCGTCGAGCCTCTTTCGCACGAGGAATTCGTTCGACGCGTCGAGGCGGCCTGCGGACGCTGAGGCTTTGGCAAGATGCCCTTCGTCAAATTCTCATGGCGCAACCAGAAAACTTCGCCAAATGTGACTGTCAACATTGCGGCGGCCACATTGAGTTCCCCATTCAGGGCGGCGGCCGGAAAATATCCTGCCCGCATTGCAACGAGCCAACGCTCCTGACCCGTATCGCGCCGGTGGAAATCGGCGGCGGCCGCGTCGCCCGCAAGCGAATCTACTTGACTCTTGCCTTCTTTGCGTGTCTGGTGGCGGCGAGTGTCGGCGCTTATTTTTATGTCAATACTCGAAACTCCGAGCCCACAACCNNCCGACCCTCCAGCGCAAACGCCTCCGGTTCGGCCCCGCTTCCGCCCCCGAAGCCTCCGCCCGACCTGTGGCATGGATTGAAAGCCAGCAAAGTGAGCCTGGACAATTCGGGCAACGCCAGTTTGATTTACGCCATCGGCACCCTCACCAATGAGACCACGCGCCAGCGATTCGGCGTCAAAATCCAACTGGACGTTCTCGACGCCCATAAAAATAAAATCGGCTCCGCCACCGATTACACCGNNCCTCATCGAGCCTGGCAAAGAATGGAAATTCCGGGCCATGGTGACCGACAAGAACGCCAAGGCTGCGAAACTGGCCAGCGTCAAGGAGCAGGAATAGCAGCGCGCGCCGTCGGCCGGAGGGGCAGGGGAAGCCACACTTTGTAGCGCGCGCCGGTGCCGCCTGCATCCGCAAATGGCGCTAGGCGCACCGTTGTCGCAGCCCCGGCCTTGAGCGTGTCCGTTGCCACGCGTGTGATGGCATTGACCCGGAACACGCGCGCGCCCGCCCACGTTCTGAACGCCGCCGGCGCTGGTTCTGGCGTGACCTGCAATGCTCCCGCATCCACGCCGGCCAGGCTGAACGCGTCAACACTAAAACCAGTTCCCGCGAGCAACGCTTCATCGGCCGCCAGCACCAATGGCCCATAAAGAACGGCGGCCTTGCCTTGGTTAAGATGATCTCCGGCCACGACCCGCGGCTCCATGGGAAAGTCAAGTTCCAGTTGATCCCCTGGCGTCCAGACGCGTTCCACGGCAGCATAACCGTCCGGGCCGATCTTGGGTTTGAGTTTCCGTCCCGCGACGGTGAGCGCCGCCGCCCGGCACCATGCCGGAAGGCGGACCTTGAGAACAAAATGTTTCTTGACAGAAGGGGNNCACCGTGATGCGCACTCGCTCGTCGGCGGGATATTGTGTTTCAGAAACAAGCGTGACCGCCGTTCCATCGCGCAACTTGAGCATGGCCTTGCCGGCTTCGTACAGATTCACCACCAAGCCATCCGCGTCGGTCGATTCGGCAAAAGTGGGAATAAGCGCGATGCCGCGTGGGCCGCTGGAAAGACAGCAATTTCCGTCCAGTGTGGTCTTGTATGGTTTCTTGCCTTCCATCTGCACGTAATATCCCCACGCCGAGCAATCGGGTTGTTGCGCGCCGAAAAGCTGGTTGAGCACCACCCGCTCCAATTGTTCGGCAAAGCGCGCCTCGCCTGTCAACCGCAACAGTTGGGCGTTGAACTGCAGCCAGGTGACCGTCACGCAGGTTTCCCCCACATCGTCCGTATTGGGCAGATCGAAATCGTCATGGAACACCTCGTAGTAACTCGCCGCGCCAGTCAAGTAAAGGCGATGATTGACGATGTCCCCCCACGCGTTCAGGCAGGCTTCCAGGATTTTCCGGTCGCCCCCCGTCGCGCGATAATACTCCAGCGCCCCGTTCAGGCAGGAGAGCATCTCGTACGCCTTGGCATCGCCCACCTTGTCCACGCGTTTAAGCTCCAGCNNGCCGCGAGATGATATGCGGCCCGTTGTCCTGCTCCCACGAGCGCAAAATGTATTTGCAGAAATCCAGATAACGCTCCTCGCCCGTCATCCGGTAGAGCAACACCATCGGCTCCAGCACACTGGTCGGAGCCATCCCTGCATGCTCCCCCGCCGGGATAATGTCCCTCTTGCCGGGAGTATCGCCGAACGTCCTGCACAGCAGGTCCGCCATGCGCCGGCAGACCGGCAACGGCTCCTGATTGCCCGTGTATTGCACGTAAGTCAGCAAGCCGATCAAGTTATATTTGTGCGCCCAGACATCCCATTCCGTCCAACGATCCTTGTCCAGGTAGGTACCCAAGTAGCCATCGGCCAATTGGCACTTAGAAAGTTCAGCCACCGTGTAATCCAATTTTGCCCGCAACGCCGGATCACCCGTGTTCACCCAGGCCAGCGTAGCCGCATGGAGCCATTTCCCGACATGCTCACCATCCCAGGATTGGCGCCCCGGCCGATGCCGGTATCCCTCCAGCAGCCGATCCATGTCAATTGTAGCCAGCCGGTTGGACTCGCTGCCCGCAATACGGCTGCCGATCCATCCATCAAGATGCACGCGATCCGGCGTCTGGAAATCCTGCACGTCCGCCACCGCCGCCGGAATCTTGAAAGGCAGCGGCTCCCCCGCCGCCGAAAACACAGCGCCTCCCGTCAATCCAGCCGCCAGAATGGAGCCGAGCATCAGCGCGCTCGGGAGGGCGGAGCGCCGCGCCGCCGACAAGCCAGCCGCCAAAATTGATTCGAGCATCAGCTTCATAAATGAATCATGCCGGATGGTAGCCGGACCGCAGCAAGTTTTCCATCAAAGAACAGGAAAAGAATTCCTGCCTCCATGATCAAGATCATACACATAATCTCCATCGCACAAGTGTACTTTCACTGAAGGAGTAGTCATCTTTGTTTTGCCTTCTCCNNTTGATTTGGTTTGATTCGGTTTGATGAGCCCGACCGAGCGCAGTTTCAGCCTTGGCACTAACATAAGCATCTCGCTTAAGATGGTCATATTTCGCTCGAACCTTTGATTGGGTTTGATTGTTTCGGGAGGGGCGAGCAGCCCGCAAAGCGGGCCGCCCAAAATTTGTTCTGACTCCTGCGAGCCCGTAATCTTTGATGGTTTGACCCGGTTTGACTGGTTTGACTGGGTTTGACCAGCTGCATCCCACCGGCCTCTTTCGCCTCCGGCAAGTCCATTTTTGCCTCGGCCAGGTTTGATTTGGTTTGATCCGGTTTGATTGGGTTTGACCCGGTTTGACGATGCCGCCGTGAACTGTCCTCGCCGCTTCCTCCTTCATAATTCATAATTCATCTGGCGGCGCCGGGCGTCTCGCCGACGGAATCTTTCATCCAATAAAAATCGAGCTCAACATAAGCATGTCGCTTATGATTCAAATTGCTCATCGTAAACCCTCTTTTTGCGGCGGTTTTTTCCCTCTGGCAGGTTTGATTTGGTTTGATTGGGCGGCAAGCCAGAATTGAGCATAACCATACGCACTTCGCTTAGGTTTACCATTTGTGGTCGAACATTCTTTTCTGGATCGACTGGGTTGACCCGGTTTGGCTTGAGACGGTAGGGCGAGACAGCCCGCAAAGCGGGCCGCTCTTAATTTGTTCCGTCTCCGTTGAGCCGTAACTCGATTTCTTGGAACAAAACCTGGGTTTGACCTGGTTTGATTGGGTTTGATCCGGTTTAATCGGATTTGATTGGGCGGTAGCCTGAATCATCGGCGTCTATTGGCGTCCATTCGCGGTTGAGCTTCTGAACAAAACAACTATAGCAGAGATCCATCGAACTGGCCCCTCTGCATGTCAACTTGCGTTCCGGCTCTCATGCGAGCGTCACTGGCAGGCAGTATACGCCTTCGCATATCAATTTGCAACCATTATTTCTTATGCCCATATGGCCCTCTCATGTTGTTCTGTCTCTTCTTCGCATTACCCTGCCAAACATTCCTCTGACAATGGCTTGTTCTCGTATCACTGCGCTCTGAGAATCTTGCCGGAAACGCGTGATCCCGTCGGATTGTATTACAAGGGGCGCGAAAAAATGGCTGTCACGGATGAAAGTTTGCTTTTCAACGGTGTTCAGGACTGTACCGGTTCAGCGTGAATG
>PLIU01000461.1:29114-33679 GCA_003140095.1 Verrucomicrobiales bacterium | reverse complement strand
CCGCCGCTGTTCTACTGTCAAGTGCAATGGACCTTTTCATGGCCAATAAAAGACGTTCCGCCGGGATGGTCAGAGCGCGTGTTCCCCCTTTTCACTGCTGCGAATACGGACCACCTCATCGATGGTGGAAATGAAGACCTTTCCGTCGCCGATCTTGCCTGTTTTGGCCGCGTGGACGATGGCATTGACCGCCGCCTCCACTTGGGAGTCTGGCACAACCAGGTCGATCTTGAGCTTGGGCAAGAAAACCGTCGTGTATTCGCTACCCTGATAGATTTCAGTATGGCCCCTTTGATGGCCGCAGCCTTTGACTTCAGTCAAAGTCATCCCTTCGACTCCGAGTTTAGCCAAGGCGTCTTTGACATCCTCCAACCTAAAAGGTTTAATGATAGCTTCTATCTTTTTCACGGCAACAGCATTCGCTCTCTCAGAGTAGGCCACCCAGCCCAACCACTGCAAGGCCCAACATACGCAGGCAATTTTGGCAGAAAGAAGAAGGGCGCCGGGATTGGATAAGATGGCTCAATGCACCGTAAGCCAGCGAATCGCAGGGGAACACCCGGCACCCCAAATTTGTTAAACGGACTAAGTTCCATTATTTTTCGACTTGCCTGCTAAAGGAACCAGCCCTCGATCTGCAAGGGCTGGTCCTGAGTTACAACAAACCAGATTAAATTTACATAGTTTCCAAACTAAAAGTGAACGATGCAGTCCATCGAGAAAGTCAACTGCTGCCTCCGTGTTCCGTTGTCATACGGCTTCATTTCGTCAATGTAGCCGGGTATTGTAGAATTAAGGTGATTCGCGCCGCCATGGCAGCCGTCCGCACGCTCATAACGAAGTTCGGGACGAACGGTGATGATTGAGCTCGGCCACCAAGTAAGCCCGACGGAGTGTTCGTCATATAAAGTTGCGTAGCCCGTGCGTTGGCCATCGCAGTCATCGAACAGCTCGTTGCGAACAGTGAAGAACAAGTCCGGCGCCAGCCGGAACATGGTGTAGTTGAGCGTGGCCCATTCGTGAGACCAGCCAGGATGCACCGGGATTTGGCCATCGGTGTAGGGCGTGCCGGGAGGAAGTTCCGCCGCCAATTGAGCCGGTGTGGTCGGGGTTCCGGTATAATTAAATTGACCCGGACAATCCTCTTGGAACATGTACCAGGTTTCATGCGTAGTCCAGATTTTATCGTTGAACTTGTAGGTTAGGGTGCCCACTTCCTGTTGAATGTTGTTAAAACCCCATTTGGCATTGTTCAAGGAGTTGTCGCCACCGTAGAAACCCCATTTTCCATTGGATGACTGATACTGAAACATGATGGCGGAGGTTGGCTGGCATCCTTGGTCCTGGACTTCCCAAGGCGTCACGTCATTGCCCGCGGAGAGGCCATATTGAACAGCCCAATTGTCATTGAGCTTGAGCGTCGCGAAAAGTCCCCATTGGCAATAAGGATCGTATGTGTAGAGCAGCGAGTGGGAGGACATGAGGTTATTCGGGGCCAACTGAGCCTCGATGTCCGCTTCCGAGATAATGCGTCCAAGCGTCAGGTTGAGACCTTGCGCTATATGAGGGAGGTACAGATTAAAATACATCATCGGATCGTCCATGCCATTAAATTTATCATCCGAAGTCAATTGACGGCTATCCCAGCCTCGGGAGATCATGTAGCGATAGTCCAAACCGTAAATCCAGGACATGCGAAAACCCCAATCAATATGGTCAGTCTGGGCTTCGTCGGGCGTGCGTTCGGCGTAAATAACGAACTGGTTTTGGTTCAATGTATTGGGCCTTTGGTCATAAGCCTCCGGATAGTTGGCTTGCTCCCCGAATGGGTCAAAGCCAGATTTAGTGGAAGTGCCGAAATCTCCCGAAAAATCCTCCCAGCCGTAAAACTTGATCTTGCTATCGCGCCACGCCTGGCCGTGTGGGCCGTCGTAGATGGCCTGCATCAAAGGATAATCCGGAGTCAGGTTCTGATCACCGACGGATTCGGTGCCGCCGATCTGCCATTCGCCGTTGGGGTACGGAGGGGAATCAAATGGAGCGGGAAAGCCGCGCCGCTTGGAGGGCGGAGCATTGGTGTCTGGCGGCGGATTGGAGGGGGTGGCCAATGCTTCCTCCGTCGCTTCCTTAAATCGTTTGAAAAAGTTTTCGTTTGCTTTGCGCCCGGTGACCGAAGGGCCGGGTGGGGCCGCGTTGGTGGTGTCCGCATTGACTGTGGAGGCCAGGCTGATATATCCAATGGCCACGCCTAAAGCCATTGGGTGCAATTTGATTCGTGTAAATTTCGCATTCATTATCTTGTCTTGATGTTGTGTTTCGTTTTGTTGTGTTCTGGATTAACGCAGATTTCATTTTAGTTTTCATGCCGATGCCGTGCTGTGTATATTCAACGCCGCGCGATTTGACTAATAAACATGCACCGATCACGCCTTAAAAAACTATTAAGGCTTTTACTCTCTTCGTTCGGGCTGCAAATACACGATCTTTGGCCTTATCCCCGGTCTCCATACATATCTCCGTGTCGTTGCTCATATTCATGCATGCGCCGGTAGATGAACCGCGTTCTTTGACCCGTCAGCAATTCAGATGCCAACTGATGACGCGCCATGTGGAACAGCGCTCGAATGCGGCATGGTCAAGGCCCTGTATGATGAGCGGCTTGCGTTAAGCTAGAAAATCAATCTGGCGGGTAACTTATGTGGCTTGCTCCACGCACCACAAAATCCTTTGAACCCGGCATGACTTGATGCCTATAATTGACACTGGAAAAGGCCCCGTTCCGAGCGTAGTCAGAAAGCGTACATACTGTGGTTTTTTGCCCACCTTGAACAAAGATTTCACCTCGACGCGGATAAGAGAGCCTATCAGGCAATATGCTTGAATTGCGGTGGAATGAATAGCAGAGCGCAATTACAAGTGCTTCCAAGTTCTCAAAACCATCTTAATTCAGGTGATCATTTGCTCAGAAAACCCCTAAGGAAAAGACACTTGGTCACGTCATCCATTGTGATCGCCGCGAAGCGGGAAGATAGAGTGTTCCGAGCAAGATGGTTCCAGTTGGGCAGGCACCATCATTTTCCGCTGAAGCGCGCATGCTAAAAAGGAAGGGTGCCGGTTAGGATAAGATGGCTCAATGCACCGTAAGCCAGCGAATCGCAGGGGAACACAACAACACCCCGGCACCCAAAGTTTTGTTAACGACTGTGTTCCATTGTCGTTTCATTTTGTTCCAAAAGGACCCAGCCTTCCATGAACAGGGGCTGGTCCCGTGGACGAGTTAAGTCAGCATGCGTGATTCATCGCTTGGTTTAGAAGTGGTAGGTAATATCCATCATAAACGTAATCTGCGACTGCTTGGTGAGGTTGTCATAGGGTCCGTTCACGTGAAAAGGCAGGTCGCTGCCATTGGGGTTGTTTTCACCAGTCTCAAGACCACCATGCGTGAAGGCATGTTCGAAGCGAATCTCTGGGCGGATCACGACCAACCTGTTGGGCCAATATGTAACTCCGATGGAATTTTCATCGTAAGCGGAGGCATAACCCGACCGGGCACCGCCACCATCGTCCCACCATTCGTTGCGGAAGGTTAAGAACGCGTTGGGCGCGAACCGGTACATGGTATAGTTGACAACGCCGCCTTCCGCGATCGTGCCAGAATGGACGGGGAAGAACCCGTCCTGGTAGGGCACATGGGAAGTCGGGGCCGTCGTGCAGTGATCCATCCACATGTACTGGGCCTCGAAGGTGGTCCAAACTTTCTCGCTGAACTTGTGGCTATAGCTCTCGATGCACTCTTGGAGGTTGTTGAAGCCGAAAGTGCCGTTGTTGAACGAGTTATCCCCGACGTAGAAGGAGTCCTTCGCATTCGGGGCGATATATTGGACCATGATCGAGCCGGTAGGCTGGTCGCCTGGATCCTGTTTCTCCCAGGGTGCGATGTCAACGCCGTCGGCCAGCCCCACTTGAAGCAACCAGTTGGCGCTGAGCTTGGTAGAGGTCCAGAGGCCCCACATTGTGTAGTTATCGAAGCTGTAAACGAGGGAATGACTGGCCATGAGGTTGTTCGGCGCAAGCTGTTGTTCGATGTCGGGCAGCGAAATGATGCGTCCAAGGATGATGTTCATGCCCTGGGCAACTTGAGGAATGTAAAGATTGAAGTACATCATCGGCGTGTCGAAGCCGTTGAAGTGGTTGTTCTCCAGCAAGTTTATGTCGTTGAGATAGCCGCGTGAAGCCATGAAACGATAGTCCAGGCCAAAGAGAAAGGCAAGGCGAAAGCCCCAGTCAATATGGTCAGTCTGGTTCTCATCGGCCATACGTTCGAAATACGTAACGAACTGGTCCAGCTCCACGCGGTCCGGACGCTCATCATAGACTTCCGGGTAATTGGGCGTGGGTCCGCGTGAATAGTCGTGCGAACTACTGATGTTTCCGCTTACCGTCCACCAACCGTAAAGCTGGATGCGGCTGTCGTAAAATGCTTTGCCGTTGGGGCCGTCATAGAGGGCCTGCATCAGTGGCCAAGGACTGTCGCGCAGGGCGCCGGGGTCGCCGATGACGTTGGG
>PLIU01000461.1:0-29102 GCA_003140095.1 Verrucomicrobiales bacterium | reverse complement strand
CTCCCCAGACTAACCAGCGCCAAAGTCGCAAGCCCCAGAATCCAGAGATTGAATCCAACAGCCATACCGGCAGCCACTGGATTATACTTTATCCGTCTGAATTTTGCTGATTTTTTCATTTTGTTTTGTGTTGTTTTCTTGTTGTCTTTCTGCTCACTCTTACTAACGCCACATTTCGTTCTGATGGCTGAGCCCTTTGCATTATGAGCAGGCAACCACCAAGCATTAAANNCGCTGTTAACAATCCATAAAAACTTTTGCGGCGTATGTCCGGGCAACTCGCGCACGAGACGGGCTTTACTCTGAAACCTCAGGCCGCGGTTCTTAATATCTATTCAAGCCGCTGCGTATAAATCGTGTTGCGTGACCCGTCAGCAATTCAAATGCCACTTAAGGACAATGCGTTAACCATTGCGCCGCACAGCTAATTAGTTTGATTGCAGGATAGATTCTTCGGAATTATTTGTTAAGTTAATTTATAGATGGATGCTTGTGATATTATTGTACTAAAACAATTCAATGAAGCACTAATAACATAATAAAATCACCGGGCAGATGGCCATATCATAAGCTGTTCGGTGACCGGGATTCCAAGTGTTCCGATAGTTGGCATAGTAGCTTAATGGTATGATCGCCGGATAAATTCTTCGCATTTATTATTGATGCTATGTTTAGCTATTGGCTTGTAACAATATGTTGGTCAAAATGTTGTCGTGATTCACTAAGAATATGACAAAACAATCGGGGTCATGAAACATGTCTCCATAGGAAAGCCAACCATCTGCCCAGGTCATGTAAGAAATTCTATTCGATTGGACTCTCAAGGAGAAGAAGCAAGGGAGTCGAAATGAGTTTCTGCGCTCCGTGATCTAAAGGATGGGGTCCATCCTGTAACATCCGGCCTGTGCGGGCCGGACCCAAGGTCAAAAGGGTGGAGACGGCAAGGATTCGGACATCCGAGAAGGCATCATCATTTTTCCGCTTTGGCGCCGTTGACTTTGAGCCGATCCGGCGGAGGCTTCAAATTTGAATCAACGGTCAACCGGTAGCCTACCCTCGGCTCAGTGACCAGCAAGGCAGGCTTGGCGGGAGTTGATTCGATTTTCTCCCGCAGATACCTCATATAGACGTGCAGGTAGTGGGTTTTCTCTCGATGACCCGGTCCCCAGACAGATTCCATGATTTGGGGATGCGTGACGACTTTGCCGGCATTGTGGATAAAGAACCGCAGTAATGCATATTCCGTCTTGGTCAGCCTCACCGGTTGGCCTTTAACATTGACGCTGCGCGAAGCCAGATCGACCTTGAGCGCCCCGCTGGTAAAGACAGCTTCCACGACGGCGGTTTGGGCATGGCGTTGAGCCACTTGCAGGCGCGCCAGTAACTCCGCCGTGCTGAAGGGCTTGGTCAGGTAATCATCGGCTCCGCCGCGCAAAGCGGTGACCTTGTCGCGCTCGGTTTGCCGCACGGACAAGATAATGATCGGAACCAGGCTCCATTCACGGAGCCGCGCCACGACGTCCAATCCATCCATGTCCGGCAGTCCCAGGTCCAAAAGCACAAGATCAGGATGGCGCGCGGCCACTTCCACCAAGCCCTGCTGTCCATTGGCCGCTTCATAGACCTTGTAGCCGTTGGCCTCGAGACTTACTCGGAGCAACCGGCGAAGCTGCACCTCATCGTCGATGATGACAATGATCGGCTCCGCGAGTTCATCTTTCATTGTGGTGTTCCAGACGACCAAGAGACGTCTCCAGTGGCGGCCGTGTCGCTCGCGGCATGAACGAGACTCGACAAACCTGGCATGTGATTTCCAAGCAGAATCACGACCATGGCGGGCCAAAGACGGATGCTTAAGAATGTTCTGTATTTAAATGACACAATTTAAAAACGTTGATCGATCTGTGAAAAAGGAAAGGGTGCCGGTTAAGGATAAGATGGCTTAATGCACAGTAAGCCAGCGAATCGCAGGGGAACACAACAACACCCCGGCACCCAAAGTTTTGAAAATCGACTGTGTTCCAGGGTCGTTTCATTTTTGTTCCAAGAGGAACCAGCCCTCGATGAACAAGGACCGGTCCCGTGTGACAAGTTGAGTCAGTGCGCGTGATTCATCGCCTGGGTTAGAAGTGATAGGTGATGTCGCACATAAACGTAATTTGCGACTGCTTGGTGAATCCGTCATAAGGGCCGCTCACGTGAAAAGGCACGCCGCTGCCGTTGGGGTTTTCTTCACCCGATTCGAGACCATTGTGCGTGAAGGCATGTTCGAAGCGAATCTCCGGCCGGATCATGATCAACTTGTTGGGCCAATACTGCATCCCGATGGAATTTTCATCGTAAGCGGAGGCATAACCCGACCGGGCGCCGCCACCATCGTCCCACCATTCGTTGCGGAAAGTTAAGAACGCGTTGGGCGCGAATCGGTACATGGTATAGTTGACAACGCCTCCTTCCGCAATCGTGCCGGAATGGACCGGGAAAAACCCGTCCTGGTAGGGCACGGTGGACGTCGGGGCCGTCGTGCAGTGATTCATCCACATGTACTGGGCCTCGAAGGTGGTCCAAACTTTCTCGCTGAACTTGTGGCTATAGCTCTCGATAAGCTCCTGGAGGTTATTGAAGCCGAAAGTGCCGTTGTTGAACGAGTTATCCCCGACGTAGAAGGAGTCCTTTCCATTCGGGGCGATATACTGGACCATGATCGAGCCGGTGGGCTGGTCGCCTGGGTCCTGATGCTCCCAGGGCGCGATGTCAACGCCGTCGGCCAGGCCCACCTGAAGCAACCAGTTGGGGCTGAGCTTGGTGGAGGTCCAGAGGCCCCACATCGTGTAGTTATCGAAACTGTAAACGAGGGAGTGACTGGCCATGAGGTTGTTCGGCGCAAGCTGTTGTTCGATGTCGGGCAGCGAAATGATGCGCCCAAGGATGATGTTCATGCCCTGGGCAATTTGGGGAATATAAAGATTGGCGTACATCATCGGCGAGTCGAAGCCGTTGAAATGGTTGTTCTCCAGCAGGTTTACATCGTTGATATAGCCGCGTGAAGCCATGAAACGGTAGTCCAGCCCCCAAAGAAGGGCAATACGAAAGCCCCAGTCAATGTGGTCAATCTGGTTCTCGTCTGCCATGCGTTCGATGTACATAACGCCCTGGTCGAACTCCACGCGGTCCGGACGCTCATCATAGACTTCCGGGAAATTGGGCGTTGCACTTCGAGAATAGTCGTGCGAACTGCTGATGTTTCCGCTTACGGTCCACCAGCCGTAAAGCTGGATGCGGCTGTCGTACCATGCTTTGCCGTTGGGGCCGTCATAGATGGCCTGCATCAGCGGCCAGGGACTGTCGCGCAGGGCGCCTGGGTCGCCGATGACGTTGGGACCGCCGCCGAGCTGCCAATCGCCGTCCGGATAAGGCGGGCTGTCAAAGGGTGGGGCGCCAATGCGGCGTTGCGGGGACGGCGGCGCGTTTGTGTCGGGCGGTGGATTGGAGGCGGTTCCGGCTTGCTCGAGTTCCGCCTGATCCAATCGCTTCCAAAAGCCTTCATTGGCCCTCTTGCCATAGGGAGGGGCCGGGGCATTGGTTGCGGCCGGGGGCGTTGCGGGAGCCGGCTGCGCCATAGCGCCCAGACTGACCAGTCCCAAGGCCGCAAGCCCCACAGTCCAGCGATTCAATTTAATTTTATGGGTATTAGGGTTTCTTGCTATTTTTTTCATTTCGTTTTGTGGTGTTTCATGTTGTGGTACTTCCAGCCATTCTTTGTTGAGTTGACACAGATGCTGACGCCAGTCTTTGCATTCATGGCCGCGTCCATAGCCCGATTAACACGCAACCATCGCTGCTTAAAATACTCTTAAAATAATCATTCGATTCGACCCGACAACCCGCACATGGGACGCACCTTTCTCAACGTGTCACTCCACTGTTGTTAATATCTATTCAGGTTATTGCGTCAAAATCGCGTTCTTTGACCGGTTAGCAATTCGGATGCCATCTGATGATGCGTCGCATGCAGCCGCCAACCAAGGCCGTGTGGCGCAAGTAATGAAAACAAAGAGAATACGTTTGACATGAAAAGTAATTTAAATCGGCAGCCTTGCCACTTGACGCTGGCGGACCTCCGTGCAGCGCGAGCAAAACCGCAGCCCTGACGATAAACCCGCAAATCGCTTGTGTGACTCAACTCTTAGCGCACCTGAAATGTCTTCCTGCTGGACGAGGTTATCCCGTTGATGTTTGATTTTTTTTTTAGCGACATGCTTGTGGCGGTTTGAGAGTCAAAATAGTTATGCCGCTGACTAAATTTTCGACAAAACCAATTGCCGCCAGCGTGATCTGAATTTTTCGTTGAGGCTGGAATCGGCCGGAACCGGCGCATAGTCATAAAGCGTACAAGCTGTGGCGTTTTGCCCACATTGAACAAAGATTTTACAGCGACATGGATAAGAGCGCACTTCGGGCAAGTTACTTGGATTGGGTGGAATGAATTGTCATGATGTGCCTGCAAGCCATTGCACCCCCTCAACATACTCTTAATTAAGATTCTCATTTCATTAAAGAAGTACTAATTGTTTCTGCACACCTTCTACTGTGCTAATTTGTATTCTGGAATAGCGAAGCCGCTTGGCCGCATAAACACGGATTCAAAGTCTCCGGAACGTTAATTCAGCTACATTAAATCATTGGCAATAAAGCTTAGTATCATCTTAACAATTGTGACGGCAATCGAATTCCCCAGGTTGGATATGGCGTCTTTTCCCCCGTCAAAGCTGCGAACTGAGGCTCACTGCGAGAATGTTGGTCTGCCAACATGCCATTTTTTTTAAGGAGAGGGCGCTTAAGCAATCTGGACAGAGGAAAGGGGGCGCCGGGGTCTGGCAGCGTTGGTCGTCTGAGGGACCAGCGTGGGTGAGAGAGTGATTCGCCCAGCGGCGGCCAACCC
Source organism: Verrucomicrobiales bacterium (assembly GCA_003140095.1). Lineage (GTDB taxonomy): Bacteria > Verrucomicrobiota > Verrucomicrobiia > Limisphaerales > Palsa-1400 > Palsa-1400. Next base: position 24,160 of record PLIU01000461.1, on the reverse strand, counting down.
AAGTGTCCATTTCTCTATTTTCATGTTCCTCGTGCGATGGGTGTGTTTAGGTTAATACGTTTTGTATATTGAAGGGGCGAAATCAGTTAACCCCCGCACAACAAAACCGTGCTGTTGCAAGGGTTGTGCCGACGATCGACGCGTTTTTGTATAAGTTGCTGTTGTAAAACAATTTGCAGATTAAGAAACTTTGAAGAAAAAGGGTTCGGCTGGCGATTCCTGACCAGCGTGAGCAAAAATGCTTAACAAACTCTTAAAAACACAACACCTCGGACGAAAACATGCTGAACAAGAATTCGAATGAACTAGAATCGGGCGTGCATGAAAAAAGCCAAATGATGCCAATTCCGGAACAAGGCAAGCTGGAGCAGCGATTGTTGGTCGGAGTGTCGCCCAGTCTGACTTCAGAACAATTGGTCCGTTGGACGCATCGTTTAGCTAGAGCCTTAAACTGCTGGTGGGGCGTGGTATATGTCGAAACCACCTCCCTTCTGCCTGAGGAAGAGCAAGTGCAGTTGTCTCGCACGCTGGCCTTGGCACGCTCCTTGGGGGCTGAGGTGATCACCATGACCGCGTCGGACGTCGTACAAGGCTTACTGCGGACAGCTTTGCAACGCGGTGTGACCCAGATCATCATCGGCAAACCAGTTGGGGTATCCTATCCCAGACTCTTCCGTAATGACAGACGATTGGAAAAGCTGCTGCGGCAAAGCGGGGAGCTTGACATCCACGTCGTCCGGTTCAAAGAAGGACCGTTTGCCAAAAGCTTCCCCGGCCAAGAACTGGTGCAGGGATCGACCGTGCGAGAGTATCTCATAGCCGTGTTGATGGTCCTCGCCGTGACATGGACTGGCCAGTTCGTCGAACCCCTCATTGGGTATCGAGCCGTGGCGTGGATATACCTGACGATCATTGTGGTGATGGCGACTTTTATAGGTCGCGGGGCGACACTGCTGGCCGCAGCCCTAAGCGCGTTGCTTTGGGACTTTCTTTTTGAGCAACCCCGTTTCAGCTTTTCCATTGCCAGCGCGGAGGATCGGGTGCTGTTCGCGATGTATTTGGTGATCGCTGTGGCGCTGGGTCAAATGGTCGCCCGCATCCGCGCGCAAGAGAGGGCGGAGCGGGAGCGTCAAGAGCGCGCCACGGCGCTCCAACTGTTGACACGCGAAGTGACCCAAGCAAGCAGTTTTGACGACATGCTCAAGAGAGCCGTGGAACAAACGGCAGGAGTCTTTAAAACCGAATCTGCCATGTTGCTCCCTTCTTCGCCAGGGCGGCTGTCTCCCCACCCGGCCAGTTCCTTCAAGGTTCCCGAAGAGGAATATCCCGTGGCCGCCTGGGTCTTCGAACATGGGCAGGCGGCCGGCAGCTTCACGGCCAATTTTCCCTCGGCGACTGCCCACTATCTGCCCCTCAGTGCTCACGGTGGCAAAGTGGGCGTGATGGGCCTGCCACTACCGCGAACGTCCTCGCCTACTATCCATCAGCGCAATCTCCTGGATGCGTTTTCGGAGCAAATTGCCGTAGTGATCCAGCGACACCAGATGCAGGAAGTCTCGGAAAAGGCCAAACTCCTGGCCGAATCCGAACGCCTGAGCAAAACGCTCCTCAACTCCATTTCCCACGAGATTCGAACTCCTTTGGCCGCCATCCAAAGCGCCACGACCAACATGGTTGAATATGGCCATGCTGATTTGTCCAATACACAGAAATCGATGGTCTCGGAAATTCAGGAGGCCAGTGAGCGATTGAATCGGCTTGTGGGCAAGGTGCTCGACATGTCGCGCTTGGAATCGGGCCAGATCAAGCCCAATTTCGCTCCTTGTGAAGTGAGCGAGTTGACGCTGATGGCCGAAGGGGAGACCCGCAAGGAACTGGCGCACCACAAATTGGCCATCGACATCGCGCCTGATTTGCCACTTGTGCGCATGGACTTCGAATTGATGTTGCACGTCCTGACCAATCTTTTGTCCAACGCGGCCTTTCACACACCGGCCGGCACGGAGGTCCGTTTAAGCGCGAAAGTTGAGGATGGAGCCATGCTTTTTATCGTGGCCGATGGCGGGCCAGGCATTCCGGCCGAATCCATTCCTCACCTATTCGAGAAATTTTATCGGGCGCCAAACGCCCGGACCGGAGGCACAGGTCTAGGGCTTTCCCTCGTGAAAGGTTTCGTCGAAGCCCACCACGGCGAAGTCAAGGCGGAGAATCGCGCCACGGGTGGAACAGCCTTCACCATTAGCCTGCCGCTTTAGAAAACTCCCGCGGAAAGGCCATGCACCGCATCTGCGCCGCGTGTTTCTTTTGCCGCCAGGCCCGGGTCAGGAGCTTAGAACATATATATGACGTCGAACTGGGCCGTGAACTGTTGGCGGCGCGTGCCATTGTCGAAGGGCTTGGCTTCATCCACAAGGTCGGTGGGGCTGCCGTGCGTGCCCCAAGAACGGTCGTAGCGAATTTCGGGGCGGACCGTGATGAGCTTGCAAGGCCACCAGGTCAGACCGATGGAGTGCTCGGTGTAGAGCGTCGCGTAGGCGGTGCGTTCGCCATCAAGGTCATTAAAAAGTTCGTTCCGGACGGTCAGGAAAACGGTCGGTGCCAGGCGGAACATCGTGTAGTTGAGCGTGGCGTATTCCGCGGCATAGCCCGGATGAACAGGGACTTCGCCATCGCTGTAGCCGAAGCCGTTATTCTGGCTCAACGGCTCGTCTGATGCCCTGACGCCAAGCGGGTTTGTTTTCGACGGCTGACCCGGACAGCCTGTCTGGTACATGTACCACGTTTCGTGCGTCGTCCAAACCTTATCATTGAACTTGTAACTGAAAGTGCCGACGTATTGTTGAATGTTGTTGAAACCCCAACGAGCGTTGTTAAATGCATTGGCCCCGGCGTAGAAGCTGAATTTATTGTTGGGGGCCTGGTACTGGCACATGACCGCGCCGGTGGGCTGGCAGCCCGGATCCTGAGTTTCCCATGGCGTCACGTCGTTGCCAGCCGAAGCGCCGGCTTGCACTATCCAATTGTCGCTCAGCTTGAGGGAGGCAAACAATCCCCATTGGCAATAAGGATCGAAGGCATAGAGGAGGGAATGGCTGGACATGAGGTTGTTTGGCGCCAATTGCGCTTCAATGTCGGCTTCCGAGATGATGCGCCCAAAGGTCAGATTCAAGCCTTCGGCCACGTTGGGAACATACAAGTTGAAGTACATCATCGGCGTGTCCATCCCGTAAAAATCGTCGCGCTTGACCAATTGATCGCTATCCCATCCGCGCGAGATCATATAGCGGTAATCCAGACCATAGACCCAGGACAGGCGAAAACCCCAGTCCACATGGTTTGTCTGAAACTCATCCGGGGTGCGCTCCACATAGACCACGAACTGATTCTGCTCAAAGCGGTTGGGCCGTTGATCATACGCCAGCGGGAAGTTGGCTCCATCCCCGGTCAGCATGCTGGCTCCGTTGGCGTAGGTGCCCGTATAAACTCCTGGTCCCGAGGTGTTGTGAGAGGTGCTGAGGTTACCCGAAAAATCCTCCCAGCCGTAGATCTTGATCTTGCTATCTCTCCAGGCCTGCCCATGCGGGCCGTCGTAGATAGCCTGCATTAAAGGATAATCCGGGGTCAGGTTCGGATCACCGATGATTTCAGTGCCTCCCAACTGCCATTCGCCATCGGGGAACGGCGGGGCGTCAAAGGGTGTGCCATGGCCGCGGCGGTTGGCTTGAGGAGGAGCATTCGAGCCTGGCGGAACAGGAGGCGGAGGCGTATATGCCGGCGTTGACAATGCCTCGAAGTTGGCTTCGTCAAAGCGCTTCCAGAAGCTCTCGCCAGCATGTCGCCCGGTAACTTCGGGGCCGGGGGGCGGCGCGTTCGTTTGATCGGCCGCACGGGCTGTGGAGGCGAGACTGACGCATCCAGCAGCCAGACCTAAAGTCATCGGACGGAATTTACTTCGGAGGAACCTCTCGATGTTTATCATTTCTCAGTTTTGGAATCTTTCTGTCTTTGCACACTAACGCCGCACGTCGTTCTCATGGCCGCGTCTTCATTTCATCAACTGGCAACCATTTTGGCTTAAAATGATCTTTAAAAACTTACTTGGAATGTCCGTCCAACTCATTCACTCGAGGTGATTTATTTGTATTTGAACTGCTGCCGTTGTTAATATCTTTTCAAGCCACACCGCTTAAATCGCGTTCGTTGCCCGATGAGCAATTCAAATGCCACCCAATGATTTCATTTTTTAGAGACGTTCTCGACAAGATTTCTATCCGCTGATCGGAGTCAATCTGTGGGAAACATCTTCTGAGTGACCAAGAACAACAGGGATATGCCCGTATCGGTGCTGGTGCTTTTTTGCAGTGACCAGGCTGTTTCGGGGTGTTATAAGTCCGCCGTGCAAGTGCGCGTCCATTTTTATTCCTACTTTAAAGACCTGGCCGGTTTGGCCGAGGTCACGGAAAGCGTCGCGCCCGGCTCCCGCTTGGAAGACTTTCTGCAGAAGCTCTTTCTCCGCTTTCCAAAGCTGGCCGCCATGAAAAAGTCGGCCCTGGTCGCTGTCGGCATCGATTATCAGGCCGGAGATTACGTCCTGGCCGAAGGCGATGAAGTCTCGCTGTTCCCGCCTGTGCAGGGAGGATAGCCGGCGCAAGCCATGCGGCGCGAATTAACCATTTCCGACCAGAGAATTGACGAGCAGGCGTTGGGGAAAGGACGCGCCATGTCCGCCGGCATGGGTGCGGCGGTTTATTTCGTGGGCGTTGTTCGAGCAACGGAGGAAGGGCGTCCGATCGCAGCGCTTGAGTATGAGGCTTTTCAGCCCATGGCCGAACACCAGTTCCACTTGCTCTTCGACCAGGCCGAAACGCGGTGGCCCTTGGAGTCGGTGCGGCTGGTCCACCGGCTTGGGCGAGTGGCAGCGGGGGAGACGGCGCTGTGGATGGAAGTGGTGGCACCGCACCGGGAGGAGGCCTTTGCCGCCTGCCAGTTCATTGTCTCGGAAATGAAACGGGTTGTCCCCATCTGGAAGAAGGCATTCCCGCTTGCCTGAGCGATGAACGGCGGCGATGATAGGCTGTCTTGCTTATGATGAGCGTAATCGCCCGGAGAGCTTCCAACCGGTGGATGCGCCGTGAATTCCACGGCAGGCTGGCGCTTGCCTTTTGGCTGGCGATTCTGGCCTTGCCGGCCGCCGCGGCGCCTCAGTTTGAAGCATCATTGGACCGGGACACAATTAGTGTGGGCGAAATCGCCACCCTTTCGATGACCTTCAGCGAAAAAGGTACGGAATTTCAACCTAATGTGCCGCGGATCGAAGGTATCAGATTCGGCGCGTCGGGAACCTCCGACCAAATCTCCATCGTAAATGGCCAATATGCCAGCAGCACCACTTTTACGCTTGAACTCATTCCCACCCGGGCCGGTGAATTCACCATCCCGGCCATAGTCGCGGGCGTTGAGGGAACCCGCCTGACCAGCCGGCCTTTGAAGCTCAAGGTCATGAAGGGAAACCCGCCCCAAGCCACCGGAGCGCCGGAAACTGTCTTCGTCCGCATCGTTCCCGCGGCCACCAACATCTATTTGGGCCAGGCGATACCAGTGGAAGTGCAGTGCTATTACATGGACAACGTTGACAGCGACCAAATGCCTCAGTTCAACAGCGACGGTTTTATCGTTGGCAACTTGCCTAACAAGCCGGGAAATCCGGGACGGTCGCGCATTCGTCAGGGGAACTTGATCTACAATTGGCTCAACTTTCGCGTGCCGGTCATCGCGACCCGGCTAGGCGCCCAGAGCCTCGGCCCAGCCACGTGGAACGTGGTGGTTTCTTCGGGACAGCGGATGATTTTCGGGTGGACGGGCGGCCAGCGCCGAGTAAACGTTAGCAGCGACACGCCGGAAATCAAGGTCATGCCCGTGCCGACCAACGGCGCGCCGCCCACTTTCAACGGCGCCATCGGCGATTTTACCCTCGCAGAATACGAGGCGGGACCGGTGTCGGTCGGGGTGGGCGACCCGATTACCCTCAAAATCCGCATCGCGGGCACCGGTTCCTTCGACTCCGTCACGCTGCCCGCGAATGCGCAGCCTTGGCGCGAGTTCAAAACCTATCCGGCCACCAGCAAATTTGAAAGCTCCGACACCCTGCAAATGCAAGGCTCGAAATTCTTCGAACAAGTCGTCACCCCGCTCAACGCTGAGATCAAGGAATTGCCGGCCTTTGCCTTCAGTTACTTCAATCCGGCCACCGGCCGTTTTGAAACCCTAAGCCATCCTCCCATCCCGCTGTCCGTCCATCCGACGGCGGCGACTCCGCAGCCGACGGTCATCGCCTCCGGCCCGCCGCCGCCGGATGCGCAGCAGCAGAACCAGGAGATTGTGCATATCAAACCGTTGTCGGGGACGCTGCGGACGCCCGCGCCGCCGATGGTGCGGCAACCCCTATTTTTAACGCTGCAGGCGCTGCCGCCGCTGGTGTGGATGGGCGCGCTGATTTGGCGGCGGCAAAAAGACAAGCTAGCCAACAGCCCCCGGTTGCGCCGCCGCCGCGATGTGGCCCGCCTGGTGCGCAAGGGCTTGGCCGAATTGCCGGCCCACGCCGCCGCCAACAACGCGGAAAAGTTCCACGCCACCGTCCTGCACCTGCTGCGCGAGCAATTGGGCGAACGCCTGGACTTGCCCGCTCCCGCCATCACCGAAGCTGTTTTGGACGAAGTGAAGGGATTGGACGCCGCCGCACGGACTCTGCTGCGGGAATTATTCCAAGCTTGCGATCGATACCGCTACACGCCGGAACACACCTCCCAAGCCCTGGCCTCGCTTATTCCGAAAGTCAAAACGGCCCTGGCCGCCTTGCAGAGAATTCCCGGCAACGGCGAAGCTGCGGGCAAAAAAATGTTGCAGAGCGTTGGCGTGGTCCTGCTGCTATTGGCCGGAGCGGCTCGAGCGCAGGCCCAAACGAATTCCGATCCCTTCCTTCAGGGCAACAAATTTTACGAGGAAGGCAAATACAGCCAGGCCGCCGCGCTGTACGAGGAACTTCTGAGGGCCGGGCATGTCTCGCCCGCGATTTATTTCAACGCCGGCAACGCCTGGTTCAAAGACGGCCAGGTGGGACGCGCCATTTACGACTACCGCCGCGCCGAGCAACTGGCTCCGCGCGACCCGGACATTCGCGCCAACCTGGGGATTGCCCGCGCCCAGGCCGGCACCAGCAGCGCCGCGCTGCCGGGCAGCCGCTGGACGCGCTGGGTCGGCCGCGTCACGCTCAACGAATGGGCCTGCGCCGCCTCGGCCGTCCTGGCCTTATTTTTCTTTGTCTTGACAGCGCGGCAGATATCGCCCGCCTTCGGGAAGTCCTCCGGCGGACTGGGCGGCGTGTTGGCGGCGGCTTCGCTCTGGTTGCTGATCTGCCTGGGCTTGTCCATCAACCAGCAGTGGCTGGAAAAATCCTCCATCGTCATTGTGCCGGAGGCAGTCGTGCGCTGGGGGCCGGACGACGAATCCAAAAGCGCGTTCACGGCGCATGACGGAGCGGAAATGTTGGTGCTGGGTCGCGACGGCGACTGGGTGCAAGTCAGCGATGCCGGCCGGCATATCGGCTGGCTGCAACAAAAAAACGTGGCGCAGATGCCGTGAACGACAAAAGGGCATTTTGTTTATATGGTTGACACATTTATGACGCCGTTTTGGGCTGTTTTTTGGCGCAAGGCGGTTGCAAACTTATCCACAAGGCCCGTTTTTGGCGCGCGCGGCGTGGACGGGCGGGAAGGGCGAATTTGCGCCAAACCATTGTCAGCATGGATCTTTTCGCTGTTTGGCGGTTGTGAATAACTTTGGCGGAAAGTGAACAACCTTGTGGACAAGATTTGGTATGCAAGAAATCAAAACGTGGTATTCTCTTCACAGTTCATTGAAAGAGCTGGGATGCAGGCGGTGGACGAAAGAAAATCGTCGGTGTTCCAAGGATAATCCCNNTCGCACGCTGTCAGTGACGCGAAGCAGGAACTGAGCGGCGAGGGGCGAAAAGAAACCGCCCCGAGTCGAGTCAAGTAACTCAAGACGGTTTCAGGCTTGAGTGAATCGCAGTTACCCAGAGGGTAAACGGTTGCTACTGTGAATCAGCACGATGTGTGTTGCTCTGGCGGTCTTGGTGACAAGGCCAGCCGAAGGAAAGACGCCGAAAGGCGGGACAAAGTGAGAACATGCAACGGGAAGGAAACACAGCCTGGGCAAGGCATGGAAAAAACCTTCCGAAACGTCGGCGATGTTAAAAACAGCACCGCTGGCTTGTGACAAGAAGCAACCTGAGAGGTAAGAGGTCAGACCCGTAGCACCGGGCCAACGCACCGCCAAAAGCGGTGGCTGTCCCGGCGCAAAGCGGTTAAGACGCGGAGTCGGATTCACAAACGTGTCTTAGCCTGGTTCGCAGGTCGGCGCTGCAAACGCCAGCCCAAGCGAGCTGAGAGGCCTCACTCAATAATTCAGCGACCGCAAGGCGTTGGACGGCCCTGCTATGAGGCCGAAAATTCCGCATGCCGTGGAAAATGGCGTCGGGAAGCTGGCAGCCCCGGAAGGGTGCGCCTAATGCCAGCATGGGAAAGAGAGAGTGGCGAACTCCCAGCCCCCAATTTGCCTCCGTCTGGCCGAAAGGCTGGGCGGGGGCTTTTTGTTTCTTTTGCTGGAGATTCTGGTCACGGCATCTGGGGACTCCATACTGCAATCCAACGGAGTCACGCTTTTCGGGGAAGTTGTTTCACCTCGGAACGAATTCACGGATGGGAAACCCGCAGTCTCTTAAGCGTGAATCCCTGCAATCCGTAATTGTATCGCTGATCGGAAGGGCAGAAGGCCGCCCGGCCCTTTACTGGAAAATCGTTTCCTCGTTTTCGAGGAAGCCTTGCAAATGGCGCAGGCGGGTTGGGTGCCGCATCTTGCGCAATGCTTTGGCTTCGATCTGCCGGATGCGCTCGCGAGTGACGTTATACTGGCGGCCGATTTCTTCCAGGGTCCGCTCATACCCATCGACCAATCCGAAGCGCATCTCGACAATCCTGCGCTCGCGCTCCGTCAGCGTCGCCAACACGTCGCTCAAGGTGTCTTTGAGCAGGCTGTAGCTGGTGACATCCGAAGGGTTGGCGGCCTTTTTGTCCTCGATGAAATCTCCCACGCTGGCATCGTCGCCGTCGCCGACGGGCGCTTGCAGCGAAACGGATTGCTGGGCCATTTTGAGGATCGAACGCACGCGCTCGACCGGCAGGTTCAATTCATCGGCAATCTCCTCCGGCTCGGCTTCGCGGCCCAACTCCTGCATGAGGCGCTTTTGCACGCGCATGAGCCGGTTGATGACCTCGATCATGTGAACCGGAATGCGCACGGTGCGGGCCTGGTCGGCCACGGCCCGCGTGATGGCCTGGCGAATCCACCAAATGGCGTAGGTGGAAAACTTGTAGCCGCGCTGGTATTCGAATTTTTCGACACCCTTCATCAGGCCCATGTTGCCTTCCTGGATGAGGTCCAGAAAGGAGAGGCCGCGGTTGGTGTGCTTCTTGGCGATGGAAATCACCAGCCGCAAATTGGCGGCCGCCATTTCGCACTTGGCTTCATCGGCCCGGGCCGCCGCTTTTTTCATGGCGGCGTGGGCGGACAGGAACTCCGGGCTGCCCATGCGGACAAATTTTTCCAGCGCGGCCAGCTTGCTCTGTTCGACCACCAACTGCGCGGTGGTGGAGGCGGACTTGCGCCGATGCTGCAATTCCTCCAGCGCGCGCAACGTGGACTTGAACTGGTCGGCGACGTTGTCGGACACGACCATGATTTCCTCGGACACCTTGGGCTTGTAATAGAACTTGGGAAAGTTGGCCAGCAGGGCCTTGTTCAGTTTCAGGTAATTGGCCAGGAGGCGCGGGGCGGACGGTTTGCCCTGCGCCTGCCGGAGTTGCTCAAAGGCCTTGTCGAGCTTGACATCCAACTCTCGCGCCCGCCTGATTAAGCGCCGCAAGACGCTCAAATGGCTGGCGCGGCTTTCGACTTTCTTATCAACGATGACGCGGTCAAAGCGCTCGCGCGGCGGATCGCACAGAAGTTTTTCAGCCAGGGCGACGTGCTCCTTGCCGGTAAAGCCAAAGCCGAAAAGAACGCGGCGCGCTTCGGTTTCGCCTTCCTCGATGCGCTTGCAGATTTGCACTTCCTGTTCGCGGGTCAACAAGGGGACTTTGCCCATTTGGCGCAGGTACATCTGCACCGGGTCNNAGCTTGGAATAAATGGTGTCCAGGATTTCCGGCGTGACAAATTCATCGGGCAGAGCGTCATTGATGTCGTCGTAAGTCAGGTAGCCTTGGTCCTGCGCCAGACGGAGCAGTTCCTTGACTTTCTCGGCGATGACCGGGTTATCAAGGGAAACCGGCTGGTGCGCCACCGCCACAGTCGGGGACGGAGCCTGAGGCGGATGCAAGGTCCCTTTGGAATCAGACGAGCCGTTCTTAGCGGAAGCGCCCTTGCCGTTTGTTTGGAGGGTAAAGCGCGCCTCCTTGGCGCCGCCCTGTTTTTCCGCCGTGTCCTTGGGGCCAATCCTCGGAATGTTTCCCCGATAAAATCTCTTTCTCAGCATATCACTTAGTCGGACATCAAATCCACGTTTAGGTTCATTCAAACCCGCGGCTTTATTGGCCGCGTGTTTCGACACGCGCGCTCATCTTGCCTCTCAGTGCTCTATCTGAGCGAATTCAAATTTAGAAGACCGCGCCACCACAGAATACATAATCATACGTTTCTGTCAAAGGAAGACAGGCAGTTTTTGCATAATTTTATCGCTTAGTACGTAAGTTGCTAGTGATGAGCAACTTGCGAACATCCGTTTTCGACACAAAACTGAAGCAGTCTTGGAAGTGCCATATTGTCTCAGGGTGGCTAGCTTGTTCCAGGCCAAAGAGTTGTGGCGGTGCAGACTTTAAGGGTCAATTCTGCGTTTATCCGGGAGTGTAAAGATTTCCGACAATCGAAAACTCCTTCTTCCTTCATGATCGTAACTCTCCCCATCCTATTTGATAACTGGCCCCCGTTTCCTCGAACACAGAGCTCTTCCGGCTGCATAAAACTGCCATCACCGGCAGCGCGATTGCCGCGCCGGCGGAAACGTGGACCTGGGTGCCTTTCACCAATGCCTATTGCGTGGATGGGAGCACCGCCGGCCTTGGCGTGAACCTGAATCCCGGTTCCAGCAATGTCCTCATTTTTCTTACCGGTGGGGGAGCCTGTTGGAGCGATCTCACCTGCTACGTCCTCCAGACCGCAACCATCCAGCCTTACAATCTGGCGCAATTCAGCTACGATGTGGCCAACTTTACCACACCTGGGAGCGAGGTATACTCCTGGTTCTTCGACCCCGCCTCGTTACGACCACCTTAGGAAATGCCAACTTACGGGACCGTCATTGACTCACATAGAGCCAAGAACCCAACATCCGGTGTCAAATGTTAAAAGTTAAGATGTGACCCTGATGGTTTTTTTCCTGACCCAGATCTGACCCTGACAGCCTCAGAATGGTTTCCGGTGTTAACAGTGCGTGACGCACCCTCAAGACTCTCTCTCCGATCCGCTCGCCAAAAACATCTCCATTGTCGCCTCTTGCTTATCCTCGTCCACCACCGTCAGGCTCCAATCACGTGCCGAGTTCAGCCCATATTCCGCGTTATTGTCACGACTCACGACCGATACCTTCCAGCACCGACAAGTCAATCCAGCCAATTCCGCACTATCCAGTTCCGCACCAATGTTTGTAATCGTGTTCCAACTCCTGACCGCATACGTTGTGTTTCTGATTCTGCTGATTCTATGTTCCACACCGGGGCCAGTAGGTTCAAATACAAAAAAACATTCCCGGACAGGCACGTGAAGCCACTCGACCTTAAGCTCTACTTCTTCATACAACTGATGCAAATCGGCGCCCTCGGAAAGTTCAAGCGTCCGTGCTTCCGTTTTAGACAGCTCTTTCCAGTCTTTTTCGATCGATGGCAGAAAATGAATCTTAAGCAGCTTAGGCGAAATCACAATGCAGCCATCATTCATGGTGGTGCGGCCAAATTGATCATCGGAAATGTGAGGTTGACCTGAAGAGAAGACGTTCGGCTCATGATGAACTAAAAGTGAGCACTGAATATCATATAAGCGGTAAAATAAACACCGGCTCAAAAATGGGGGATTAAAGAGACATCCCGTATTGGAATGAATCATTGCTGAAGAGGAAAGTGTCATCCTTGCGCTTTCTTAATTACTGATTATTACTATTTTTATTACTATTATTGCCTTTTGTTCAAAGGGGTCACCATAGTTTTAGCCATTTTTCGTTTTTCAGGTCTGTCTCTCATTCATTTGATCGATTGATGCTCGTTTTCGCGCAACGGTGCCATGACAGTCATCTTTCGCCCTTTAAAGCGCTAAATCAACCACAAATGGGACAAGACTATGGTTTGTTCCACACGGCCCAGGATGGCCAGAACACGTCACAACAACGGAGGAGGTGTATTCACATCCATGAGGAAAAAGGGCTTGGGCGGACGAAAAGACATCAAAATACCCCTCTCTGACACCTCTGACAGAGAAAAACCGAGAGCGGATTGGAAAAATGATTTGCAAATCTGTGGACCAGGAAATAAAATCACGCAAAAGGCCCACGCTGTTCGTGGGCATGAAATTAAATGGGAAATCCCAGTTAAAATTAACTCTGAAGAGATTGGCATGCGTGTTCCACCTCGGGTCCGAAGGCTTGACGATTGGGCATTTTTGCCGCTTCCGTTCAGACGCATGAAACTCATCCGGCGCATAACGTTCATCCTGCTCGCGACCCATCACGCCGTTGCCGCCGACGCGCCGAAACCAAAGCCGGAGTTCCAGTACGAAACCGAGGGCATCGAAGTGAGCCTCCCCACCGCCGATGAACCGAAGGTCACCGCCTTCAATGCCGGCACGATCAAAGCCGCGGCCAAGTACCTCGACGACGGCGCGATCTGTTGGGTTCGAGAGAAGACTTGCGTCAACTGCCATACCACCGGGCCCTACATGAGCGAGCGTCCCGCGCTGACCGCCTGGCTGGGTAAACCCAATGATGAAGTGCTGGCGGACTTCGTGAATAGCATCCCTGACAAGCCCACGCAGGAGAAGGAGGAGAACGGCCTCAAGTATTATCCCGGCTCGTACTCGTCAGTCTGGCGTTCGCTCGGTCTCGCCGAGTGGGACAAGCATGTCATCGGCCAGCTCTCCGATCACACCGACCGATCGTTGCGTGATATGCTCCTGCGGCAGTCGGACAACGGCGCCTTCGTGAGCTACGGCGAGGTGGAAATCCCACACATCACCACCGACTTCGAACTGACGCTGCAGGCCGCGCGCGCCATCACCGCTGCGCCGGGCTGGCTCACTCATCTCAAAAACGCTGATCTCCTCGGCCGTGTCGAAAAGATGAAGGCCTTCCTACGCGATGCGAAACCTCGCAACGACTACGACCGGGTGCTGCGCCTGCAACTTGCGAGTTACCTGCCCGAAGTCGTAACACAACGCGACCGCGATGCGGCGCTGGCGCTGCTTTTTCAAAAGCAACACACAGACGGCGGTTGGTCGCTGCGCGACATGTCAGCCTTGAACGACTGGCACTTCACGATGAGCGACACGGTGGTCAAGATCATCACCAGTCTGCCCGACGCCGCAAATCCCGAAAGCGACCCCTATATGACGGCCTTGGCCATCGTGCTGTTGCGTCAAAGCAATGTGCCCGCGGCCGATGACCGCATCCAGCGCGGCCTCGCCTGGCTCAAGCGCGAACAGCGCGTCTCCGGCCGTTGGTGGATGGACTCGCTCTATCGCGGCAATTACAGCTACATCACTTACATTGCCACGGCCCAGGCCATGACGGCCCTCGCGATGTGCGGCGAGATCCGATAACGCCTCACCAACGACAACGATATGCGGCGGCCAATTCGCCGTTAAATGTCGCCGGTAAGCCGGTGATCTGCATGATCTCCTCGACCACGCTGTGGACTTCGTCGCCGATTGTCGGTGCAAGGTGGTGCCAAAACTGCATGTGCTCCGTCAGCCGGGTACAAAGCACCGTCTGATTTCTCCCCGTTCCGCGACAGCGGACAGCCAAGATTGACACCCTGCTATGGGTGACCCCCAAGGCCTTTAGACTAGACTAGACTATGGTTTGACCCCGATGGCTTTCCCCCATGGCCTTTCCTAGACCGGCTGTGAAGGATCAGTCTTCTGGGGTTCACGGCCAAATCTGAAGAAATATGCACGAGCCGCTGCCAGGGTCAGTACCACCAGGGTGGCGAGTCCCCATCGAGAGGGTGTTAGCGCTGGTTCTGCCGGCTGGCTTAGCTCGACCAAACCGAAATAGGGGCCACCCGTGTTCCCGCCGAAACCGCCAAACCCATTCAGGGGTGTGTCATTCCAATCTCCCTTGATTCCTCTGGGAGGGTTGGCTGAGTAACCCCAGTTCATGGCCACGTAACTTTCGCCCGAACCAAAGTTGTTGGGCTCGCCCTGGCTCCAATAGGCGAAAAGAAAATCCTCGCCCGTCACCCATTGGAACTCCATCTTTGGGGGGACCTTGACATGAAGGCCCAGTTCCCAGAGCCCCCGGCGCAATTTTTCCGTCAAGGGTCGTCTAACGAGGCCGATCCAGACTGGCAGATGCTCAAATTTTCCAATTAGGATCGTGTCGTTGACGAAGGTCTGCTCCCGGGCGCTTGTGATCGTCGCCAGAGTCCCTCCCCACGACTCCGCCTGTTTCTCGGCTGCAACCCAATTGGTGGGCGATGGAGTCATGGCATAATAGTGGTCATTTCCGCCGGCCGTCGAACTCCACTGAATCCAGGTTGGTGTTCCGGCTGGCTGCTGCTGGGTTGGGATTTTGATATGGGTCTTGTCTAGCGCATGATCTTGCCAGGTGATGAAAATTCCCAAGAGTCCGCCAAGCAATGCGATGGAGGGGAACCATCGCAGGGGCTTTTTGACACAGACGAGGGCAGCGAGGGCGCAAACGGACAACCCGACATAAACGGCCGTGAAGTACAGAGCGCTTCGTACCGGGGCCAATGCTAGCACGACGCAAACCAGGCCGCTTACAACCGCGATAGTGAGGGGTTTTTGTTTCATTTTGGCAGGTTGCCTTATCGACTGCCGATGCAGTTGATATTTCCCATTTGATTTCTTGCCCGCCAACAGCGTGGGCCTTTTTCGTGATTTTCCGCCGGCTCCCCAATTTTGCAAGTCGATTATCCAGCCGGCCCTCCGCTTTTCTCTGGCAGAGGGGGTGTTCCAATGGCATTTAACACCGGCCCTGCAAACATTTTTCTTTGCACGCCATCATATGACGGGCAGGCTCGGGGCAAGATTGCGACACGGAAAAACGAATTTTATGCCTGAGAAACCCGCATTGCCAAAGAAGCTCTCGGAAAAGAACACCAAACAGGAAATGCTGGAGGCTTATCAAGCCTTGGCCAAACAACTTGAAGAGAAACGCGCCGCCGAGCTTGCGCCCGAACGCAGACTCGAAGAAAGGCGAGCGGAGGAAGCCATTAAAGTGGCCGCCACAGTTGAATCCGATGGCATTGATCGGGAAATCGGCGACCTGAAAGCGCAAATCGGCAAAATGCTGGCAGATATTTCTGACCGGCTCGCGAGCGAGTCCGCCAGATTTCGCAGCATCCAAAAGGCCGTCGAGAGCAAGGAACAGGAACTCCAGGAACTATACGGTATCGAAAAGGCAGCCGTCAGCCTTGCGGCGTTAATTGAGGCTCAAAATCAAAAGCGGGTCGAGTTTGAAACCAATATCGCCGACCAGCGCGAAGAATTACAGCAGGAAATTGACGCCAAGCGATCGGCATGGGAGGAGGAGAAAAAGGCCCATGAGGCCGAAAGCAAGGAACGAGACGCGGCCGAGAAGAAAACGCAGGACCGCGCCCGCGAAGATTTTAATTACGCTTTCAAACGCGAACAACAGGCTGTCAAAGACAAACTCAACGACGAGAAAACCGCGTTGGAGAAAGAGATCAAGCTCAAGCGCGAAACGACGGAAAAAGAATTTGCCGAGCGGGAAAGGGTCCTCTCCGAACGGGAACGAGAGCTTGCTGAACTCCGAGCCAAAGCGGCGGCCTTTCCGAAGGATTTGGAAACCGCCATTACTCAAGCAGTCAAAGAAACGACCGACAGGCTTAGGCTAGAGGCCAAGAGCCGCGAGGACATTGCGGCCAAACAATTTGAAGGCGAACGCAACGTCCTGGCCGCCCGAAACGAATCACTCGAACGAGCCAATAAGGATTTATTGGCGTCCAGCACCAAGTTGGCCCAGCAACTCGAAGGGGCCTACCAAAAAGTCCAAGACATCGCCGAAAAAACCGTTGAAGGGGCCTCGCAGTCCAAGTCGCTGGCGGAATTGCAAAAGCTGCTTCTGGAGCAAAGTCGGAAAGGCCGCGAGGAAAAGGCGTGACGCCCGGGGTTACCGTCCGCCGGTTCGAATTCCTGGTTGTCTCATGGGTTGACTTACGGCTGTCTCACCGCCAGAGTCCCGTAGATGAGTTATCAACCTCGAGGAAGCAGCGGAGCGTAATGTGCTCGCACTGACAAGCCGGTTTATCGCAAATAATGGTTTCCAAGCGATAACGCAGTCCTGCGAGAGGACCTTTTTCAAGGAGCAGGCTATCGGTCGTATTGCGAATGACGAAAGCGTTAATTGCGTACTGCCATATTTGCACATCGCCTCGATTCAGGCGAGCGACTCTTGCCAGCGAGCTCGCGGGGAGGGCGGCAAATAGACGAACATGAAATCGACGCATTCTTCAAAGGTGGTGTCAGGTTCGACGCGTCGGCGATAACGGAGGTTCATTTCGCAGGCGTGGCGGCGCAATTGTTTGACGGAGGCAGCGCTCACGCCGCCATGAGCAAAGGAGTCGATGAGCATATCCAACAAAGGAACGAACTCGGATTCGTCGAGGGGGTTTTGGTAATTGTAGCTGAACCAGTATTCGAGTTGTAGTTTTCCAAAACGCAGCAAGATGGTTTCCATGTCCAGCGCCAGGTGAATTTCGGTTTTGAGGGGAGGAAGGTAGCTGGCGGCGGTCGCTGTGCCGCCGTGTAACTGCGGCAGTTCTTCGGGCGGGAGACGCAGCGTGATGCTCCGCGCTTGGCCCGGCACGCGAGAGATCAACCCGCGCCGCTCCAAGGTCAGAATCATTTGATGCACGCTCGGAGGTGTGACTTGAAAGAATTGCATCATCTCCGCCTCCGCCGGAGGACGCCCGTGCAGAGTAATGTAGTGGTTTATATATGCCAGGAACTGGCCTTGCCGCGAGGTGTAGGGCGATTTCATTCCGATCCTTCTTCAAATGTTTCAATCATGCACTTTTCGCAATCCAGATGGCAAAAGCGGATAGACGTTCCGGCTGCGCAAACCACTTTTTCAAGACTGTCAGCCTAGTCAGACTTGCGTTTTCCACGTTGGTCAAAATCTTTGACAATTTCCAAAAGCTTTTTGGAAACCGTTTTTACCCATGAACCATGTGAGTCCTCTTCTATCATCCAATCAGCGTCTATTGGAAACAACGGCATCGTATCGAAGCGGCCTTTGTGGTCAAGTCCGCCAGGAGCGATAATGCCGATTGACGATTTCCTCATCGCGGCTAGCAGGCTGGTTGAATGAAGAGCGGGAATGCGATGCCGCCAAAGTAGCTCAAATGCGAAATCAGACAAATCAAACCGAACTTTTCGCGGAAGAAACGTGGCGGAATCTCGCCTAACCCATGCGTTGCGCCTGAATGCTTTAATGGGAATGGTAATATGACTTGAACGAAGCGGTCGGCGTGGCGACGACCGCGACACGTGGGCCCCGTGAGATAGCCTGCGTCATCTCATGGGGCGCGTATGCCCCCAAGCCACGAACATCGTCGCATTAGGCGAGGTTGCGGGCTGAACCAATCATGTGGCGCCCACGAACCCAAAAGGCCAGTATAATTTTAGATAAAAGTGATTTATTTTAAAAATTAGTGATTATTATCAAAATAATCCTGGCGGCGGCGGCGGGTGTTATGTGGAATCGTTATTAGGACGGAGCAAGGCGGAGGTTCCGTGAAGGGATTTACCAGGATATGCTGGCATAGCGGCATAGATGGATAATTCCGCGTATTTCCGCGTATTTCCGGGTTTTCCAAAATTAGGATGCTCCAGGAATTTCGAGAACTCGGCGAAAAATTGGCGAGGCCTTTGCGACATCATAATGGGAAAGGTCACGGCGCTGCCGCCGGTTTGGGCGGCGTGGCGGTGCGGGCTTCCAGGAATTTCTTCAACTCGAGCGCGGCCTTCCCGCCGAAGCCCGGCACGGCCGCGATGTCTTCCACCGTGGCCAGACGCAAACGCTGGACGGAGCCAAATTTTTTCAAGAGCGCTGTTTTGCGCTGCTGGCCGATGCCGGGAAATTCGTCGAGCATGCTCTCGGAAATCTTCTTGAGTCGAAGTTGCGCGTTGTAGGTGTTGGCAAAGCGATGGGACTCGTCCCGCACCCGCTGCAAGAGTTTGAGCGCGCCGGAATTCTGCGCCAGGCGCAATGGCTCGGCCACTCCGGGACGATGGATTTCCTCAAACTCCTTGGCCAGTCCGATGACGGCAATCTGCTGCAGATTCAGTTTGGCCAACTCGGCCACGGCGGCGTTGAGCTGGCCTTTGCCGCCGTCGATGACAATCAAATCCGGCAGCGCGCCGGGCGCCTCGCTCACCAGGCGCGTGTAGCGGCGGCGGACGGTTTCGGCCATGCAGGCGAAATCGTCCTGGCCGATGACGGTTTTCATGCGGAAGCGCCGGTAATTGGACCGATCCGGCTTGCCTTCCCGAAAACTGACCATGGAGGCGACGGCAAAGGTTCCGCTGATGTTGGAGATGTCGAAGCCCTCGATGCGGACCGGGACGGCGGGCAGGTTGAGAACCCCCGCCAATTCGGCCAAATCGCGCTGCGTGTCCAGGGCGATGGGCAGCGTGTAGGGGAAACGGGGGAATTTCTTGGTCTTCCGCGTGGTCAGGCGCAAATCCTTGATCGCGTCGCGGTATTGGGCGGCCTTTTCAAAATCTTCCGCCGCGGCCGCCTTTTTCATTTGCTCCTCCAGTTCGCGCTCCATTTCGCCGGTTTGGCCGTCCAGGAACTCGCACGCGGCTACGACTTGCCGGCGATAGTCTTCCAGCGGAACGTTGCCGATGCATGGAGCGGTGCAATACTTCAGGTGGCCGTAGAGGCAATGCTTGTAATCCTCCCCGCCGGGCGTGAAGGGACGGCAGCCGCGCAGGTTGAATTTCCGCCGGGCCATCGTGAGCGTGTGGCGGGCGGAGGAGGAATGGACGAAGGGTCCGAAATAGCGCGCGCCGTCGTCCTGGCGCAGACGCGTGAGCACGAAGCGCGGGATGGGATCGTTGAGGTTGACCTTGACCAGGAGAAACCGTTTGTCATCGCGGAAGCTGATGTTGTAGCGGGGTTGGTATTCCTTAATCAGCTTGCCTTCCAGCAAGAGCGCTTCCGGCTCGGTGCGCACGCTATAGGTGTCCAAGTCGTGGACGGCTTCGATCAGAGCGTTGAGTTTCAAATCCCAACTCATGCGGCGGGAGGGATGGAAATAGGTGCTGACTCGCTTGCGCAAATCGCGCGCTTTGCCGACATAGATCACCGTGCCGAAACGGTCCTTCATCAGATACACGCCCGGCTTATGCGGCAAAACTCCGAGTTTCTGGCGTATCTGATCATTGACGGGCATGTCGGCGGCTCACGCTTTCCCCCATTCCGGGTTCTCGATGAAAGCGTAACACAAAATGTGGCAAATGGCCATCTGCGCGTCCTCGACCCGCCCGTAATGCGTGGAGTCAATGGCAATGACATGCCGGGCCGATTTGCCGAGAGCGCCCCGCTTGGCGCCCACCAGGGCGATGGTTTCCAAGCCGTGTTCATTGGCCCACTGGACGGCTTTGACGACGTTGGGCGAACTGCCGCTCACGCTCAACGCCAGGACCACATCGCCGGCCTGCCCGTAATTCTCCAATTGCCGGACGTAAACGTCTTCGTAGGCGTAATCGTTGCCGATGGCGGTCATCCAACTCACATTCTCGTTGAGGGAAAGGCAGCGGAAACGGCGGCCGACTTTGTCCGATGATCCTTTGCCCAAATCAGTGACAAAATGCGAGGCGTTGCACGCGCTGCCGCCGTTGCCGAAGACAAAGATGTGCCGGCCGGCGTGCAGGGTCTGGCGGAACTTTTCGATCAGGCCGGCTACCGCATCCGGCGGGATGGAATCCAGAGCGGCTTTTTGCGCTTGGATGTATTGGGAAATCCATTGCTTCATGGCCGTCAGATTAAGCCGTTGGCCGCGCCAAGGCCAGACATAAGGCTCCGACCGGAACGGCGTCTTCGGCCAGCCGCGCCAGCGCGATGCGAGGGCCGGGTGCGAAGGCTTCCATGATGAATCGCGGCGCCAGACGCTCGACCGCCGCGCGCAACGCCTCGCCCACCAGCGCGAGACCGCCGCCCAGCACGATGATGGCCGGATGAAATAAATGCACCACGTGCGAAAGCCCGAAGGCCAGGTCTTCGGCCGTTTCCTCGAGAATGGCCGCGGCCAGCGGGTCCTTTTGCGACAGGGCCTCGTTGAGAAATTTGGCTTCGTGGGCGTCGGCTTTTCCGACGCAACGCGCCAAGGTGCTGTCTGGATTTCGGGCGATGGCGGACCGGATTTTGGCATCGACCGCCCAGCCTGAGCAGCGGGATTCCACCACCGTGCCGGAGCGGTCCAGGCGGACGTGTCCGATCTCCGATTCTCCCGGCGGCGCACCGTGAAAAACTTTTCCACCCACGACCAGTCCGCCGCCAACGCCGCTGCCCAAAGTCACATAGAACACCGGATTAAAACCGGCTCCGGCGCCGCGGGCGGCCTCTCCGAGCGCCCCAAGATTCGCGTCGTTATCGGCCAAGACGGGTGCCCGCGCCAGTTCGGAAAGCCACGACGCAAGCGGGAAGCCGGACCAGCCTTCAATCTGGTGCGAACAGCAAATCTGGCCGGTCTTCCAATCCACTGGCCCGCCAAAGCCCACCCCGACCGCCACGGGCCGGACCCGCTTGGCCAGCGCGGGAATGATGTCTTCGAGTTGCGCGCGAATGCCGGCGCTGCCGCTGGAAGGCTCGACGGGGAAACGATGCCGTTCGACGATGCGCGCTTTGGCATCGCCTGTGAAGACCTGGAGTTTGGTGCCGCCGATTTCGATGCCGAGATAAAGGCCGTCGCCTCCAGCTCCACCGTCAATCATACGGATAGCGCGCCTTCTGGACGCTCAAGCCGCGGACATCGATTTGCGCGAGGTCGGCGGAGCCCAGGCCGGCCTGTTCCGCCAGCAACAGGAAATTGTCGCCATAATCGAACGGATGCTGCAAACGCGCGGCGCGGGGATCGTAGCCCATGATGGCCGCCCCGACCGCGTCGGTCGAAACCGCGTTCCGGCCGGCGATCAGGAGACCCGGCGTGGTGAATTTAATTTGAGCCGCCTGGGCGGCCCAAGGCCCTTCGCCGCCGGTCATGGCGGTGATGCCGTCAATAATGGCAAGATCGATGGGCCGCGCGGCGCAGGCATCCACGACGATACGCGGCACGCGGGAAAAAGGGTCGCGCCAAGTGGCGTCGGCTTTGAGGCCGGGCAATTTGAGTTTTGCAAAGCCGTCGGGGCTGTGCAGAGGCTCGCGGCCTTCGATCGCCTTCTCGCTTCCCGCCTCGGCGCCGTAAAGGGAGTTGGGCGTGATGCCGAAGAGGTTCTTCATCGAGAGGGTGATCCCGGCGGTGACATGGCGCTTGAGTTTGGCCAGCGAAATCATCACGTCGGTATCATGGTAGGAATGGTTCAACTGGAGGGAGGAAAACATGTAGCCGCCGAAAGGCACGGGCAAAGTCGCATAGGATTTGCCGTCGCCCAAGTTGCGGGTGTTTTCGCATTCGACCTTGCCCAAGGCGGTAAGTGCGTTGACGTCCCAACCCGCATCGGACAGGCTGTCTTGCAAGGTGGCTTGGGCTTGCGTGGATTCGACCAGGCGAATGCGGGCCGCGCCGGCGTCAAACAACAAGGCCAGTAACGCCATGACCGTGGCGCTATGGGTCATGTAAGTTTCCCCGACGGGCCGGTCCATGAAGCGGCGGAAATTGGTGCCGGTCAGATTGATTTTAATGGTGACGGTTTTATTTCGCACCAGATTTTCCACCCCGCCAATGAGGTCGAAACATTGGCGCAGAGCGGTCTTGACCTCCGGCCCGTAAGTCTTGCAAGAAACGATGGCCACGGCGGCTTTGGCACCCGGCTTGGGGGAAATGACGTTCTGTTGGCCCAAAGCGCGAGACCACGGCCCGGCCAGAGGCGCGCCGACGGCAAGAGTCGCGCCCAACCGCATGAAAGCGCGGCGATTGCATTTGAAGCGATGGTCGTTGCCGGGAACCACGAGCACATTGTCGCACAATCGGCGGCGAAGGCAAACAGATTCTGTGGCGACTCACAATTGTCCGCTTGGCTTGCTCAAGGCTTGCTCACGGAAGCAACGCTTTCCTTGCCACGGCTGCCGCCTTTGACTTCCTCAGCCAACGGGGAGCACAATGAAATGATACGATCCGTGAGGCTAGATGCTCGCTTGGCAAGTTGAGCCGACTCAAATGAGCCTGATATTGGAATCTTGATCCAAAACCCTTTCCAACTCCTGCTGGAAGGCCTGGGCTTCCTCTAATTTGCTCATGATAGTTTCGCCTATTGTGGTTGCTGCCCTCTATTCCGGCGCGGATTTGCCAACTGCCCGGCCATGGAGGAAGGGCGTTGCGAGGGCGCGGCGACGGGGTTGGCGGGGGGCTGGTAGGCGGTTTCGAACGCAGACGCCAGCAGATTCTGGTTGGTGTGGATATTGTCGTAGGTTTCGGTGATGGTGCCTTTGAGTTTGGACATGGTGAGCATCACATTGCGTTGCGCCACAGGGAGCTTTTTCAATTCCGCCTGATCTATGTTTCCACCCAAAATGACTTCAATTTGGTTAATTAGAAATGTGCTCTTGTTGACCCAGACCAACAGGTTCAGATGGTTCTGTTCCCCCGCCAGCACGTAGCAGTCCTGGCCGTTGGCGAGGCTGGGACCGTTGGTCTTGGTAAAGTCCTTGACGTCGGCGGCCAGACTGTTGGTATCGGAGAAAAAGATATCCGCAATGCCGCCGCTCAATATGAAATAGGAGGCCGCCGGCAGCAAGGCCGCTTCGCGCGTCTTGACTTTGCTTGGCGCAACCGGGCCGTAACCCACGAAATTGCCTTTGCCTGCGGACCAGGCCGCCCCTTTGACCGTCGTGCCGGTAGCTTTTTGTTCCCATTCCAATCGGTAATTGTTGGTGCGCCCCAACTGCATCGAACTGGTCGTGTTGATGGTCACGGGCGCCGTTTTGCCCGGCATGAGGGCGGACATATCCAGGCTGCAAACCGTCTTCGCCTGGGCGGAATAGTCGGTGATGCCCTTGTAGGCGTCGCCAACGTTCTGCAGGATTTCTACCGTCGTCAATGGAGGAGGAGGCGGCGGCGGGGTGTTGGTGGCGGTTTGGGCGGTGGTTTGGGCGGTGGTGTCCGCTTGGTCCCAGTGTTTGAACTTTTTGATCAGGCTCGGGCCGCAAATGATGGCGGCGGCGACGGCGCACCCCCCCAAGGACAGTCCGACAATGAGGCCGGTCTTGGGCTTCTTCTTCCGCACCGGCTGCGCGGCGTAAAAAGCGGCGGCGGCGGAAGTGGACGCCTGCGGATGAGCGGTCGAAGCCGCCATGCTCAGCCGGGACCCGGTCGGCGCGGGCGCATCGGGCGCCCCCGGAACCACCAAGGCCGTCTGGCAGGAGGGACAATTGATCTGGAGACCGGAGTATTCCGAGGTCGCCTGGATGTTCTGCTGACAGTTGGGACAGGTAAACTTGAATTCACTCATAAACGGAGCATGGCGGCAATTCTAGATCTTCCCGAACGATTTGTCACGAAAGTTCTTGCGTTTTTCCTGAGCGCCAAGGATGTAACCGGGCTGCATTCCGCCGCCCTCTTTCGCCACTGGCAATTCCATTTTTGCCTGCGGCAGGTTTGATTTGGTTTG
>PLIU01000045.1 GCA_003140095.1 Verrucomicrobiales bacterium | reverse complement strand
GAGGGCTACGCCTACGCGGTGCGTTACGCGCCGGACACGCGCGTCACCGAAGAACTCATTCGGAAAAGCTGGCGGGAAAGCCGCACGAGCTTCCGGCCTTACAACGACTCGACGGATATGTTCCTGTAAAGGAACGGGGCGCAGTCGCGCCCTTTTTCGTGTACCTGCTCAGGGTTGAACTGCGAAACGCAGTTGCGGGAAAAATCCGTGGGCGAGCAGAACGCTCGTGCTGCCGTGGCTGCTTCGTGTTTGCCGCTGGCGAGTATATGGCTCCGCTGCGCTTGTCAAGGTAGTGCCCCCGTCTCCCGCTGCCTCCACCTTGACAATGCTCGCGTCGCCGGGAACTGCGGCGCTTAGGAAACACGAAGCGAATCATTAAGCCTGACGGCTCTGGAAGAATCCAACTGTGTGCAGCGGCACGACAGCGGGCGCAGTCGCTTGGCGAAACGACGGGCAAAAGCGTGGCGGTCGTCGGTTGTCCCTCTTTTTAGCCGTTGTCTCGCACGTCCAGTCTCAATGCCGCTGTTACTCTTTTAGATGAACAAGGGCCGGGGCGGGCGGCCCGGCGTTGGTCGAATCCGGCTCAGACGGCTTTGGAGCGATGGCGTCGCGGTCCAGTATCACCGTCTTGAAGTGGGGATGATGCCTCCTCAAGAACGCTTCGAGGAAATACAGGGCCGAGCTTTGCCGGTGGCGCGAAAGCTCGCTCAGGGCTTCAAGCGCGCGTCGCGCCCTGCCTGTAGGCCCGCACTTCATAAAAGAGCGAGGGGTGCGCTCAAACAAGTCCTTCACCGGAATCTTGAGGGCATGGGCCAGCTTCTGGATTTGATCGGGATAAAGGGCGACCCGGCGGCGTTCCCAGGCGGCGTAAGCGGCCTGTTTCACTCCGAGCCGGGCTGCGATCTCCGCTTGTGATAAACCAGCCGCCTGGCGGGCGGCGTGCAGCCGCTGGCCGAACGGGGTTCTTGGTGCTTTGGATGGCCGTCCCATGCGTCCAAAAGCATTATCAGCAATGGTAATAACTGGCGAGCAAACAAAAACGTTGAAAAGGGGCTTGACGTGTTTTTACGTCCTGAACACGGGCCTTTTCATGTTGTTGTCAAACCGGCTTAAGAGCCGTTCTTTTTAGGCTCTCCCAGCGAGGAGGTGGTCAGCACCTGGTCGAGAAACTGGAGGACGTATTGCTGCTTGGCGCGAGAAAGCTGGGCCACTTCATCAATTTTTTGATGGAGCTTGGACGGCGGGCCGGGCTTGCGTCCGGCCTTGACTTCATGGCCGAGCAGTTCGTCAACGGAAACATTAAACAGCTTGGCCGCCCTGCTGACAAACTCCGCGCTTGGGTTCCTGGCCTGCCGCTCATAGTAAACGAGGGCCGCCAGCGTGATGCCGAGTTTTTCGGCAAGCTGTGGCTGAGTCCAACCCTGCTTTTTGCGCAAGGCTGCGAGTTTGGCCCCGAAAGCCGGGGCATTGTTAATCTGTGGCCGTCCTGCCATGTCGGAACTATAGGGCCTGTTTTCCTGGATTAACTGTTGCTTCACAAAATCGTTGACCTTATATTGTGTTAAAACATAATATAAGCCGCATGGTTCAAAACGACAAGAAATCTTTCAAAACGGGCTTGACGCCTTCCGCCAAAACGCGGCCCGCCATGAAAAAGTTCCGCCGCCCGTTGGACGTGTTCGACTCCGAAGTGCTGCAATGCACGTTTGGCCAGTATCCTTGGGATGATTGGGAACGGGACGCGCTGGCGGCGGGCGTGCCCAAGGACTTGGCGGGCCTGGGCCGGTTGACCGTGCGCGAAGCCTATCAGCATGGATGGGATGACCGCCTCAAATCGCTCTGCGGCTGGTATGACCAGGGCAGGCGCATGATAAAGCTGGCGTTGCGCTCGCCCGGGACCGCTGAAAAACGCTGGAACCGGCTCTTGGAGACGGACGGCTTGCGGGGCGAATACGACACGACCACGGGCGAGTGGGTATCCTGGTATTGACGCTATGCCGTGGCGCATTCCCGAAGCCGACATCGAGCGCGTCAAACGCGAGACCGACCTTGTCGCCCTGGCGCAGAGCCGGGGCGTCGAGTTGAAAAAGCACGGGGCGAAAGACTTCATTGGCCGCTGCCCGTTCCACAATGACCAGGACACGCCCAACTTCATCGTCTCGCCGGACAAAGGCTTGTGGCATTGCATGGCGTGCGGCAAGGCGGGCAACGTCATCCAGTTCGTGCAGCATCACGACGGCCTGAGCTTCCGGCACGCCTTTGAAGTGCTGGCGCACGGACAGGGCGCTGCTTTCGCTGCGCGCCCATTGATAAAGCAAAGCACCGTGCCGCGCCTGCCCTGTCCGCTGGACGCCGAGGCGGACGACGCCGCGCTGTTCGCCCAGGTAGTCGCTTACTACCATGAACGCCTCAAATGCTTGCAGACGGCCACCACGGCCACGGCCCGCGCCTATCTGGCGAGCCGGGGCCTGGACAATGACAAGCTGATTGATCGCTTCCAGATCGGGTTCGCCGACCGGACGTTGGGGCTGCGGCTGCCCAACAAAAACCGGGCCGAGGGCGAACGGTTGCGCTCGCGGCTGACCCAGCTTGGCGTGTGGCGGGAGAGCGGGCACGAGCACTTCAACGGCTGCATTGTCATTCCATTCCAAGACGAAGCCGGAACGGTGGTCAGCCTCTACGGGCGGCGCGTGCAACGGGGCGATCTCAAGCACCTGTATCTTCCCGGCTCTCATCGCGGCCTGTTCAACAGGCAATGCTTGACACAACCGGAAATCATTCTTTGCGAAGCGGTGATCGACGCGCTCACCTTTTGGGCCAACGGCTTCAAAAACGTGACGTGCCTCTATGGAACGGAAGGCTTCACGGACGAGCTTTGGGAGGCGGTCAAGAAAGTGCGGCGTGTCCATATTGCCTACGACGCGGACGACGCCGGCGAGCGGGCGGCGCAACGGGACGCGGAACGGTTCAAGGCCCACGGCATGGAAGTTTATCGGGTGAGGTTCCCGCACGGCATGGACGCCAACGAATACGCCTGCAAGGTGCAACCAGCCGACAAGTCGCTGGCCTTGCTCTTGAACGCGGCGCAGGGGACAGGCGGGGGCCGCACTCCATCGGCGGCAACGCCGTCTAACGCTCACACGCCCGCCCCCTCTCTTTCTTTAGCTGCTTCTGTTAGCTGCTTAAATGAAAACGCGGCTAAAGAGGAAAAGGCGGACATCACGCCCCCGGCCACGAGCCAGGTTCCCGCCGTTGCGTCAAGCATAGCGCCATCCAGCTTGCAACCACGAGATGAAGCGTGGTTCATGGAAATCGAAAACCGGGAATATCGCGTAGCCGGTTTGGAAAAAACCCTCGGGACCGACGCTTTAAAAATCACGCTACGGTTGCGGGCGGGCGAACGCTTTCACCTTGACCAGGTGGACTTGTGCCGGGACAGCGAGCGCCGCCGCTTTGTGGAACGCGCCGCCGAGGAAACCGGCCTGACGGCGGACTTGCTCAAGCGCGATATGGGCCGGTTGCTTTTGGCCGTGGAACAAGCGCAAGCGGAGTGCTTGCGCACGGCCACCGAGCCAGCCGCCCACGTTGTCACGCTTTCGCCGGAGGAACGCGAGGAAGCATTGCAATGGTTGCGCCAGCCCAACCTTGTGGAACGCTTGCGCCAGGCTTTCCACCAGGCGGGCATCATCGGCGAGGAAACCGGCACGCTGGTTGCGTATCTGGCCTGTGTCTCGCGCAAACTGGAAAGGCCCCTGGCCGTCATCATCCAGAGCGCCAGCGCCGCCGGAAAAACCACGCTGATGGACGCGGTGTTGAACTTTTTCCCGGAGGAGGAACGAGTCAAGTATAGCGCCATGACCGGCCAGAGCCTCTATTATCTCGGTGAAACCAGCTTGCGGCACAAAATTTTGGCCGTGGTCGAGGAAGCCGGGGCCGAGAAAGCCAGCTACGCGCTCAAGCTCCTGCAAAGCGAAGGCGAGTTGACCATTGCCAGCACCGGCAAAGACCCGGCCACCGGCAAGATGGTCACGCAAGAATACCACGTTGAAGGCCCGGTCATGATCTTTTTGACGACCACCGCCATTGACCTGGACGAGGAACTGCAAAACCGATGCTTGACGCTGACGGTGGACGAGAGCGCCGAGCAGACCGGGCGCATCCACCGGGTGCAGCGGGAGCGGCGCACGCTGGCCGGACTGATGGCCAGGGAGGAACGCAAGGCCCTGTTGCACACGCTCCGCAACGCGCAACGGCTTTTGCAGCCGGTGGAGGTGCTCAATCCCCACGCGCCCGCCTTGACTTTCACCACCGGGCGCACCCGCAACCGGCGCGACCACGAGAAATACTTGACACTCATTGACGCCATTGCCCTGTTGCACCAGCACCAACGAAAGGCCAAGACGCTGCCCGGAGGACAGCCCTACATCGAAGTGACGCTCGATGACATTGCTTTGGCCAACCAGCTTGCGCCGGAAGTGTTGGGCCGCTCCCTGGACGAGTTGCCGCCACAGACCCGCCGCCTGCTTGGTTCCATCCGCGAGCTTGTCAAGAGCAAGCGTGAAGCCAAAGCCAACGACTCCACCTTTAGCCGCCGAGAGTTGCGCAACGCTTGCGGGTGGAGCTTAACTCAAGTCAGCGTCCATCTCGAAAGACTGGTAGCCCTCGAATACCTCGCCATCCGGCACGGACGTTTGGGCAGCGCCTTCGTCTATGAAATCCTCTCCGACCTGGACGCGCCGGAGAGCCTTATGCACATCGGTTTGCTGGATGTTGAACAACTCCGGCATGGCTACAAAACCAACCTCACGGCTTTTGCAGAGGGGGTGCCGGGTCAAAACGGGCAGGTAACGGGGGGTGCCCAAACCGGGCCGACACCCCTTGCGCCATTGCCCGCCAGCACTTTAGGGCCAACCTCACGGGGTCACGGAAACGCGCATCAGGAACAGGCCCGAAACACTGTGTTGTAACGTAACCATGTCCGCGCCCAAAGGCATCGCCGCCGTCGAATGGCTCGCCAAACGCACCAAAGAGCAGCGTGGAGGCAACGCGCCCAAGCCCGATGGCTTCGAGCGCGGCACCCCCGACGCGCTGGCCCTCTGGCAGGACGCCTACCTGGAATCGCTGGCCTCGCGCAATTACTCCCCCGGCACGCTGCAAGGACGCCAGGACGCCTTGAAAATGTTCCTGGCCTGGGCCGCCGAGCGCGATTTAAAACAAGCCAGCCAGATTACCCGGCCCGTGTTGGAAAACTTCCAGCGCTGGCTCTGGCGTTACCAGAAACCCAACGGCCAGCGCCTTGGATGGAGCACGCAACGCAACCGCCTGGGCATCCTCAAAGACTTCTTTCGCTGGCTCACCCGGCAGAACGTCCTCCTGCACAATCCGGCCAGCGAGTTGGAACTGCCCCGCATGGAGAAACGGCTGCCGCAAGAGGCTCTCACACCAGGCGAACTGGACCGACTGCTTTCCATCCCCAACGTGGCCGACCCCTTGGGCGTGCGCGACCGGGCCATGCTGGAACTCTTTTACTCGTGCGGGTTGCGCCGGGCCGAGCTTTGCCAACTGCAACTGGCCGACCTCAACGCCGAGCGGCGGACGTTGCGCGTCTTTGGCAAAGGCAAGAAAGACCGGGTGGTGCCGGTGGGCGGGCGTGCTCTGCAATGGGTCGAGCGTTACTTGCGGGAAGTCCGCCCGCGCCTCTGCCTGGACACGCGCACGCAGGCCCTTTTCCTGACCGGCTACGGCGGCGCGTTCAATCCCGACGTTCTCAGCCGCATGGTGTCGGCTTGGTTGCGCCAGGCCGGGTTGAAAAGAAAAGGATGCTGCCACGTCTTGCGCCACACCTGCGCCACGCACATGCTGGAAAACGGGGCCGACATCCGTTTCATCCAGCAGTTGCTTGGACATGAAAAGCTGGACACCACCGCCATTTATACCGAAGTCTCCATCAAACAGTTGCAGGAGGTTCACGCCCGCTGCCATCCTTCGGCACGGACGGAGCCGGGCCAGACTTTACCGATTGCCGCTTCCGCAGACGGAGACGGCGGTTCACACGCGAACGGAGCTTGAACTCCCAGGCGACATTATCATTTTGATCGTTCATCCTCCTAACTACTGAAGTCAACCGGCAGAACCGTGAGCGCACGATTTAGGCTTTCCACAGGCCCGGCCAGGTGCTACCGTTTGGGGGTGGAAACGGGAACAGCCAGTTGCCTCACTTTTTTAGCCGCTGATCGTCAGCAGCGGCCGTTGGCGCGTCCGATCTCCCCCCTCAAAACTCGCGTCCGGGGTTTTTGCCGGGGCGCATCGGGTCGTTCTTCTTCCCGCCGCCGCGCAACCTCAATAAACGCAACGGGTTGCAGGGTCTGCGGTTACAAAACGGCATCGGGTCGGGGGAAGTGGCCAAATAGAGACCCGATCGGGGAAATGGGGGGTATTAATCTTTATTCTTTCGTAAGGAATGACCCATGTGATCTCTACGATCCACTTGGTCTTCTGCCGCCAAGCAATCCGACTTGTACCTTTCTGAAGAAGAAGATGGACAACATAACAAAGGACATCGCGAAAAGAAAGAAGGAGCTGCAAGAGGATAAGCTGAAACTCCCCGAAACGTGCCCAGGAGATGATAAGAAGCCAAGTCTCAGTCGCCAGGGTCATCGCAACATCATAAAAGACTTGGAGGATCGACTTGCCAAATATCAGCAGATTTATAACCAGGACTGTTCTGATCCCGACCCTAATGCTCCGCAACCCAAACCTGCGCCTCAGCCTCAGCCTGTGATTCCTGTGGTTCCTCTCCCAATAACTCCAATACCAATAACGCCAATACCAGTACCAGTAATTCCAATACCGTTTCCCGAACCTATTCCTATCCCGCTTTAGTGTTTCATGCTACGATGTCCGTTATGGCTAAGAACGTCCAGAGTTTCAAAGACGCAGTGATGTCGTCCGTTACAAATGCGGACCCCCAGAAGTTAAAGGACGCTGTCGACTCAATCGCGAGCTACTGCTATAAGGATCCCTGTTCGTCGGACAAGTTCGACGAAACAATATTTAGTTTCATTCTGGAACTCTTTGCAAACGAAAAGTTTTTGACGATGGAGGGCGCATACTCCCTCTTGTTGATATTTGAATATGACTGGGCATCGTTGGCACTGAATCAAAAGCAGCGACTTCGTACGGCAATAGAACGCACATACTGCCGATTTACCGACTGGATGTCGTGTTTTGTCTTAACAGAACTGCTTGGTGAGTATTACAGCGACGAGGCAGCCTTTGAAATCCTCTTTAAGCTCAAGAACAGCCCTGTCACCGGCGCGCATCGCACCTTGCTGCCAATGGGGTTTGGGCAGTTGGCACGAAACACGAAGGACGCGGCTCTAAAGGGAAAGTCCATCTCCGAGCTCACAAAACTTGCCCATGACAGTTCGGACGAGGTGCAAAAGGAGGCACGCGAGGCATTGGATAAAATCGCCGCGGTTGTTTCGGAAAGCCGAAACTAACGTCACCCAAGTCAGCCCTCCTTGACCGGGGCGATTTTGATGCGGGCGATGAAGGGCGATTTTGTATTGACCTGAGCGTAGCGGGTGTCGAGGGCACGGACGCTGGCGAGCGTGCCTTGGCGGAGCATGTTGGCCAGCGGGCGCAGCCGCCAGCCGGTCAGCGTCACGTCATGAGTCGAGAAAAACAGGTGCAGGCGATCTTCCGGGGCGTCGGACTGGTGTTCGCTTTCCGGGACACGTTCGAGGGTGTAGCCCATCAGTTGCGAGCAAGGGAAGCCGTGGGCGCGGTCGTCCTCGGTGGTGAACTCCATGAACGTCGCGCCATCGTGATCCTCCTTGACGCACTGGCCCTCGGCCTTGGACTCCTCCTCGGAGAGGGTGTGATACGCTGGTTTGCCTTCGCGCTTGAGCATAACGGTTACATGGACATGCCGTAGCCCTGGCCCCGGCGCTGCCGCTGTTGTTCTTGTTGACGAATTTGCTCGCGCTGGACGCGGCGGGCGACCTTTTGCTTGTTCCAGTCACGGAAGGACTGTCCAATTTTGGCCAGCCGTTGCGCGACCGAGAGCCGGTTGCCGCGAATCGCGCGAACGGGGCGCGGCTCCGTCCCCATCACCCGTTGCCTCACAAGGCGGTGCCTTGACCCAATGCCTTCGCTTCGCTCAGGCGTCAGACCAGCGGACTGTCGCACACGCTGGCGCGGGGTGAATCCTTTCTCCGCCAGGGCCTCGCGCAGCTTGACCAGGTCGAGGGCGGCGGCGCGGGAGCGGGAGTCGCCGACGCGCCGTTGCAGCAGTTCCTTGTCATCGGTGAAAACGTGGCAGTGTTCCCGGCCTCTGGAAATGGAGACGTAAAACTGTTCACGGTTGACGGCGGCGAACGATTTGGACGAGGCGACCAGAAAAACATCGTCCACCGTTTTGCCCTGGGCGGCGTGTGATGTGACGGCGTAGCCGTGGCAAAAACGCCGGTACTCGGGCGGGAGCGTGCGGCCATCGGCCAGATGTATCTGCCCGTTTTCGATCTTGTCCACTTCGACAATCTGGCCGTTGACCAGCTTGTCCTTCGAGCTATTGGCTCGGAGCAGAAGCTTGTCGCCCCGCGAGATTTTGAGTTCACGCGCCAGGCAGACATCCACGCTGTTGGCGGCGAGCCGGGCCGGGTTCAACTCGACGGTGGAGCCATCCTCTTTCTTGACGCGCAAGGCATGGGTTCCCGCTTCCACCACATCCGCCGTTTGATTTTTGGCGAAGCCGTGGCCATCGCGGAGAAAGAGAATCTTTTGCCCGGCCTCGTATTGGTGGACGTTGCGTTTTTGGGCTTCCGTCCAGGAGAGCGAATCCAGCGCCGTGACGGAATGCTCGGTGACACTGAGGCGGGCCTGAGCCTTGAGCGCGTTGCGGACTTGTTCGGTGACGGCCTCGATCTCGTTCCACGTCGGCGAAACCAGCAGCGCCGTTTTGCCCTTATTGACCGACTGCAAATAAGCATCGGCAGCCAGCGCGTATAGGTTTGGGCTGTTGTCGCCAGGTGGCCGTGCGCAAGCACCTTCCGTGACTGCGCCCATCTGTTCCAGCCGTTGCAGGGCGGCTTCCGGTTTTTGGTTGGCGGCCAGTTCGACCACTTCCAGATAATCGGCGCGAAGCTGGCGGCGGATGGTGGAAAGCTGGCCGAAGGAATAGCGCGAGTGCTGTTCCAAAATGCGGAGGGCGTCGCCACGCGGGACGGCGGAATGCTGCCCGGTGTCGCCGGAGAGGACCAGGCGCGCGCCGCGATCACGAGCCAGGTCGAAGACCTTTTTCATGTCTTCCAGGCCCACGGCCCCGGCCTCATCCAGGACGATGACGGTGCGATGGTTGACCCATTGCGGCTCCGAATCCATGAGCAGTTTTTGCAGCGTCGTGGCCGACGTGAAGCCATCCTTGCGCAGCACATCGGCGGCGGCGGCCGTAGGCGCACAGAACACGGCTTCATAGCCCGCTGTGGCCATGCCGTTGTGCAGGGCGCGAAGCGTTTTGGTTTTGCCCGTTCCGGCCAGGCCCCGCAATCCGGTGAACTGATCGGGGCTATGCAAAATCAGTTCGACGGCCCGCTGCTGATCGACGCCAAGCGTGGACGGGGCGCGATAGTTTTTATTGAGCGCAGGCACCGCGTCCTTGCCTTCGTCCATTGTCCGAATCAAGGCCAACTCGGTTTGCAAAATCTGGCGGGTGGAATAATCAGCGCCCACGCGGACGAAATCCGAATCCCGGCGCAGTTCCGTTTTGAGATCAGCCAGGTCAATCTGGCCGCAGCCTTTGACCAGGGCGGCGTGGAGCAGTTCGCGCTCCGGGGCGACCGAGTTGCGCTCGAAGACATGGGCGCTGGCGTGGCTAAGGGCGACCTGCATGTTGGCGTAATCGTCGAACGGTTTGGGCGAGCCGTTGGCGTCACGGCGGACACGTTGCAAGGACATCTTTTCGAGGAAGCCGATTTGATCGAGTTGACGCTTGCGAACGTCCTCGGAGGAAATGCCCTTGAGTTTACGGGAGCGGGTTTTATGGACGGCGTGCGAGACCTCATTTTTGGAGAGCTTGCGGCCCAGTTCCTGTTCCAGTTTGGCGACCATCGCATCACGCTCCTGGGCGCGTTTGGAAAAGCGGGTGATGATCTTGGGCGCGACGCCTTCAATCTCAAAACCGTTGGCCGTTTTGCGTGTCGAGTAGCCCATGACATGCAGACGGCGGCGCAGGTCATTGCGATAGACTTCCGTGACATAATGCGAGGCGGCGAACATCTCGGATGTTTGCAGGGCTTTCCAACGGGCTTCGGTCTTGTCCCAGGTGCAGTTGAACAGGACAAAGTGCGTGTGCAACTGCGGGTCCAGAGCGCGGGAACTGTTATGGACGAAACACGCGCCGACCACATTGCCGGTGTTGCGATCATCGTCGGCCCCATTTTTACGGATGCGAGTCCCGGCGAAAACTTCCAGTTCTTTAGCCGCCAGTTTGGCCGCATGTTGATGCGCCTCGATGATGCGTGAATCGTTCATGGTCACGGCCATGATGGAGACTGATTTTGGAGCCGAGCAAGTGAAGTCAAAAAAGACCCGCCGTTCACCCTCTGCCTTCAACCGTTGCGTGAGCAGCTTGCCCGTCTCTGGATTAAGGTTGTCGCACAGGGCCATGAACTGTTCCCTGGTCACGTTCTGGCCCTCATGCAGTCCCAACTTCCAGACGCCTTCACCAATCCATTGACCACGCTGAACCTCGCCTTGGGTATAATAATCGTTGTGGGACAAGTGCTCGTCAAAATACTCCTTGGCCACAGCGATGTTCTTCTGAGGTATGCCGCTAAACATACTGCCGGTAATTTACCATAAGGCGGTGCCTTAACCCAATTTTTTTGAGCCAGTTCCGTGCTTATTTTTAGTGGAATTTTGTTAGGACACCAACCCCTGCGAAAATGCGTCAGGAAGCCGCTCGCAGCGTGTTCGCCGGGCCGCTCCATCAAAAGAAACAGCGGCAGTCCAAACGCCGCCGCTGAAAACGCCGCCAGGCTGATCGCAGTTTTGTACCGTCGAATGTTCCACGAAATGGTTGCCAGGCTGATCGCCAATTTGATGCGGGAATGTTCCGCCAACCGGAACGAACGCCGGTACGCGGCGCAAATGCCTGGCCCATGAAAAAGGAAGGGACGCCTGACCTCTAACGAGTGTTAGCGGTTGGTCAACGACGCGCCAACGACCGTTGCCGCAAAAGATGCCGTAGCGTCCAACGATTTTACCAACGACGTTTGCCGCAGGCTTCAACGATGTTCCAACGACGGATGCCGCAAGAAACGCCGCAGCGTCCAACGATGGACGCCGCCCGGTTCAACGATGCGTGCCGCAGGAATGCCGCAGCCGCCAACGACCGCCGCCGCAGGAATGCCGCAACCGTGTCCCACAGAAAAACCGCCCCCAAAACTCACCCGGAAAAGACCGCTTTTAGAGGTTGGTTCACTTGGCAGTCGGAAGCGCGTTGCGAGCTTTGCCGCCGCGTGGTGCTGCCGGGCGTCACTGGCCGAGTCAGGTTGCCTCTGCGCTCTGGCGCCGCGCGGCGCACCGCGATTGCTTCGCCCGGGAGTCGGCCCCCGAAGCAATCGCCTTTCCATTTAGCCGCCGCTGTCGCGCCGGTTCGCCGTCTCGGGTCCGACGCGTCGGTTGTTCCTTCGGTGTCCGCAATCTCAATGCCGCTGTTACTCTTT
>PLIU01000455.1 GCA_003140095.1 Verrucomicrobiales bacterium | reverse complement strand
GGCAAGAGGAGTTCCGATTTAGTGGTGAGCAGAGAAACCCCCGTTCTCTGAACGGGGTTAGAGAAATGGCTATGCCGGAACGAATCGTCGCCTGCCGTTGCAGGAGCGGAGCAACCAGAGCGGTATCGCTTGGCGGGGTCTTCATTCTGAAAGGCTCAAAAGGCATGACAATATTCGGATAACTGACGGCTCAGTCAGCGGAGGGCGCTGCATGGCCTCCTACGGAGGCCCTTGTCCAAAGCCCCGCCCTTTGGGCGGGGCTTTTTACTATGGTATCGCGAACGGCGTCAACTTGCTGGCATTGCCAACCGTCTTCGCCAGGGCGCGCGAGAGCCTCGGAACGACCCAAATGGAGTTGCTGAGGCCACCCATGATACCCACAATAAACGTCGAGGAAGCTGTATTTTGGTAAGATATGACCCAGAATGGCATTATAACCTGCAAAGCTCGACCAATCTCAACGCGACCAACTGGACGACATTGACCACCACTTCCAATCAATTCACCACGCCAGCCGCCGGCGCCCTGCAATTTTTCCGGCTGGTCAAACCGGGTGCTTGACAGGGATTTGTTATCCGATGGCGCTTTTAACATGTCTTTTTATCGGTCTAATTCCGCGAAGCTTGCTTCGCTCCAACAATCTGTCACCAGACTGGACGGAATACCGCAGAGCTCGCTGTGCGGGTGCTTTATTGACCGCAAACCCGAATCGTTATGGAGTGATTGCGGCCGCTGAGCCGCCACGCCAATTGCGGCATTGTTAGGAATTGGCAGGCGCGTTACAAAGAGACGCTCTCACGCTGCAAGAAATATATGTTGGAGCGTTATTCCATGAGCGTTTCCAACATTTGTTGTTCGCAAATGCCTCGTCTGATTGATATTTGTGGCGTCTGGCAAGAAAAAGGAATTTTCCCATTCGCCACCAGTCACGAGTTTGAGTTTTTTTTGACTGGATGAAACCAATTCCTTAACCGCTGATGTAGCTGCCAACACGTCGCCATCCATGACGTAGCCCAACATCGCTCCATGCAATTGACCGGGCGCATACTTGCCGGAAATAAATCGCTCCATGCCTTCAGCGCCAACGTAGGCCTGCGTGTTGAAATCAATCTTTGACTTTCGCTGGATCCGCAGTCTTTTTGCCTCAAATGCAAAATAGGCATCTTCATCAAATCCGGCGAGAAACTTGAAATCAATACGCGCGGCAACCGGTCCGTCTGGCGCGAGTGGTATTGCCTGAAAGTGAATCGAGAAGCCTTCCTTCCCTGCTTTGTCAGTTGGCGCGAGTTTGGCCCAAGCATCCAGCGTCAATTGCATTCCTACCGAAATCAGTTCCTCCGGGAAGAATTCAAAATAGCCGCCGGCGTTTCCTGTGTTCATTTGGATTTGACGCGACGTTGCCTGATGACTTCCGCGAAGATCTCGTCCGCGTCATTCAATCCGGCGGAGCGACTCCAATGCAAGACTGTGTTCGGTTTCAGGAGATAAATGGAAGCGCCGTCGAAAAACGTCACGGCGCGGGGATAGATGAACCGTCCCTGCATTTGCCGCGACGCCTCGTAAATGCGCTCTAAGACGGCCTCAACATGGTTGTTGAACTTTTCAAAACGGAAGGCTCGCGGCCTCTTGGTCTGGCGCAAGTGAAACAGTACGAACGGACGACCCTCAAGCTGGGCCGCAGATGCCTCGACGCGAGTGCGACCGCCTTCTGCCCATTCATTCAAAGTGGCGGTCAGGGTGTCGGCGTATTTCAAGAGCAATTCATCTCGCTCCGTGATGATCTTCAACGTCGGGATTTCCGCATTGCGAACAGCTTCCCGCTTGGGCGGCGTGGAGCTTGGTTCGACATAGTTCACTGTGTCCGCGACCAGCGCGATTTCTTCATCGGTAAGATCAAAGTAACGGTAGATGTTGCGTTCCAGTTTCGCCTGCAAAGCATCCACTTTCTTGCGGCGTTTTTCGGAAAAAGGCGCGAGCATTTCCTGAAATTCTTCTGACTCAATCGGCAGATTTTTCTTTTCGCGCTCCTTGTGAAGCTGATGCAACTCGCTCGCCAAATCATCACGCAAAGACTTTGCAGCAGTAGCAGTCTTGGCGACGATTTCAGCGGCATCAGCATGGGCGAACGCATCGCCGGGCAGCGGGAAGGGCAGTTGAAGCAATTCGGACAAGTTCACTTTGTCGCGTTCGATACCCCAGTTTGCAGCCGTGTGGAAAAGAAAATAGATAGCCAGCTTTGAACGAAGATATACCGTAAGAAACAACAGCAAACCGGTTTCATTTTCCCGCTCAGAAGTCACTTTTGTTGAGACTGAGATGGATTGCAATGAATGTTGAAATAATACGGGGAAATCACAAAACGCGACTTTCCCGAAACCTTGGCTGATAACGACAAGAGGCGGCTCAAATAAATCTGGATGACGGGCAAAGTAAAGCTTTTGAAATCGGTCACCAACGGAATCACAATCCCTCTCGAAAACAAACATCTGAATTGCATCTGAGCGGGCACTGAGAAACAACCTGTTTTTATTCCACCAAGGGGGCTGCGGGTGTTTGCAGTTCCCATGCGTATCTGGCTGGATCCCTTGCCCTTTCAGCCAGCGTGTCCGTCGCTCTTGCTGCTTGTAAGCAGTACATGTGAGGCGCGAGAGTTTGGGGATTTCATCTAGCAAATCCAAAAACCTCCAGTCACGTGGCGAGCCAGTGAACATCCGCTTCCAGAAACTTGGCGACTTGCCTTGGCGGGTGGCAGCAAGTAAGTCTGCCTGATGCAGATACTTTTTGTCACGTGGTAAAATCGTGATTACACCATCGCGGCAGTCCGTACCGGAAACTTTCGGCGTGTCATATTGGATGCGGTGGTTCTCGGCGGGTTGGGCGTTGGCGAAACGTACGATGAGCGCGGGACATTTCGCGTTCTCAAACAGTATGAACGAATAATCCGAAAGATTCACGACGCGCTCCACCGACACCGCCCCAAACCATTGCGCCTGCAGGTCATCCGTCTTGTTGAAGAAAACTTTCGCTGGCAATAGCAGGCAGCCATGGGCGAGGTCATGGAGGTGTCGTGGGGCGTGCTGCATAAACTTCCACGCAGTCTGCTGTGTTCCCCGGTTCGACCAGGGCGGATTGCCAATCAGGTAATCGAACTTTTCAGCCGTAATTTCGCCCTGAAGAAAGTCGCCTTCCAAAATGGTTGGGCTGAATTTTTCGCGTCATTTGCTTTTGCGGTAACGAAGGAGTTTTGGCAACACCTTGCGTCCGCGTCCGGCCTTGCGCGCGAATTCATGAATATCGCGCGGTTCAAACTGGTCAAGAAACGCAAGGTAAAGGCTGAAGCACGCGATGCGGCAGGCAGTGCGCTTGATGTCCACGCCACAAAGCTGCTCGTGCAAAATTTTCAGCAGCGCATCGGCGCGCTCGCGATAAGTGGCCGTTTCGTGATTAAAAACCCAGTGCGATGCCAGCCGGTTGAACAGCGTCACTAGAAAAATCCCAGACCCGCACGAACAGTCCAAGAAGCGCCGCTGCGCCCATTCGAAATCATCGGCAATGGCGATGTCCACCACCATTTCCGCCAAGTGACGCGGCGTGTAGTATGCACCGGTCTTACGTTTGCCCTCGGCATCTTCCGTGCTAAGAAAATCTTCGTAGATGGCGCTGATGGTCTCGACGGGAATCACGCTGAAGTCATACGCCCAAAAACCAAGCGTGCCCTGCCCGGCGGCGACGTCGGCGACCGCGAAAAATTGCCGGAGAGTTTCGTAATGAAGTGACTTAAGACGCCGCAACTCCGTCTCAAGATTTTGGTCGAACATGCTGCCGTTGAAAGTACGATGCAACCGTGCAAAAAGCAGGTAAAGCCGCCGCAGTCCTTCATCGGCATCGTAATTCGTCAGCAACTGACGCACGTCCTTTATGCCTTTGCCGACTTCCTTCTCGTAGTCCGCCCAATCAATGACCTTTCGATCCGTCAGATAGCAAAGAAAAATCAGGCGGCCCAGTAGGGCGTGCGCCATCTCCTCGCTGTTGAACCTGTGCGGGCCGGCCGTGAGACGGTCGCGAGCCGCGGCGAGGTTATTCAGCAAGAAGGTGTCAACCGCCTGCTTGTCATCAAAATGCTCCGCGTGCTGATGGTAAAATTGTCCCGAAGCAACATCATGCAGTAGTTGTTCTTGTTCGAGCAAGTCGGCAACATCCTCCAATCGAGTCTCGATCAAACCCGGCGGATTGGCGTCGCTGTCGTTAATGTTCACCGGTCGCGATTGTGACGAATAGATGCGAAGGCGCTCGGGGTCAGCGAGAATCAAAACCGTCGCTATGCCTTGATTCCAAAAAATACGGTGGAGTCGGTTAGCTTCCGACCAAGAAACTGCGTTTTTCTCGCGGCGGAAATAAATGGTTGGCCGCCCATCCACACAAAAAACGCCACTGATGCCAAGCCCATTTTTATGAAATGCGCGTATGATATGGTGCGCGTAGCCGAGGAGTTCCGGACGCTGTTGGATCGCATCGGCAGACCGATAATAGGCCCAGCCCCGAGATTTCGGGTCGTCAAACTTCGGCAGTGATGGCTGCTTTGCAACGGACACAGCATTTTGATAGCCCGTCCAACCAGACGTTGCACGAAAAATGCGCACG
Source organism: Verrucomicrobiales bacterium (assembly GCA_003140095.1). Lineage (GTDB taxonomy): Bacteria > Verrucomicrobiota > Verrucomicrobiia > Limisphaerales > Palsa-1400 > Palsa-1400. The sequence goes on along the minus strand of PLIU01000455.1, from coordinate 15,516 downwards.
TCACCGCAGCCTTTCGCCTAGGCTCGCATGAATCCTGGTACAGTTCTCATCTTTATTGATGAGGCATTGGCCCCAACGGTATCGCCCTTAAAGCGTGATCCATTTGCTGACTTTGCGACGCGTCCGGTCGGCCCCCCCTCCGCTAAAGCTTGCGCCGTCGCGCAACTTTGGCGGACAAGTCGGAGCACAAGGACGACCGCTCCCCCGAATAAGTCGCTCATGATTCGGGTTCGGCGTCCGTTAACTCATTGAAGACTACAATGACTGGGGAGGCGAGAGCAAAACAGGTCCAAGGCTCGACGGAGTTGCCCTACCAATACCACACAATGGCTCAATCTCGGACGGCAGCCGCCACCATTTCGAGGACGCGCCGCAGGCCGTCGTCGCCTCCCATGCTGCCTTCGTTGAATGGTGTCCGGGGGGCCGGGCGCCACTGGTCGCGCGAACCGTCGTATGCGAAGGGCTGAGGCAAACCGGTCAATGCCGGATCATATTGGGAATCGTTGCCGCCCAATTTGTAAATCACGAGGTCAAGCGAGGGCACTATGAATATCCCGAAGCCACCCGCGCCCGATTTGTAAAATGCGTCGCGCGGCGCCCCGGCGACGTGGCCGTCGGAATTATTCTCGAACATGAGGCTGAAGGGACAGTGCGGGTTGAATGGCGAGGGCTGGCCGCACAACGCGACATAGTTTGCGGGCACTAATGGCCGGTCACCCCACCGGCCATGATGCAACAGGCAGTAGCCAAATCGAAGAGCATCGGTTGCATGCAGGGCGATGCTGCCCGCGCCATTGGCATGGGGCATGATGAAGTTGTCGCGGTGCAAACAATAGCCCCAAGGCCCCCATCCCATCGGCTTGCCCAAACGTTCGTTGATGTAGTCCTGCAATTCCATCCCCGTGACATGCCGCAGCACGATGGAGGCGATGTGAGGGGCGGGCGACGAATAGGAATAACCCGCGGCGGGATTGGTCCAGAGAGGCGTGCGGATCGAGGACATATCCAAATCGTGAATATCCTGGCCCGGGGCCGGGTTGAGCGGAACTACCTTGCCATCAACAAGGCCCGGGCTGGAGCCTTCGCCGTGATAACCGGCGGTCATGCACAGCAGTTGCCCAAGGGTGATGCCGGCTTTCCTGGGGTCATCGAGAGGAAACGCCTCCGGCAAATAAGTCTGAGTAAAGACTTTCTGGTCGAGTCCATCAGGAATTTTGTTGTGAAATTCGTTGAGCATAATCCCGCACGCAATGCTCGTGACCGCCTTGCCGGTGGAGGCCATGTCGGGGTTGGCATTGCGATGGGCGCGACCGAAATACTTTTCGTAAGCCAGGTATCCGTGGCGCACGACCAGCAAACCGCCGTTCTGGCTGCAGCGCTGGGTAAAGTCGAAGGCGCGCTCCAGTTGGGGCAGATCAAGGCCAGCCCGTTTTCTGATTTGCGCGGCATCATGCAAATCGCGCCATCCACCTTGGCTATCCGGCGGTGGAAAGTAATCGGCCGCGGGAGCCGTCGGAACGGTGGATAAAATGAGAATCAGAATTGTCGTCTGCCAGGCAAAACGCCCCGCGGCAGAAAGGGATTGCGAATTCATGCTCTGATGCAACCAGTCACAGGCGAACAAAACAAGGAGCATCGGGTCAAGGTGTCACCTGTCACTTCAAAGCCAACCACTCGGGGTCGAATTAAAACGAATTCAACCGGCCACTCTGAGGTGCTTCATTCATATCGGGCTTCTTGATGCAGGCAATGGATTTTCAATCATTTCATTCCAGCTTTAGCGGGGTCTGTGGGGTCGATGGTCTTGAGGCCGTTGGTTCGGAGTTGTGAAAATTGATCCGGTGAGACAGTCCCCAGTTTGTCGATTTGCACCGGAGTCAGCTCCGCCGTCTGGAACGGCTTCAGATGGATAGGGATTTTGAATTTGCCAAGGGTCCGGCGCAGCCAGAGGATGATCTTGTTTTCAGATGTGACCAGTTTTTCACCCCAGAACCATAGAGTGCCGTCCGACTTCAGACCGACCGAGCAGGGCCCGCGGAGGCCCACACCCAGTTCGTCGCTTGGCCGATCTGAACCGGGAAAAGCTTGTTTTGTGCAGTGCCGTCACCAACCCCATTATTGCCATTGGCACCCCAAGCCCACAAGCTGCCATCCTGTTTTATCGCCACGAATTGATAGGACAGTTCTGGCTCGATTGATGGCGCCGCACCTCTAGCCACACCTCTGCATTTATGATACAATATGGCCGTGAGACATACTAAAATAGCACTGGATGCGGGGTGGAGGCGGCGTCGAAAGCCTGAAGGACGCTCCGAATCTAAGAGGGTGTCTGAAAATTCGCATCCAGCGCCGCGTGAGGGCACGCGGCCTACAGGATACGCCCAAAATTCCAATCCTTTGCGGGTCCGGTCTCCCGACCGGCCGAATTTTCAGACGGACTCCAGGAAGTGGACGAGGCGGCAAAGAAGGTGGGTCAAACAGGAAGGGACGGAACGGAAGGAAGGGCAGGCAATCAAGGCCAATCAAACCAAATCAAACCGGATCAAACCAAATCAAACCTGTTTGCTGGTCTGTCCTCCGCCTCCTTACGTCGGCGGCTACGCGAGCAGGTGTTGTGGTTGTGCGACTTTTGCGCCTTGTCACGGCCATTCCAATTGGATTGAGGGAATCAAGCCCGATCAAGGTGAATCAAACCAAATCAAACCAAATCAAACCTGTGAGGTGGAAGTATCTATGGCACACTTAGTTGCACAGGAGCAGAATGGGGTTCGGCGGGGTTTTGGGCTAGAATTAAGAGAGAAGGGAGGGACTACCGGAAGACAGCCACAGTCAAACCAGTCAAACCCAGTCAAACCAGAATAGGAGATTTGACCCATTTTTTGAGGACAAAGCAGACTATCTTACACGAGATACTTATCTTTAAACCGTGCAGATTCGGGCAACTCCAGATCGCTTTGATGGCGAGGCGATTCATGGTTCCATTGGCTTGATCAACCTCTTGCCAAAAGGCGGCCAGGAACTAACTTGCAGCCCGCAGACAACATAGATATACCAACACCTACTAATGTCTTTACAACTACGCGATTCGTCCCAATGCCGTTTCGATCTCCTCTCGCTGGGGGAATGCATGGTTCGCCTCGCGCCGCCGGGGCATGGGCGCATTGAGTTTGCCAAAGTCCTGGAGGTTGATGTCGGCGGCGGGGAATTCAATGTCGCTTATGCCTGCGCCCGGTTCGGATTGCGCACGGGCTTCATCAGCAAATTGCCGGATAATCCCGTCGCCCGGATCATCCTCAATCATGCCCGCGGCGTTGGCATGGATGTCTCCCACGTTTTGATGGAAAAATTCGACGGCGTCGGCCGCCAAGGGCGCGTCGGGCTTAATTTCACCGAAGTGGGCACGGGCGTGCGGGCGAGTGTGACGATGTACGACCGCGGCCATTCCTCGATTTCCAAAATGAAGCCGGAGGAAATCAATTGGACGAAGATTTTCGGCGAGGAAGGCGCGGTCTGGCTGCACACTGGGGGCATTTTGGCGTCGCTTTCCGAAAGCAGCGCGGCGGTGACCAAGGCGGCGTTGCAAGCGGCGCGCGCGGCCGGAACGGTCACGAGCTATGACCTCAATTTTCGCGGCAAACTCTGGAGCAGCGAGAAGGCCATTGCCGTAACCAGGGACATCATTCCGCACGTCCAGGTGTTGATTGGCAACGAGGAGGATTTTCAAAAAGTGCTCGGCTTCGAGGTCGAAGGCACAACGGCGGAGTTGCGCGATCTGCCGGTGGAGGCCTACAAAAGCATGGTGCTGCGCGTGGTCAAGGCCTTCCCCAATATCCAGGCTGTCGGCACGACCTTGCGGGAGGTCAAGAGCGGCCTTGTCAACAATTGGGGTGGCATCCTCTGGTGCGACGGCCGGTTTTGCGAAGCGCGGCCGTTCAAGGACCTGGAGATCGAGGACCGCGTGGGCGGCGGCGACGGTTTCTCCAGCGGGATCGCCTACGGCATGATCAAGCGGATGGCGCCCGAGGAGATGGTGAATTTTGGCGCGGCGCACGGCGCGTTGCTGCAAACCACGCGTGGCGACACCTCCCAAGTTTCGCTGGATGAAGTCCTGCACGTGATGAAGGGCGGCTCGGCGCGCATCCAGAGGTGAGGGCGATGGCTTTGCCTTACCGCGGCCGGCTGGCGCCTTCGCCGACAGGCTACCTGCACGAGGGACACGCGCGGACCTTTTGGACGGCCCAGGAACGGGCGGAGGCGGCGGGAGGCATTTTGGTCCTGCGCAACGAGGACCTTGATCCGAGCCGTTCGCGCGGGCCGTTTGTCGAGGCCATGCTGGAGGATTTGCGCTGGTTTGGTCTGCGCTGGCAGGAAGGGCCGGATTGCGGCGGCCCGCATGCGCCTTACTCGCAAAGCCAGCGGCGGGATTTTTACCGCGCGGGCTTTGCCAGATTGCGGCGCGAGGGCCGGGTTTATCCGTGCTTTTGCTCGCGGCAGGATGTCCTGCGCGCGTTGCAAGCGCCGCATGCCGGGGAGGAAGAGCCGGTTTATCCGGGCTCCTGCCGGCCGTCAGCCAGACAGGCGGAGCAGGCCGGTGCGCGTCCGCCGAGCTGGCGTTTTCTTGTCACGGACGGCGAGGTGATCGAGTTTGAAGACGGATGCCGCGGCCCGCAACGATTTGTCGCGGGACGGGACTTCGGCGATTTTGTGGTGTGGCGGCACGACGACGTGCCGTCGTATCAATTGGCCGTGGTGCTGGATGACGCGGCCATGCGCATCAGCGAAGTGGTACGCGGAGAGGATTTGTTGCTCTCAACCGCGCGGCAGTTGTTGCTGTATCGAGCGTTGGGATTGGACGCGCCGGCGTTTTATCATTGTTTATTGTTGACAGATCAAGCCGGCCGGCGCCTGGCCAAGCGCGAGGATGCCTGGAGCTTGCGCGCGCTACGCGGGCAAGGGCTGGCGCCGGAGAGAATCCGCCGCCAATGGCCGGGAAATGCCGATTGCGCGGCGCACGGTTCCAGCCGATGCTCTGATGCATGAATCAGCAGGCGGAAGTGGAATATGAATGGCTGGACACCGGAGGGGAGATGTTAAACCGGATGCTGGCGGCCATTGCCGAAGCGCGGCAGTCCATCCGGCTGGAGATGTATATAGTCCACACCGGCGCGATGGCGGAGCTGTTTCGCGAGGCGCTGATCCAGGCGCGGCGGCGCGGGGTGAGCGTGCAGGTGTTGGTGGATGCGATGGGTTCCATGGTTTTGCCGGAGTCGTTCTGGGATCCTTTGCGCGCCGCCGGGGGCGAGTTTCGCTGGTTCAATCCGCTGAGTTTAACCTTTTTCAGCATTCGCGATCATCGCAAACTTCTGACGTGTGACGAGCGCCTGGCCTTTGTGGGCGGTGTCAACATTGCCTCGGAGTACCAAGGCGACGGGGTGACGAAGGGCTGGCGGGACTTGGGATTGGCGGTGCGCGGGCCGCTGGCGGGCGAACTCTCAGCCGCGTTCGACGAAATGTTTGCCCACGCCGATTTCCGGCATCGGCCCTTTTCGCGCTTGCGCAAGTCGTCGCGGCAAAAAACCGTGGCCGCGCCCGCCGCGCAGTTGCTGCTGGGCGGGCCGAGCCGCAACAACCCGATCCGGCTGGTCTTGCGCTACGATCTGCGGCAGGCGCGGTCGGTGCGGATCATGAGCGCGTACTTTCTGCCGACCTGGAGAATCCGGCTCGATCTGGCGCACGCGGCAGGGCGCGGCGCGCGGGTGCAATTGATTCTGCCGGGCAAATCGGACATTCCCTTCTCGCGGCTGGCGGGGCAAAGCTTTTACCGGCGGTTGCTGCTGGCGGGAGTGGAGATTTACGAGTACCAGCCGCAAATCCTGCATGCCAAAATGTTTCTTATTGACGATTTTGTCTATGCCGGGTCGGCCAACCTGGATCCCCGCGCGCTGAATATCAATTACGAGTTGATGGTGCGGCTCTCGCACCCCGGCATGGTCCGGCGGGGCGCCGAGATTTTCGAGCGCGATTTGGCGCACTGCCAGCGGATCGAGCTGGAAAGCTGGCGCAAGGCCAGGACGCTGGCGGACCGATTCAAATCGCGTCTGGCGTATCTTGTACTGGCGCACCTGGACCCGATGTTGGCCGAATGGCAATGGCGCTGGGCGGGCGGGAGGCGCGGCGCTAACCCTTGAGAAACGATTTAATTAGGAGCATCCCCTTCTCTCCAATCCGCTACGGGCAATTCTCCCTTCTTGTAGCGGGCGAGCGTCCTTTGGCGTTTGTCCTTCTCGTTGTCGCCGGCCAGATCCACCGCCTGTTGCTCCAACGCGATCGCTTCTTCTTTGCTGCCCCTCATGAATTTCACCCGCGCCAGCGTGTCCATACACTGGCTTTTCTGGGCCGGTTCCTTGGCGCCGTCGATAGCGCGTTGCGCCAAGGTCTGGGCCAGATCGAGGTCGGGACGCTCGATGGATTTGTCGGCGACGATCATCCAAGCCATGGCGTTCTCAGCGTTCTCGCGCAGAGTCGCGGAGGCCGCGGAGAAATCACAAAATGTATCCCCGACGCTTCAATCAAATCGTTTTGCAAATCCGTTTCTGTGACCGGCCCTCCGTCCTGGTTGTCCGCTTCCGCTTGCTTGGATTCCTGCAAACGCATTCCGCCGACTTATTCAGAGCTGCTCGGCAAATGACTTTACCCTTGGAAGAAGCATGAGTCCCCATAAGTCAAAACACCATTTTCTGTCGGAATGGTGGGCCTGCCCGGACTCGAACCGGGAACCAAAGCATTATGAGTGCTCTGCTCTAACCATTGAGCTACAGGCCCACCGAGATAGGATTTCATAAACAACTGCAACTTTCAATAGCAGAGCCTCTCCCGCCCCGTTCTTCCCCGCCTCTGGAAGCGGATCGTCGTTAGGCTCATCTGGGTTATTGCGATTGGCGTAACCCTTCGCGGAACGCTGTAGAGTTTGTAACGCCTAAATACATAACAGTGAGCCAAGACGGTATTCTTGCGGAATCTTATTGAAAAATCAACCGGTAAAACTCTCTGTTACTCGCCGGGACGATAATCACTTGGTTTTGGGAGTCGATGAGACCTACGGGGTTGGTCACGCTGAGCCAATTGGTAGCATATAGTCCGAAGTTTTGTTGCAGGCTGTAACCCACGGAAGGTGCAGGCCAGGACAAAAGGACAGTGTTGCTGCTCGTCAGCTCAATGCTGAGCACGGGTGCCGGCGGGGCCGCGTTGGTCGGAACTAGGCTGACCTCGTCAACCCACCCGCTGTCAGTAAAAGGAACGCCTGTTGGGACGTCCACTGGGCCTTTGCTGTAGGTCCAGGTCAGCGTGTGCCGCCCCGGCGGCAGGGTGGTTTGAACGTTCTGCCATCCAACCGCCTCCCCGGAGATCGACTCCAGTTCCGTCTCGTCCACCGCAAAGCTCAGCGTAGCGGGCGGGTCCGAGGACACATTCCACCAGAAGGCCAGTTGCATGGTCTGAGATATGTCCGCCACCGTTTGCAGCCAAGTGTGCTGTCCGACAACGGTGTTTCCGTTAAAATAACTGACAATCGGACCGCTCTGCGCCGAGGCAACTCCGTCCTCGGAAACTTCGGTCTGTCCGAACCACAACGCGTCGCCTCCTGTTGACCAAAGCAAATTCGTATTGTCCAGCGCCACCCCCAGCGGCAAACCGAAGTTGGCAGTAATCGACTGGTTCGTGTCCATAAGAACCGTAATCTGCGGCTTGGTTCCGGTGGCCGACCCGCTCCAACCGGTGAATTGCTGGCCGGGGTCCGGGGTGGCCGTCAAAGTGACGAATTGCCCCATCAAGTAGTAAGGCTGAAGCGGGACCACCGAAACCGTGCCGTGCGCGCTTTCCACGAACAAGCGTGGATCAAATGAAGCGGGGTTGGTAGGGTTGGTGCCCTCGAGGTATTCGTCGAGATTGTCAACCCCATCGCCATCATAGTCGCCATCGGCCCTTTGGTTGAGGTTGCCGAAATAGTACAGCTCCCACCAATCGGGAATGCCATTGCCATTAATGTCGGTCCATAGCGGAGCAGGCGTGCTGATGATGGAGCCGTAGGCGTTGCTGACCATTACAGAAAAGTTTCCAAGATTGGTTCCGGTCAATGCTAAATTTGCCAGCACCAGAGTATCATTCGTAGCGCCGGCAATGGCGACTCCGTTTGAAAGCCACTGGTAATAAAGGCCGCCGCCGCCGGCGACGACCGAAAAACTAACCTGAGAGTCGAGCTGCGCCAGTTCAGGAAGCGGCTGCGATACAATGGAGGGAATCCCCGCGCCGCTGAACGATACAGCCGCCGGGTTTCCAGATGGATCGTAAGTATAGAAGGCCGGTTGAGCAGCAATGTGCCAGGCCATGCCGGCAGCCAGAACTCCCAGCGACAGCCGCAACAAACGTTTTATTTTGTTTTGAATAGTCATGGAGTGTGCCCTCACGGTATTTATATAACTTGGTTAATGGCAGCCTGGAGGAAGGATCGACGAAATGCTGCCTCCGCTGCGAACAATCACGGCATTTACGATAACACCCAGCGTTCCGACCACGCCCGTGCCCGCAGGCACTGTTACACCAAGGCCTGCGGCCACTGCCGTCAAAGCCGTCGCCACCGGTCCGGATAAGGCCGCCGCCGCCGCCCCGCCCGCTGCGCCAGCCGCGCCCCCGCCGACAACCAAAGCAGCGGCTCCACTGGCAGTGGTCACCACCGGCGTATCAGTGAAAGCGGCCTTGTATATTCCATACGCCGCAGCCCCGACCGCGCCGGCAATTGCCGGGCCCCAGATGATTGCCGGGATGACGATAAAGAAGAAATCTCCCGAAGGATCGATTTGGTTGAGCGGATCGTTTCCGACGTACGCATAAAGGTTGAATCCGGCAACCTCGCCCAGCGGATCGCGGTTGAGCCAGCGGCCCAGACGCGGGTCCAGTCCGCGGTGGAATGCAAAATATAACCCGGATGGGCGGTGCTGGAAATCGCCCGTAAATGCAAAAGACGTGTTGAGGTTTTCTGACAAAATGGCCTGCTGGCCGAAGGGATCGTAGTCATAGCGCGACCGAAGCGTCCCGGTTGAATCCACGGCCTCTCGGATACTGCCCAAATGGTCCCGTGTATAGAATAAGTTGGTCGCGCCCTCGGCGGCAATGACCATTTCCCCTTGAGGAAAAAACCGTCGCAAGACCGTCGCTCCGCTGGCATCGCGCTCCTCGCACAATTCGCCGCCACACCAGAGAAACCATGTCGTCTGCGTGACCACGCTGTTGGATATTTCAACAATCCCAACCCGCCGTCCAAGCCCGTCGTATGAGAACTCGCTGCGCGCCGTCCCCTGATTAATCGCTGTCAAACGGTTCTCGGCGTCCCATTCGTACGTTGCAGAATTGGCCGGGCCAAGCGTTGCGCCTGTGAGTTGGTTAAGTGCATTGTAATAAAACTGATTCGGAGCCGTGTTGCTTTGAGCCAAGGTGCGGTTTCCGGCAATATCATACGCGTATGCGTAATCGATCGCAGCGGAAGTACCGGTGATGGAAACAACATTGGTTAGTTCATCTGCCGCATCATAGCTTGGCAGCCACACACGCGTTGGCGAGACGTCCCACTGGTTTGTCCAACCGGTAATCTTCCCCACAGCATTATACGAATAACCGAAAGCCGATAGCAGCGTGCCGTTACGGGAGAGGTGTTGTAGTTGCCGCAGGCGTTCGTCTCCAAGATTATTGTAATAGGCATAAAGGTTTGTCTCCCCGTTTGGATAGACATCGGAGGCGCGCCGAGTTGTAGCGCCAACGTAGGAGTATTGAAATACGCCGAGGGCGTTTGTGGCTGTGGACATACGGCCTAAGACATCGTATGCAATTACCTGCGCCACGCCGTTGATGGCCCGGTTGGTCACTCTGCCCAGTTGGTCGTACTGGTACGTCACCGCGCTATTGGGGAGCGGCCCAACCGCAGAAGCAAGCTGACCGGCGCCCAAAGCTGGGATAGGCCTAATTTGATTATAGGAATATGCCGTTGTGCCAATCCCATCCTGCATGGTCACCACCCGATTGTAATCTGGGTCATACGTGTAGGTGACAGTTGCTGTCCCAATAATTGCGTTAGGGTAACTTACGCTCTTGAGATCATTGTCGGAATAGTATTCAAGAAGTGTCTGCTGACCTTGTTCATCGTAGCGCGACTGGAGACGGCTGGTAGTGTTTTCATAAACGTAGCTGATTGTCGATCCGTCCGCGTAATGCTTGGCAATGGGGCGGCTCTGAACATCGTAATCCCACATTGTGGTCCGACCCATGGGATCGGTCAATCCTGTCAGCGACCCGCATTTGCACCAGTCATACGCAGTGATTCTTCCGCGCGGATCCCGGGTCTGAAGGAGTTGCCGGTTGGCATTGTAGATGTTGGTCGTCCAGCGGCCCAAACGATCAGCGAAAGCGACCAAGTCCAGATTACTATAAACGAATTGTTCGTAAGTGCCGTCGGGATGCGTAATTTGTATCAGGCGATCCGCCTCGTCGTAATCGTACGTAAGTGCGTAGCCCTCGGTATCGGTCGTTGTGCGAACCCGTCCAAAGCCATCGTAGGCAATAGTCGCCACATCGGTGGCCGTTTGCAGCGGCCCGGTGATGGTGAGAAGGTAGCCGTTCGTGTCGTATGAAAAGGTGGTTAGTTCGCCCAACGGATCCGTCGTGGAAAGGACTTGCCCGCGCGAGTTGTACGTGTTGGTGGTGGTTTGTCCGGAAGCGTCTGTGAACGTCAACGGCAAATGCCGCGAATTATAAGTGACGCTGCCTTGAACTTCATCTTTGCCGTTGTGGGTCATGATCACCTCCAGTAAGTCGATGTTATTGGTCGCATAGACATAGGTGAAGTTGCGGCCGAGCGGGTCGGTCGCGTTCGTGACATTGCCGAGCGCGTTGTACGCATAGTAGTAGAGTTGCGTAGTTCCGTCATCCATCACACGAGCCACCACCGAGGGATGGTCGGTCGCCGCGTAATCAGCCTGAGCCGCATCATCATAGTACGGAGCCCCCACGTTCGTGAGTTGCCCAGGGTAATTATACCAGATCCTGCTTTCCAACGGATCCTTTTCACTTTCCAGAAATCGGCCGGCAATCTCCGAGTCTGGGGTGTCATGCAACCAATGGTAGAGTTTCGCTTTGGTCCAATCCCCGGCGCCCTCGGCGTAAGCCTCCTTGTCCCAATACAGGGAATCGCGGTCATTGAGGAACGCGTTAAAAGTGGATAATCCGTGAGGAACTTCCGACGCAGGCAGGCTTGGCGTAATACCCGAGGATTGGGAGAACTCAACCAGCTCTGTCCCGCCCAACGGGTCCGTGGCCGTTACAAAGCCGACACCGTAAATCCCCACATCGGCCCCGCTGGCCCCGTCCGTGGTAAACGTCGTCGTGCCGTAAGGCGTGGTCAGCGCGTTAATGAACTGGTTCGTGCCGTAGGTGTATTGGGAGGTCAAACCAAGCACGTCCGTAATCTGCGCTAGCAACCCGTTGGTCGTGTATTGCAAGTATGCGGTCCGGCCGAAAGGATCGATGACCGATGTGATGGCAAAGGGATAAGCGGTGTTCGTGTAAAGCAGAGTTGTCGCCTGACCCATGGCGTTGACGATATTCGTTATCCGAAGTTGCGAGTCATAGTTGAGCTGCACCGCGTTCCCCGCTGGATCGATGACTTGCGTCAGGAAAATCCGCCGAGTGGAGCCGGCGGAGCCATCGGATTGGGTGTATTCCCTCCGCGAACCATCGGGATACCGCAACTCATAACTTGAACTGGACAACAGGACAAGCAAGGTCTGGCTCATCAACTCGGCCTGATAGCTCTGTGTCTGGGAACTGAAATTGCCGAAGAGAAGCGTTCCCCCGCCATCGAGGTAGAGTGAAACGTCGGCGCCCGGAGAGGAGGGAGAATCGGTGACATAAGACAACCAGTTGCAATCCCAAAGTGGCCCCAAATTCGAGTAATAGAAGGTCGCCGGCTGATTTGCTTCCAATTGGTTATACGTCGCCGTGAAGGCAACCTGCGGGCCGACCGGCGTGACAAATCCCAGCGGGTTGTCCTGCAAAGTCAGGCTCGGAAGCATCGCATGCATCGAGTAGGTGGTCATGCCGCGTGGGGCCGATTGGTTGCATGAGGGGCACTTGGTGCAAGCGCTGCCTCCGCAACTTGCGTCGAATCGGCTCGTTGCATTCGGGTCCTGGCCGAGAACAAACCCTTTGCCCCAAACCAACTGGCCTTCCTGCGTTGAAACCGTCCGCCAACCGCGAGGCAGTGGACCTGGCGGCACAAGATAGTAACCGCTGCCCTCTTCTTCGAGGGCGTGGGGTGTCATCCAAACACTGCCACGGAAAGTGTAATCTTGAGCCAGAATGCGGCCATCCCGCTGTTCGACCAGGGCGGCATAGTGGCTAACCTTCCAGTTGATGACCGCCGGGACGATAAACGTGGCGCCCGGTTCGCGAAAGGCCATCTGATAATTCATATTCAGCTGGCGCGATATTTCGGCCACTTGTGACAGCGAGAAGCCGTTGGTGGACGACTTGCAGTCGAGCAAATACGGATTTCCAGCCTTGGAGGGATCCGTGCGTAAAAGAATTCTGGCCAAAGCCGCCGGCCCGCATCCGAAGCAATGGTCGGGCTTGTTCCGCATCATCCATAGGGCTTGCCGCGCGGCGTGAATGAGCTGGGTCGCCGGGCCCTCCAGGTTGCGCTCCTTGGTCGATTCCAGAAGTTCAGCCAGTTCGCGCACTCGCCCCAATTTCGAATACATGCGGGCCAGTTCGCCGAGCGCCCGGTCTGCTTGCGCCTTGCTCCTGGAATCCTGGGATGGCTGATAGATCGTCCACGCCTGTTCCCACGCCTCCAGCGCCTGGGAGAAGCAGCCGTAGTTGTAGTATTCGGTCCCCAAATGGAGCAGCAATGGCCCGCTCCAGCGCGAATCGGGGAAAACTTCCAAATAGGCTGCAAGGCTGGAACAATCATCATGGTTTGTGCGATTGGCGTAAGCTGCCAGAGCTCGCGCCAAGGCTCGGTTCTCTTCAGCCCGTGGCTCGTCATCAGAGGGCACCAGTGGCTCATCAAAAACGCGGGCGCTGAAAATCTCGGTGTCGGTCGGATCGACTGAAAAGCGCAGGGCAGGCGAGTTAACGGGTTCGCCAGCGTTGCCTGTCGCGGCAGTGGATGCGGCGCTAACTGCGCAGGCCGCAACTATTGCGAGGCGGCAGCCGCAAACAAGCGTTCGGGCGAGTCCTTTACCTAGTGCTNNGCAAAAATAAGCGCCATATGCGTTGGCCCTTTGGGTGGCTGGCTTTGTTGCTCGCTCGTCATAGCCCGCCGCGGGGATGCTCCTCGCTCGAGCCAGAACAGATAAGAACTGCCCGGCTTTGCGGGCTGCCGCGCCAGCCGCCCAAATGGCCTGCTGCTTATAGCGCTTATTTTTGCAATCAAGCACTAATTGGCCGGGCACGGATGTTTCCAGGTTCCAAGCGAGCAGGTCACTTAGCCAGCGAAAGGCTAGCTTTTTCTTGAGTTGCATAGTTTTGTTCCTCTCAACAACTTTGTTGGTACTAGCGCCGCAGCCGGTAGAACTCAGCTTCGGACATTTGAGTTATCCTGATTTCGTAATTTTGGCCGGCGACTGCTGGCACATTGGTCACATAAGACCACGTGGCGCCTTCCTCCAGACTATTCGCGGATTGCAACTGATAATCGGCCGCGCCATTGATCGGCCAGAAGACGTTGACGTTCGTCCCGGCTGCAGAAATGCTCACGGCGATACTCGGTGTGACGACCGGCTTTACCGGTTGAATGCTCTGCGTTGCATTGATCGTTAGCGTCTGCCCCGGTGCCAGCGTCACATCCCACTCATACGCGAACGTCTGGTCTCCGGCAGATGGTGGTGTGATTGTGTCAGCTAACGTCGCTGGCGAGCTTCCCGTGATTTTGTCCAAAGTCAGTGGATAAAAGCTGGCTTCCCAGAAATCCGGCGGTGGAGATTGCACGGTCTCAGTCAGGGTGGTGTTTCCCCCCTGTTGCACCACGCTGTTGGTGGTCGGGAACGAGATCGTGTCCGCTCCTTCGAAACCCGCCAAATCAAAATTCGCGTACTGGAACACGTACAGCGCGATCGCGCTGTTGGTGGTATTCTGGACGGAGAGAACCTCGGCCAAACCTGACGCATCGCTCCCCTGCGCCCCTCCTTGCAGGAGGAAGCCGAGGTTCACATTTAGCGGCGCAGCCACATAATTAATCGTTGCGTTGCTCGGCGAGAGCGCAATCCCCAGCGGCGCGCTCAGTGTGTCCAAAGAGGTTTGGGGACCGCTCGCACCCAGGCGCACCCAGAACCACTGCTGGTACAATAGCTCGATTCCATCCACTTCCCACGAGAAAACACCATGGTCGTCGGTGGGGTTGATCTGGAGGACAGAATTGCCGCTCTGCAGAGTGATCAGGCCAAAGATAAAGTTCACCAGCACGGGGTTGTTGGTGACCGGCGCCAAACCGGGAGAAGTGAAATAGATGGTAATGGTTTCCGAGGCGACCGGGTTGGCGAGAGAGTAAGCAAGATTGGTAAAGGTCGCGGAACCGCTGCTCCCATTCGCATTGGCGCTGGTCGAGCGTCCCAGGATGCCTGTCGCGCTGGAAGTAACGTGCGCGGTAATGACCGCCGTTGAGTTCGGAACCACGTTTCCAAAGGCATCATCCACCTGGATGACTGGAAACGGCTGGAAAGGCTCTCCGTCCTGCTGCCTCGCCGCAGGGGGCGTCAGAATGCTCAATTGAGCGGCCGCCGCAGGCGTGATTGTAAAAAGACCGCTGGTGGCCGGCGCGATGCCCGGCGCCGAAACAACCAGCGCTTTGTTTCCCACCAGATTGATGCTCAAATCATTGAAGGTTGCCGTGCCCGTCGCGTCTGTGTTTCGGGTTACTGTTCCGCTCAAGGTTCCGCCACCGCTGGCAATGGCAACGGTTACGGGCACCCCGCTGGTCGGTACCGCATTGGTGGTAAGCGAGTCCCTTAATTGGACCACAAGTGGCGCTAGGACCGCCCCGGCGTTCGTCCCGCCGGGACTGTCCAAAATCACCAACTCCTCAATATCCGTGACCACCACTGTCAGAGCCGATGCGCTGTAGTTCGTCTCCCAAACAGCCGGGGAGGGCAGGGTGAGCGGGGAAAAGGTCCCGGTATGCCCTTGCGTATAATTAACCAGTGAAAAAGAATTGCTCAACGCCGGCACAAATCCGCCAAGCCAGATTACACTCAGGGCGCCCGCCAAAGCGGTACTGCCCTCGATGAAAAATTGGCCGTAGGTGCTGGCACTGCCAAGGCCGTTAACCAGCGTGCCCCCTGCGAGCGTGACGGGACCATCGAAGTCCAGCGTCGCTTGCAGTGCCTTCGTGGTTCCCCCGTTGATAAAGGGTATCTCGATGATGGTCCCGCTCACTCCCGCAGACTTCTGGACAATCCCGGCGTTCTGAAAATA
>PLIU01000335.1 GCA_003140095.1 Verrucomicrobiales bacterium | reverse complement strand
ACGGGCAAAATGGCTGGTTTACGGTGTTTGTGAACAGCGACGGGCCCCCCGCCTTCTCATATGGCGCGCACGAGGAGTATTTTTTCAACAAGCTCTCCGCAGTCCAACGACCCGCACAAACCCCTTTGTTTTTCGATCAGAACTATACCGCAACCGTCCCGTTGGAAACGGATACGGCTGCAAGCGACCTTTACTTTGGCCAAACGCCGGATACGTTTGCTCGCGTAGGCATGGGTTGCTGCACGATCCTCCGCCACGGCGGGCCAACGGCCGGCAGCAGCGTGCCCTGGCAATCCGGGCAACCGTTGCCGGGCGCGATCAATATGAGTTTCACAGATGGCCACGGCGAATTAGTCAAACTGCCCAATCTCTGGAATTACTGTTGGCACCTCAATTGGAACCCCGCCCTGGTCACCGGCTCATAATCGATGGCACCAATGAGCCGAGAAACGACAACCAGCGAGGCACAAGGAGGGCAACGCGTGTTTCAGCGGGCCTTTATGCTCATTGAAATGCTTGTCGTCATCGCCGTAATCGCCATCCTGGCGGCCATGTTGCTGCCTGCTCTGTCGAGGGCGAAAACGCAGGCACAGCAGACCAAATGCTTGAGCAACCTCCACCAAATGGCCATGGCCGGCTTGCTGTATTTAGACGACGATCGGGGTGGTTTTCCCTTTAATGCTCTCGGTCTCCCTAATTATGATCCTACGGTTCCGGGAATGTGGTTGGATGCTTTGACCAACTACGGAGAAACCGTGAACGTAGTGCTGTGCCCATCTACTCGAACCCAGCCGTGGAATGGCCTGGCGAACCCGGGTGCTGCCGACCTTGCTTGGGTGGTGCAAGGAAACGGCGCGTCTATTTTCACGGGAAGCTACGGGCAAAATGGCTGGTTTACGCAATTCGTGACTGAAGGCGACCCAGGATATGGGTATGGCAGTTATCCGCAGTGTTTTTTCGATAAGCTCTCCGCAGTCCAAAGACCCGCACAAACCCCGTTGTTTTTCGATCAGAACTATATCGAAACCATTCCTTTGGAAACCGATACACCCGCCAGCGACCTTTACTTTGGCCAGACGCCGGATACTTTTGCTCGTGGCGGTATGGCCTGTTGCACGATTCTGCGCCACGGCGGTCCGACGGCAGGCAGCAGCGTTCCCTGGCAATCCGGGCAACCATTGCCGGGCGCGATCAATATGAGTTTCACAGATGGCCACGGCGAATTAGTCAAACTGCCCAATCTCTGGAATTACTATTGGCACCTCAATTGGAATCCCGCCCTGGTCACCGGCCCATAATGGACGGAACCAATGATTGTGGGAATGACAGTTTTCAGCACGCCAACAGAGAGAGGTGCGGCGCGACACGCATTTGCGCTCGTTGAACTGCTAGTTGTCATCGCCATCATCGCCATTTTAGCCGCAATCCTGCTGCCGGCCTGCTGGCACCTCAACTGGATCACCCCGCCACCCCAACCCTGATGCGCAACCGCAATTCAATCCCGCCGATCAACAAAGCTTCGGCGACCATCCCACTTTCCGGCGCCAGTCGCGATAGGCCTTGGCGTAGATTTCGGAGGGTTTGATCTCGCTGCGGCCACTCCAAAACACCGTTGGTGTTCATTCGTCTGTCGGCCAATCAAGCTGCGATCGGCTCGACTCGGCAAGCCGGTGTCGGCATAAACTCGGCCTGATCCAAATCCAATTTTTTGAATCGCTCCGGCAATTGGCGACGGATTGCTTTGACACTAAAATTAGCGACGCCTACTAATTCAATGCCAACGACCTGGCCCCTTGCGTCCAAATCAATTGCCATCACTGGGCCGCGCTTAGAGTCTGAAACTGTCCGATGCACTTTCGTCTTTCTAAATCGAACGTAAGCCGAACGGCACGAAGGGTCGATTTCAATGACCGTCGGCACTCCAGTGGTGGTAATTTTGTCAAATTCACCCATAAAAACACGAAACCATCCAACATTCGGTCCTTTAATTTGTGCAATAACGGTCAATTGCTGCGTGCCAAAAAGCTTCGACATTCGATATACCTTGCCGCCGTGTTCGCCGTTATATTGAAACATTCTCTGCTGAGCACATACTCTGCAACATTTATCATCGCATCAAGCGATATCCCTCTTTCAGTCATTCTCTGGCTCGATTGTGCGGTGACAACGGCCTTCAGTCACCGAGATAATGTGGGACAATGTCCGTCAACTTGCAACAAAATCTTAATCCGGCGACCATCCCACTTTCCGACGCCAGTCGCGATAGGCCTTGGGGGAGATTTCGGAGGGTTTGATCTCGCTGCGGCCGCCCCAAAAGACGTTGGTGTAGCTGACCGGGATGCCGCAGGCGGCCAAATGCCGGTCAATGGCTTCTTTGTGCGCCAGCAACAGGGGCTTATCCATGCCGTGCGCGACGCCCATAACGTTGACGTTGTGGAATTCCGGCCCGCCTTCGCGCCAGTAGGCGTGCGTCATGATGTAATGCCGGCCCACCTCCCGGCCCGTCTCAATCTCCCGTCCCGGCGGCACCGCCCAATGAAACAGGGCGTTGAAACGCGTCACCCGGTCGCCATCCTTCAGCGGCTTGACGTGCTCCAGGAAGGTCGAAAATCGTCCGATGATCTTCCGCCGGTCAAAGTCGGCGGCCGTCTGGTAAAAAACCTCCAGTGGAACGTCCGCCTCGGCCGCGCGGGCGCGCCACAAGTCCTCCACCAACTCCCCAGCCTCGAATTCGCGTTTGAGCGCCGTCAGGATGCGCCACTCGATCTCGTTCAACTCCACCACCGCCACGTCCGTGACCTCAGCCGGGACGTCCGCCTTGGCGCCCGGCTCCAGGCCGCGCCGTCGGATATGCCCCACCCCCAAAGCAAAGAGCCGCTTGGCCGGCATGATGCGGAAGTGTTCCGCGCCGGTTTGCCGCGCCAGCCAGACACAATGTTCGTGCATGGAGAAGCCCTGCGGCACCTTTAGGGTAGTCCACAATTTATAGTTCGACCCGGTCGTCGCGGTATCGGTTGAACGCAGAACGACGTGACCGGAAAAGGGGTCCTGGCCGAACATGTAATCGAAGGCGGCGTCGAGCTTTTCCGCTGGCGCCTGCCAGGCCACCAACGCCCCTTGGGCGAGGTTGGTGGCCAGCAGAGTCTGGCGCACGCGCCGAATGGTGCCCGCCGAGAGCATGGCGCGAATACGCTCCATCACCAGTGTTACTTCCAGCCCGGTCTGGCGGGCGATCTGCTGCAGCGGTTCGCGTTGAAACCCTTGCAACTTGTCCTCCGACACCGCCAAAATACGGGCGTTGACAGGGTCGCTTATTTCATACGGCACGGCAGCAATTTTCATTGTCGATCAAACCTTAGCAAAGTCGCCGCCGGCAATCACCTTCTTTTGTGAAACCTTCAAGGACTTAAAGCCGTTTTGGCGGCGTGAGGTTGACAAAACTACGGTGTTGGCTCCGCCAGCTTGGCTTTCAACTCGGCGATCTGCCGTTGCAAGTTCTCCTTGATGTGGGCCACCTTTAACAATTCCTCCATGTCGGCCAACTGCTGTTTGAGATTGCCGAGCGCGCGATCCGCCCGGACGATTTCCCCCAGGATCGCCTCGTAGGTATGCGGGTCCGGTTTGGCTCCGGCGGCGTCTTGCTTGCGCCATTTTTGCCGGGCCTGCAGCAAAATGTTCCGGGCCACGAATGCATTGCTGTAGTTGTTTAGATAGATGCGTCCCAATTCGAGCTGAATCTCGAAACTGTCCGGGTTGGCGAGCTGGCCTTGGCGCAGGAAATGCTCCGCCTCACCGGGCTTGTTCAGCGAGGTGCGCAGCCAATAGGAGGCCGTCACATAGGCGTCAATAGCCTGCGGGTCCAGGTCGGCGGAGAGTTGGAGCCAGGGGAGCATCTCTCGCTCATCGCCGCCATGCAAATGGGTGTGAACGGTGGGGTAGAAGTGCCGGCCAAAGCGATCGATCCAGTCCTTGGGTGCCCCGAGAAAGGAGGTTTCTTCCTCGTGGTCCTTGGCGTCTTCCGATTTGTCATGCGATTCCTCCTTGAGGTCCGATTCGGTTCCGGGTTTTTGCCGGTCGAAAATGGTGGGATAAAACCCGCTGTGAAAATAAGCGTCGGCCATGGCAAAAAACTCATGGGCGAAAAGAAGGCGGCTGTCGCCCATCAAGGCCGCCAGCGCGCCGCCCGAAGAATTATCCCTGTTGTGCAGCCTCCTAAATTCCGGGTCCAGCACCGTCGCCAGCGCCATGCAGCAAACGAACAGAAAAATGACGACCCATTTGATCATAACGTCATAGTCCGGCGTTGAAAGACCAGCCAGGTGCAGCCCAGCAGCATGCCCGTGTAGAGTGCGGCATAGATGCTCGCCCCGACCCAGACCAGCCAGTCGATGTTGTGGGTTACAAGCCGCAATCCTGACCCCCCCCAGTTATGGATGATAAAATCCCGCACGTCATACCATTCCAGATGGGGGATGGCGTAATAAAGGGCATAGACCACCTCACCCCTGAAGCCGCGCATTTGCAGCGCCAGGGTGTTGAGGTGTCCGCCCGCGAACATGATGCCCAGCACGACAATGAAACAGATGGTGGCGTTGGAAGAGGGGGCCGCGAAAACGACTGAGCCGAGCAAAACCAAAGCGACCACGATACCCAGGCACATCCAATGCAGCCAGATGGCCTGAAAATAGACCAGGAAGGGCAGGGTGTGTTCGCGCGAGGCCGACATGATGCCGAAGAAAAAATAGAAACCCACCAACGCAATCCCGCAGGCCACCCAGCAGCCCAGGAATTTGCCGGCCACGAATTCCCCCCGCCCTACCGGCTTGGCCAGGAGGGGATAAATCGTCCGGCTCTCCCGTTCCGCCGGGATTTGGCGCGCGGCGGTGGTGATGGCGATGACCAGCGAAGAGAGCCAAATCAAGAGCAAACAGGCATCCTTGAGATACCGGACAATGCGGTCGTCGTCAAAGAAACTGACCGACCCCAGCATCAAGGTGATCAACACAATCAAGACCAGCAGGACATAAAAATCCTTGCGCCGGTACATCTCCTTGACCACCACGCCCGCGATGGCGAAGATGTTGTTGGCGTCAGGATTGCGGCTTGTAACCCACGATGTTGAGGAAGACATTTTCAAGGTTGCATTGATATTGTTGGAGCAGATCGCTGACGCGGCCTTCCACTTTGAGTTTGCCCTCGTGCAGGATGGCGACACGATCGCACACGGTTTCCACTTCGCCCAATTCATGGGAGGAAAAAAAGACGGTCTTTCCCTGCTCTTTCAAACGCTGGATGATCTCGCGCACCTTCATGCGGCCCACTGGGTCCAAGCCGCTGGTCGGCTCGTCCAGGATGAGCAAGTCGGGATTGTTGATCAGGGCCTGGGCCAGGCCGACGCGCTGTTGCATGCCTTTGGAGTAAGTCTTGATCAGCCGCCGCCGCGCCCCATCCAGTTCCACCAATTTGAGAACCGTATCGATGCGCTGGTCTCGTTCCGCGCGCGGAATGCGGAAAATGCGGGCATAAAAGCGCAGCAGTTCCTGCGCGTTCAGAAATTTGTAGTAATAGGTAAGCTCAGGCAGATAACCAATGCGCTGCCGCGCAATTGGCTCGCGGACATCGACGCCGAATATGGAAGCCGAACCGCTGGTGGCGTTGACGAAACCCAACAGGACGTTCATGGTCGTGGTTTTGCCGGCGCCATTGGGACCCAGAAAACCGAACACCTCGCCCGAATGCACCTGCAGATTCAAGCCATCGACGGCCAGTTTGCTGCGTTGCCCAAACTCGCGGCTGCGGTATTCGACCCGCAAGTCATGGATTTCCACAACATTGTTCACTAGGCTGGAGGATAAGGGGTGGATGATGATTGGAAAGGCAAATCATAGGGGCACGAAATGCGAGCGGAAACGATTGTTTGACCCGTTTGACTTTTGGCACGCCCCACGTCCAGTGTAATGTGAAGACCACCCACGCAGGTTTGATATGGTTTGATATGGTTTGATTGCTGCATTCTGCAATTCACTGACTCACTAATTCACAATTGATTTGGTTTGATTCGGTTTGATTCGGTTTGATTCGCCTTGATTCCCGCGAGGCCGAGGCCATAGCCCCGATCAGGCGCAAAAGTCGCACAACCACAAGACCTTCTGGCGTAGCCGCCGAGGTAAGGAGGCGGAGGCCAGACCTGCAAGCAGGTTTGATTTGGTTTGATTCACCTTGATTGGGTCCGATCCGGTCCGATCTGTCCCTTTCGTCCCTTTGGTCCCTTTCCGCCCTGACGGACGCCCAAACCAGGACCCCAAACATGTCCGGCCCAACCCGCAGTTCCCCTGATGCCACAGCAATCCTTCGTCACAGTCCTTATTCCATTCACTTAGTTCAGATGAGCCTAAAGCTCCCACGGCAACATTATCGCACGAAAGAAGAAGTTCGCCAGTGGCGCCGCACTACGTGCCTCGCCGTTTTTCTTCGTGCTCTTCGTGTGCTTCGTTGGTGAAAATTGGGTTGTGCTTGCCTCTCCGTTGGTTCTTGCTTTCTCC
Organism: Verrucomicrobiales bacterium; assembly: GCA_003140095.1. Lineage (GTDB taxonomy): Bacteria > Verrucomicrobiota > Verrucomicrobiia > Limisphaerales > Palsa-1400 > Palsa-1400. Next base: position 22,833 of record PLIU01000335.1, on the reverse strand, counting down.
GCGCCCTCCGGCTCCGCGCGAGAACCCTCATTCCATCCCTGCGCGACTTTGTCCACGGCATCCACCATATGCGCTGTGGCATGGTGCGCCCCGTGAGACGGCGGAGCCTGTCTCGCCGGGGCTCGCCCCGGTACGCCCTTCAAAAACCATTAACGACTCCTCACCCTTTGTTGGCTTCGTTTCCTTCTGTTCAAAACCATCCCTGCATCCATCCGTGAAATCAGTGAAATCCGTGGTCAATCCTTTGGTTGCGGCTTCGTCGCCCTAAGTGCTTCGTAGTGAAAATTGGGTTATGCTTGCCGCGCGGCGACCCTTATGGCCTCTCCTGTCCGCCAAAGCCTGCCCGCTTGGGCAGGCGGCGGATGTGGCCATTTCATTCTCGGCGTTTGCCTTGGAAGACAAAGCGTCCGGCCCCGAGGGCGGCCATCGCCGCAGCCAAAAATTCAAAAGAACCGCCCGCATCGGGCACAAGACTCCAAGTGCCAGTTGCATATTCAGAAGTCACCGCCTGGCCGGTACCGCCTCCATCTGAGCCCCAATACATTTGATAGCTACTGACAACATAATATCCTGAAACCTGATCTATAGGAGTGTAACCCCGCCCCGTAACCACTAAAAGCTCCTTCCCAACCAGAAGCGTTAGCGGACGCAATTTCAGAAAAACTTTCATTTAAAGCCGTAGCGGAGGGCGAAAACGTGAATGGCGTCATGGAAGCAGGTGTAGGCCCAAAGAAAGGAGGATCTCCCGCCCACGCAGAAAGATCTAAAACCCCGTGAAAATCTAAAGACACTACAAGAAAACCTACGTCGGGAGGCGGCGCATAGCCGGGAGAAAGAGGGACGACTTGGATCTCAATAGTAGTGCCGTTATACCACGTCACTTGACCGGGATTTGCCGTAAACGCGTACGTGTAGTCAGTGTTGGCCAGCGCACTGGGAGTGAAGAATGCAACAAGGAAAATCCCACAAATCCCGGCGGCGATGCTGTGGCGCATACCAGTTTTGCCGCATCCTTTTCGACAGTTTAACGGCAAATTCGTGTTCATGAGCAAAATCGAGCTTAATGTCCCGTTTACCTTAAGTCCCATTTACCTTAACACTCAGGATAAGAAAATGCAACACTGGCTCCTTTCGGCTCCTTTCGGCTCCTTTTGGCTCCTTGTGCGCTATCGCGTATTCACCTCAAATCAATCCCGTCGAACCTTGCTCCTCCGTCCCCATTGCTACTCTCCGAAGCGGGCCGCGACTCCTTCAAGGCGCGCGGCGTCGAGCCCCGTAAAGGAGTCGTAAAGGGCTGGCCAAAGCTGGTTCGTTATTCAGAGACCATTTGGATTCCGGGCCGACCAGTCCATGAACAGCAAGGTGGAGATCATTTCGTAAATGATCACTGTGGCCCACGTGACCCCCAACCACAAAAGCGGTTCCTCCACCGGCAACCCGCAAAAGCCGTTGATAAACATTCCCAACATCTGCTTGTCTTGGAAGCCCCACCATTGATACGGCACCGCGATGGTGGCCTCCCAAAATAAACTGACGAGCAAGATAAATAGGAGGCCCAAACGGAAGGCACGCCAATTGATGAAAGGACTCGCGACGGGGAAGAAAAGGACGCTGGGCGTAAGCGCCACCAGCGTTAGAAACAGGAAGTAGCCCGGAAATCCTTCGTGGTCCGAATGAGGACAGAACTTCTTGTAAAACAATCCCAGCAGAAAAACGACAATTCCGAACCAGGCCGACGCAGGGTGGAATGAAAGCACGTCGCGCAGCCGCGTGCTCTGGCGTGGCGCGTCGTCAACGTTGTAAGCCCGGAACCAGAATTCGTCGCCCCAAACATAAACCAGCAGCACGGCCAGGATGCCGAACACGTAGAAGCCGATCTCCTCGATGGGAATTGTTTTTTGCCATCCTTCTGCGAATGAGTATCCGTAAAAGTATCTTCCGAGAACGGCGCTTCGGTTCGGGAACGTGAAGAAGCTCAGCCCAAAGAACATATCCAGCAAGATGCCACTGCCGGAGACGATCAGAGTGGTGATCCAAAATGCCCTGTTCTGGATTCGGTTCTCCCAACGTCGGGCCAGCCAGCAGGCCAGCACCACGACCGGTACTATAAACAGCGAAAGGCTGCAAGTATAGCCATAAGGAGTGGGATTGGCCTTAAAATCTTGGATCTTTGGGCGTGGTTCGATGATGGTCAAAAGCGTAAGAATGAACGGCATAATCAATACCGCCGCCATGCCGATCAAGACCGTGGAGTCTTTTGACATCTGCTTCTTTGGCATAATTAGGATGAAGAAGAAGCTCCCGGCCGCAGGCGATCACGCCATTTCTGTAGAACACCCACGAAAACCCGGTCGCAACGATGGTTGAAAACGCCGACAAACGAATCGCCCTTCTTGACAGCGATCTCCAACGACCAGGCGAAGAGCGCCATGAAGATGACCTTGTTTTGCCAGCCGTCCAGCGGCCATTGATATTTCCAATACCACATCGGATGCTGGCTCAGCGGCCCGAAGTAAAAAATGGGCCAGATGTCCCCCTTGTCCGGGCCGCGCGAACCCGCCAGGTCGCACAACAAGTGCAGGTGAAACGTCAACAATGCCAGCCAGAACACCCGCCATCGCCGCCGGCCCAGCGCGGCCAGCAAAGCCGAGCACACCACGGCCGCTGGCAAACCGTGCGTCAGCCAGTGGTGGTAAGTTTGATAATAATAATACTTGCCGCTGGTCAAGGCGCCCCTGGCATAGTCCAGCATCAGGCCCAGGCCGTCGAGGTCCGGCAGCACGCCGGCCAGCGTCACCAACCGCCGGTCCCGCAAATTGTCCGTCGTTTTCGCCGCGATAATCCAACTGGCCACAAGATGCGTGAGAGGGGACATGCGCGGCGGTTCTGGTCGTCACATCAATTTCAACTTCGGCAGGTCCTGCAAATCGATCAACCCCACCGGTTCGCGGCGGGCGTTGATCACGACCAGATCGTCGATGTTGCGCTGGTTGAAAATCTTCAACGCCTCCACCGCCAGCGCTTCGTCCCGGATGCACACCGGGTTGCGCGTCATCACTCTGGAAAGCGGCTTGGCCAGGATTTCCTCATCCTGGGCCGTGTGCCGGCGCAAATCCCCGTCAGTGAAGACCCCGCTCAATTTCCCACGCGCATTGACGATGCTCACGATGCCGGATTTGGCCCGGCACATCAACAGCAGCGCCTCCTTGACCGTCACCTTCTCGCCCGCCACCGCGTTGCGCTCCGCCGCGCGCATGATGTCGCGCACCTTCATTAGTAGCGCGTGGCCAATGGCGCCGGACGGGTGGTGCCGCGCGTAGTCCTTTTCCTTGAAGCCGCGCGCTTGCGAGACCGTCATCGCCAGCGCGTCGCCCAGCGCCAGCATGGCGGTCGTGCTGGCCGTCGGGGCCAGGTTCCACGGGCAAGCTTCCTTGGGCACTTTGACGTTCAGCACCGTATCGCTGTAACGGGCCAGGGAGGACTTGACCGCGCCCGTCATGGAAATAATCTTGACTGAAAATCGCTTCAACGCGGGCAGCAGATTCAGCAACTCCTCCGATTCCCCGGAATAGCTCAAGGCCAAAATCGCGTCGCCATCTCTGACAATTCCCAAATCGCCGTGCATGGCATCGACGCCGTGGAGAAAAACACTGGTGGAGCCCGTGCTGGTGAGCGTTGCCGCGATTTTTTGCCCGATGTTGCCCGATTTGCCGATTCCCACGACGATGATCTTGCCGCGCTGGCGCAGGCTCTCAACCAGGATTTGCACCGCCGCCACGAAGGAGCCATCCAATTGCTGCCGGACGGCTTTAAGGGCCGCCATTTCGATGTCAAACACTCGCCGCGCTTTGGCCAGATGATCCATGCCGCGAGGTTGCCAGCAACAGCCGCGGTTTTCAATCTAGACTTCGGGCGGCGGGAGCATTTTCGTGTAGTGCCCGTCCAATTCCCTGTAACGAGCGCCGTTCTGAACTTGGACTTCGGCGCGGAGGAATTAAAATGCTGTGACAGGCGGAGTTATGAAAATCATTTTGGCGTTATGGATCTCGGCGGCCCTTTTGTTTGGGGTTGGACCGGTGCTGGCGGCAGATTTGGAAAACGCGGCGCGCGCGTATAATGGGGTTGGATTCCAGTTGCTGGCGCAGTGCCGCCAGTCGCTGCCGAAAACCAATTACTTTCTCAGCTCGGCCGGATTGGCCTTCGCGTTGTCGATGGTTCAAAACGGCGCGCAGGGGGAAACGTTGCGCCAGATCATGGCGACGCTCCAGGTCGCCAACATCCCGCTGCCACAGTTGAACGAGGCCAACAAGGCGCTGCTCGACCACTTGTCTAAACCCGATCCGAAAATCAAGTTGGAAATCGCCAACGCAATCTGGATCGGCCAAAAAGCCTCCATCAAACCGGATTTCATTTCCGTCAACCGGCGCGATTATGACGCCGAGGTGGCCACCGGCAACTTCCAGGACCCGGCTACTGTCAAAAATATCAATGCCTGGGTCAGCGCGCGCACGCATGAAAAAATCCCGGCCATTCTCGATCCGCCGCTGGACCCGATGCTCCGGTTCATCCTGCTGGACGCCATTTATTTCAAAGGCGATTGGCTCGCGCCCTTTGACACCAAGCTCACGCGCCATCTGCCGTTCACGCTGGGCAACGGCCAAACGACAACGCATCCGCGCATGAGCCGCGACGGCCGTTACGGTTATGATGAACAGAGCGGCTTCCAAGCCGTGGAACTTCCTTATGCCGGCGGGGACATCAGCATGTTTGCTTTTCTGCCCAAGGGCGGCCTGGATGAATTCCTGAAAACGTTCACCGTGGCGGAGTTCGATGCTTCGATCCTGCGGATGCGTCCGCGCAACGGCACTGTGGAGCTGCCCCGTTTCAAGCTGGAAAACGACTACGACCTGACCGGCGTCCTGCCCCCGATGGGCATGCCGCTGGCCTTCACCAGCCGGGCGGACTTTGGCGCGATCTCGGACAAACCGTTGTTCATCAGCTTTGTCAAACAAAAAACGTACGTCGCCGTCAACGAACAGGGCACGGAGGCGGCGGCGGTGACGGCCATTGCCGCGCCGGGGGCGGCGCCGGTCCTCATCGAGCCGCCGCCGTTTCATTTCGTGGTGGACCGGCCCTTTTTCATGGCCATCCGGGAGAGGCAAACCGGGCTGATCCTGTTCCTCGGCGCGATTTCTGACCCGCGCTGATCGCCTACTTTCCGAAAATCCTCTCAATTTCCTTCAAGACCTCGGCACGAGCATTTGCGGGATCGACGCCGAGATCTTTCAATACTTGCGGAACCACGCCGTCCTCCTGTCGCAACAATCCCAGGAGAATATGTTCGGTGCCAATGAAATTTTGGCTCAGAGCCTTCGCCTCCTGGCTGACCAAGGTCAGGACTGCCGTGCCGGGCGGATTGTAATCAATGCTGCCAGTCGTCTTCTGGTCCGACCCGACACCGGCGTGCTTTTCGACCGCCTCTCGAACTTGTGCCAAATGTAATCCTAATTTGAGCAGCACGTCGAACGCGATTCCCTGTCCTACGGCGATGACTCCGATCAGAATATGCTCGGGACCGATTGAATCATGCTTGAGCCTTTCCGCCTCCTCACGGGCAAACCGCAACACTTGCACTGCGCGGGGCGTTGGTCCCCCTCCCTCGGAGACATCGGAAACATCGTCGCCGCCAGTTGCCTTTGAAAGCGGCTCCGAGGAATCCTCAGCCTTCTCGCTCGCTGTCTCAACCACGTTCCCAGGCTCTATCGCGTACGCCGGCTCCAACTCCCTCAAAATCTCCTGGCGCGTCTGTTCGATATCGACGCCCAAATTCTTGAGCACGCGCGCCGCCACACCGTCCCCTTCCCGCATCAAACCGAGCAAAATATGTTCGGTGCCGACGTACATGTGGTTCAAGTTTTTGGCTTCCTCGGCCGCCAGCGCGAGGACTTTCTTGACGCGCGGCGTGTAAGGGATATTGCCGATTATTTTTTGCTCGGGCCCGGTGCCGACTTGCTTTTCGATTTCCATCCGCACGGTTTCCAGATCCAAACCCTGATTCTCCAAGGCGTTGACGGCGACTCCCTCGTTCAGCGCGATTAACCCGAGCAGAACATGCTCGGTGCCGACAAAATTGTGGTTGAAGCGATCCGCCTCCTTCCGAGCCAAGGCCAGGACTTGCTGGGCGCGGGGCGTGAAATTGTTCATCGCCGCCTCCCGCAAAGGCGCGCGGGCACTGGGGTTCTCTTTTGCAGACATCTGGCCGAAGAATCCTGGCTTCTCGAATTTGGTGTAGCCGAGGCTGCCCGTCGCTTTTTCCAGCACCTGCAGGACCGCAACGCGGGCCTTTTCGAGATCGACGCCAAGATTTTTTAGAACTATGGGCACCACTCCGTCCCCCTCGTTCAGCAATGCCAGCAGAATATGTTCCGTGCCAACGTATGCATGGCGCAAGCTCCTTGCCTCCTTCGCGGCAAGGGCCATAACTTTCCTGAAGCGGGGGGCATAAGGAATGTTGCCGGCCGATTTCTGGTCCGGGCAGCTGCCGGCCTCCTTTTCGACTTCCTCGCGCACCTTTGCCAAGTCCAATCCAGATCTCGCCAGCGAGTCGAACGCAAGTCCGTTGCCCAATTTCATGATCCCGAGCAGGAGATGCTCGGGGGAGACAAAACCATGGTGGAACCTGTCCGCCTCTATGCGAGCCAGCGCCAACACCTGCCGCGCGCGAGGTGTGAAATTGCTTCTTAATTCTTGTGGCGAAGGAGTGTCGGCACTGACGGCTGCTTTTGGCGAGGCTTGGGTGAAATCTGCAGACTCCTTGGGTTCAAACGCAGCGAGCTTCTCAAGCACCTTGAAATCACCCACGTTGATGGAGGTAAACCGTTGCGCGCTGACGTACGCGGCCTCCACCAGCGCCATCGTCTTCAGATTGTCCGCCGTGCTGACGGCCGGTTCCGTCCCCGTTTCCAGCGCAATCAGCAGTTGCCCCATCGTCCCGATAAAAGCGTCGGGAAACCAGCTTTCGGTCCATTTCGGTTCGTGAAAGCCCTGATCGCCCTTGCTGGCGAATTTGATCTTTGAAGGCGTCGTATATGGGTCATGGCACCAGCCGATGTCGCCGATGGCCAGCCCGTTCAACCCTTCAATGCGCCAGCGCAGATAAAGGTCCGCCGGGCAACCCTCCTTGGCCGGCCCCGTCCAGGGGTCGTCGATGCCCACGCAACGAAGCCCGTCCGCATAATCGAGGATGTAAGTGCAAATCCCATCGGCGTGCGCGAATTTCGTGCGCGGATCGGTGCGGATGCTGCAATAAATGCCAGCCGGGCCGCCAAACCAATACCGGAAGCAATCAAGGTGGTGGATGGACATGATGCGCAAAGTGGCCCAGCCCAACTCCGCCTGCCACGGCATCCAATGGGGGATGCCGCGCATTTCAATGGTGGCGAAGACCGGCGGGCCGATGACGCCGTTTTGCAGCAGCGTCTTGGCCGCGCGCACCGACTGGTCATAGCGCATGTTTTGGTTGACAGAAAGGACGATGCCCGCCTCCTTGCACAACATCGCCGCCGTCACCGCTTCCTTATAATTGACTCCAAGCGGTTTTTGGGCCAGGATGCCTCGCACGGTCTTCCGCGCGCACGCCTCCTTGATCAGATCAAGCTGCCCCTGCGGCGCAACGGCGATATCGAGGACTTCGATCGAAGGGTCCTTCAGCAAATCCTCGTAAGAATCACAAACTTTGGGGATGCCATGCCGTTGGGCGGTCTGCGCGGCCTTCTGGCGGTTGCGCGAGGCGATGGCGACGGGATTAAAACCGGCCTTGCGATAAGCCGGCAAGTGGCATTCATTGACCACAAACCCGCTGCCGAGAATCCCGATGCGGAAATCCCTTTTCTTCGGCAACGGCGCCTGGATTTGCAGATCCATACTTTTCCCAATATTTAGCGCAATGGAAGCCATGACGCCAGAGTGGATATGGGGCAAAGAAACGGTTTGCGCCAGACCAAGGAACAAGGTAAGTGTATGGCCCATGCTGCAAACTTTGGAAAGCCGCGAAGCGCAGAAAGCTGCGTCTTCCTTTCCAGCGCAATATCTGCAGGCCTTTCGCTTCATGCTCCTGGCCAGGGTGCTGGATGAGAAAATGGCCGGTCTTTACCGGGCGGGCAAAATTCAGGGCGGAGTCTTTCTCGGCCGCGGCCAGGAAGCGCTTAGCGTTGCGCTCGGGCTGGCCTTGCGCCCAGGAGATGTTTTTGCCCCGCTCATCCGCGATGGCGCCGGTCGCCTGGCTTTTGGCGAACCGGTGCTGGATGCGGTGCGCACTTATCTCGGCTCCGCTTTGGGCCCAATGCGCGGACGGGATGGCAACGTCCATCGCGGACGGCCCCGGCAAGGTCTCTTGCCCATGATCAGCCATTTGGGCGCGATGATTTCCGTGGTCAACGGCGCTTTGATGGCGCGGCGCTTCAAGAAGGTCGAGGGTTGTGTCGGCGCGGCCTCCATCGGTGACGGTGGCACTTCCACGGGCTCTTTCCACGAGGCCCTCAATCAGGCGGCGGTGGAACGCTTGCCCTTGGTGCTGGTCGTCGCCAATAATCAATACGCCTATTCCACGCCCACCTATCGTCAATTTGCCTGCAAGGATCTGATGGATAAGGCCATCGGTTACGGTATTCCAGCTCACCGCGTTGATGGCACGGATCTGGAAGACTGCTTGCGGGTTCTGGCCGCGGCGGTGGCTCAGACGCGCGCGGGTGGCGGACCGCGCATGGTAGTCGGCAGCTTGCTCCGCCTGTGCGGTCATGGCGAACATGACCCCGCCCAATACATCGATTCCGAACTCAAGAAATCCCCGCTGGGACGCGATTGCCTCGAGGTCGCGGAAGAGCGTTTGCTGCGCGAAGGCTGGGCCGATGCCGAAGCCCTTCGCGTCCTGCGCCAACAGGTCGCTCAGGAGGTCGCTCAAGCGGTGGCCACCGTGCAACGCGAGCCACCGCCCGACCCTTACAAGGAAAACTGGTGCGCCCTCTGCTCCAGCCACTTGATCGACGTGTTTGAAGTCCCTTCCCTCGCTCCGCCGCCATGAGCATCACTTATCTGGAAGCCATTCGCGAAGCGCAGGCCAAAGCCCTGGCCGACGACCCGCGCGTCTTTATCTACGGTCAGGATGTCGGCGCTTTTGGCGGCGCGTTCAAGGCCACCAAGCACCTGGCCCAGGAATTTCCCGGCCGCGTGCTCGACGCCCCAATCAGCGAGGATGCGATGGTCGGCGCCGCCATCGGCGCCGCCATCGAAGGAATGCGTCCGATTATCGAGATGCAATACGCCGATTTTTCCACGCCGGGCTTCAATCAAATCATCAATCAAGCGGCCACGCTCTTTTGGCGCACGCAAGTGCCGTGCCCGATTACCATTCGCCTGCCTTCCGGCGGCACCTCCGGCGCGGGCCCCTTTCACAGCCAGAGTATGGAGGCCCTTTACGCGCATTACCCCGGATTGATCGTCATGACGCCGGCGACGGTTGAGGACGCTTACAGCATGTTGCTGGAGGCCGTGGCGATCGATGACCCAGTCATTTTCTGCGAACACAAGCGCCTTTACTACCATCTCAAGGCTCCCGCCCTTCCGACCGAGGCCATGCCCGTCGGCAAAGCCCGCATCGCGCGCGCCGGGCGCGACCTGACCATAGTGGCTTACAGCGCGATGCTCCAGGACGCGCTGGCCGCCGCGGACGAATTGGCCGCCGAGGGTTCGGAAATCGAAGTCGTGGACCTCCGCACCGTCAAACCGTTGGATACCGACACCGTCATGGCGTCGGTGGCGCGCACCGGGCGATTGCTCTGCGTCGGCGAGTCTTTCCCGTGGGGAGGGGTGACGGCCGAAGTCCTGGCGCGAGTGGCGACGGAAGGTTTCGGCTTGCTGGACGCGCCGCCGCAGCGTCTCAACGCCAGGGACACCCCCATTCCCTACCATCCCAATCTTTGGCTGGTGCATCGCCCGACGGCCCAAAGCGTCTGCGCCGCCGCGCGGAAGTTGCTGGAAATGTAACATGAAACAATTGCCCATCATCATGCCGCAATTGGGCGAGTCCATTGCCGAGGCGACCATCGTCAATTTTCTGGTCCACCCCGGAGACTGCATCGCCGCCGACCAGGATGTCATCGAAGTGGAGACCAACAAGGCGACCATGAACGTGGCCTCCCCCTGCGGTGGAAAGGTTGTCAACATCACAGCCAAGCTCACGGAAAGCTATCCCGTCGGCGCCGTCCTGGGTTATGTCGAATTGTCGCCTGAAGAAGCGCAACGCCTGGGTTTGGATCACGAGCAGCCCAGCCCGGCGCCGGCGTCCGCCCAGAGCGTGGAAAGTATTGGCCTCGAAGCCCGGCCCGCCGTGCAGCCGATGGTGCGCGGCTTGCCCGTGCCGGCGCACGCGGTCGGCGCCAGTTACATGTCCCCGCGCATGAAGGCGCGCATGAACGAGCTGGGCCTGCACGCCGCCGACCTCGCGGGCCTGGCCGGCAGTGGCGCGGCGGGGCGCGTGACCATCCAGGACTTTGAAAAATTTCTCGCCCACCTCGAAACCAACAAATTGACCAACGCCTCCAGCATGCGCGTGGCCGTGGCCGACGCCATGCGGCGGAGTTGGACGCGGCCTTTGGCCACCGTGGCGCTGCCGTGTCCTTTGGAGGCGATGCTGGCGCACCGCAAGGTCAGCCAGCCGAAAATCGGCCCCGCGCTCTACGCGTTGCGCGCCCTCGCGCTGGCCCTGGCCGAAAACAGCGCCCCCGCCGGGCGGTTGGTCGGAAATAAAATCGTCCATCCGCCTTCCATCGACGTCGGATTCGCCGTCGAAGCCGAAGACGGCGTGCTGGTGCCCGTCCTGCGAGACGTCGATGTGCGCCCGCTGGCCACTTTGGTGGAGCGCTATAACGAGCTGGTCGAATTGGCGCGGCAACGCCGTCTGCCGCCGGACGCCACCGGCGGCTCAATTGCCACGGTGACGAATTTTGGAACTTTTGGTTTGACATGGGCCACGCCCATTCCGCTGCCGGAACAGACCCTGGTGCTCGGTCTGGGCGCGGGCCGAAAAGTTCCCTCCTGGGACTCCAGGAAGAGTCAATTCGTGCCGGTGACGGAGTGCAACCTGACCTTGAGCTTCGACCATCGAGTGCTCGACGGCGGCGCGGCCGGCCGCCTGCTCGCGCGCGTCTCCTCCTTATTGCAAACGCCGGAGAAACTATAACCATAACACAAACCCTTTTTCCTTTCAGTATTTCGACATGATTTTCGGCGCTCATTGTTCCACGGCTGGCGGCGTTTGGAAAGCTTTGGAACGCGCGGAAACCATCCAGGGGCAATGCGCCCAAATATTCGTCAAGAATAATATGCAATGGTTCGGGCGGGCGCCGTCGCCGGAGGAGATCGAACGCTTCGCGGCGGAGTGGAAGCGGTTGCGTTTGGGCGTCGTCTTCGGCCACGCCGGCTATCTGATCAATCTGGGCGCGCCGCCCTCCGCCAATCGCGCCAAGTCCCTGCAATCGCTCATCCAGGAAATCACCTTTGCCGGCGCGCTGGGGCTGCCGTTCCTGGTGCTGCACCCCGGCGCGCATTTGGGCGCGGGTGAGAAGGCCGGGCTGGAGCATATTGCCTCCGGTTTGGACGAGGTTGCGCGCGCGACCAAGGGTTCGCCCGTGCGCGTCGCCCTCGAAAACACGGCGGGGCAAGGGAGTTGCCTCGGCCATCAACTGGAACACCTGGCGTACATTTACGACCGCGTGCAAAAACCGGAACGGCTGGCCGTTTGTATTGACACCGCCCATTTGTTCGCCGCCGGCCACGATATTCGGACCGCCGCCGGTTGGGACAAAACCATTCGGCGCCTGGATGCGTTGATCGGACGAAAACAGATCGCCGCCTTTCACCTCAACGATTCCAAGCCCGAACTCAACTCGCGCGTGGACCGGCACGAACACATCGGCAAAGGCAAGATCGGTTTGAAAGCTTTTCGCCACATCGTCAACGACGCCCGGTTCAAGAACACGCCCGGCTGTTTGGAAACCTACAAATCCGACGACCTGCATGAAGACATCGAAAACCTCGCCACGCTGCGGTCATTGGTTGGAAAGTGACCCTACGCCCGCGCCACGAGCAAGGATCCGCTCGCAAAAGCACTTGCGTCGACGGTCAAGCCGGCCTTATTTTTTCTTCATGCCGTTGAGCAACATTTCGCTGAGGAAGCCCTTTGCCTGCCGCCTATCGAACGCGTCAATTTAGCGAAGCTATTGATCGATAGCCTGGAGAACCAGCCAGGCCCAGACGAACAGGTCAGGGCTGAATTGACGCAGCGCCCTTGAACGCTTGAGAACAAGCTCCGATACCGGGCTTTCGTTTCAAGAGACGTTTGGCAAGCCCGTGTGAAGGCGGTCTTCAGCACGCAGTTCAAAACGTTCCGTGACAAAGCATCAATTCACCGGCCCAAGGCGACAAAGTTTTTCAACAATTGCAATCCGACGGCCTGGCTTTTTTCCGGATGGAATTGCGTGGCATAGACATTCTCCCGCCAGACCGATGAGGCGAACGCCTCGCCATAGGTGGTCTCCGTCGCGGTGATGGATGGGTCCGCCGGTTTGGGAAAATAACTGTGGACGAAATAGACGTAACTGCCGGAAGTGATCCCTTGAAAAAGAGGACAGTCCGGCCGGACAATGTTCAGTTGATTCCAACCGATCTGCGGCACCTTGACACCTGTTTTGTCCGAGAAGCGGACGACCTTGCCGGGAAAAATCCCCAAGCCCGCCGCGCAACTGTGGAACTCCTCGCTCCTCTCGAACAAGGCCTGGTAGCCGACACAAATGCCCAGGAAGGGCCGCCCCGTCTTGATGAATTCCCTGGCCGCGCTCAGCAATTCCTGCTTTTGCAGTGCCTTCATACAATCGTCGAACGCGCCGACGCCCGGCAGCACCAGCGCGCGCGCGCCGTCGATCTCTTCCGGCCGCCTGACCACGCGCACATCCGCCCCGACTTTCAGCAGGGCCTTCTGTGCGCTGCGCAAATTGCCCGAACCGTAATCAATCAATGCGATCATATCTTATCATAACAGATCGCGCAGCACGTCGGCCAGCACTTGGCACTGCTCCCTGGTGTTGTACAATTGCGCGGAAATGCGCAGCAGCCGCTTGGGAAATCCCGGCCACGGGATGACCGGGACTTCGATGCCATGACGCGCCAGCAACTGGTCCTGCAACGGGTCAATGTAGAGCGGCGGCAAGGCCAGCTCGTCCTCGCGCGCGTCCGGCAGCGGCACGGAAGCCATCGATCCAATGCATTCGTCGGGACAGGGCGGGGCGATTTCCAATGTTTGACACAGCATCTTTCGTCCTTCCAGCGCCAACGCGTGATTGCGCGCCATGATCTCCACCCAGCCGCCCGGCGCCAATCCCTCCATGAAGCGCAGCGCGGCCGGCACGCTCAGGCAGGCCGATGGATCCAGCGTGCCCGTCCAGCCAAACTCGATCAAAAAAAGCGAACGGTCCATCCGCGGTGAGTTCAATCCGTGGCTGATGGTCAGTGGATGGATCAATGGTTGACAGTCGGGGCGAACATGCAGGAACCCGGCGGCTTTTGGCGCGCAAATCCATTTGTGGCAGTTGCCGGTATAATAGGCCGCGCCCAGTTGCTCCAAGTGCAAGGGAACCATGCCCGGCCCGTGAGCGCCATCGACCAGCGTCTCCACCCCGCGCGCCGCCAATTGGTTGACAAGGCGCTCCACGGGCAGGATGACGCCCGTTTGACTGGTCACGTGATCGATCAGCGCCAGCCGCGTGGGCGGCGTGACCCGGCTCATGATGGCCTCCTCAAGCTGGCCGGCGGAGTGAAACGGGAAAGGCACGCGCGCCACCACGACTTTCGCGCCGGCGCGCCGCGCCACGAATTCGAGCGCGTTGCGGCAGGCGTTGTATTCCTGGTCAGTCACCAGCAATTCATCTCCCGGCGCAAAGGTGAGCGAGCGCAGAACCGTGTTGACACCGCTGGTGGCGTTGGGCACAAAGACCAGGTTTTCCGGCCGCGCGCCGGTGAACTGGGCCAGCGCGCCTCGCGCCTGATCGAGCAACGACTCCATGTCGCGCACCAGGAATTGGACCGGCTGGCGTTCCAAGCGGTCGCGCAAGGCCCGCTGGAAATCCAGCACCGGCAGCGGACAACTGCCAAAGGAGCCGTGATTCAGGAATGCAACTTTCGGGTCCAGCGGCCAAAATTTCTTGAGTTCAACATTCATATTCTTCCCATCCTTTCTCATGGACGGTCAACGCGAAGAGTACAAGTTCAGCCGGGCACGGCAAGGTAGTTCTGTGGCCGGACTGTCGCGGCCGAGCTTGCGTTTTTTTTGCAGGCGAATAACATGAGCCTGCGATTCGTCCAAGTGTTGCCACTACTGTGCCATCCTTGACGCCAAGTTTAGTCCAGATCGGGAAATTCTTTTCCCGCGCGGCGTTTGCTGTCTTTTGCGGATCGGCCGCCGCCGCCGCGGAATTGCCCCCGGCTGCCACCGGCACGGTTGATTTCGTGCGCGATGTCCAGCCTATCCTGGCCCAGAATTGCTACAACTGTCACGGCGCGCACAAACATGAGAGTCAATTGCGCTGGGACAACAAGGAGATTGCCTTGCAAGGCGGCGAGCACGGGCCGGACATCATCCCCGGCCAAAGCGCCGAAAGCCGCATGATCCAACTGGTCTCCGGCGCGGCGCCGGATCTGATCATGCCGCAAAAGGGCGACCGGCTGACGGCGCAACAAATCGGCATTCTCCGCGCCTGGATCGACCAGGGGGCGCCCTGGCCGGCGAGCGCGTCGGTCAAGGCCATCGATCCGCGCCGGCACTGGGCTTTCAAGGCGCCGATCCGTCCGCCGATTCCGTCCGTCAAGAACAAGAATTGGCCGCGCAATGCCATCGACTCCTTCGTTCTCGCCCGACTGGAGGCGGAGAAACTCCGGCCCTCGCCGGAGGCGGACCGTTCGACGCTGCTGCGCCGCCTGAGCCTGGATTTGACAGGACTTCCGCCGACCATCCAGGAGATGGAGGATTTCCTCGCGGATCGCTCGCCCGACGCCTACGAAAATCAAGTCGAGCGGCTGCTGGCCTCCCCGCATTATGGCGAGTGCTGGGCGAGGCATTGGCTGGACGTGGCTCGCTACGCGGACTCCAATGGCTACGAAAAGGATTTGTCCCGGTCGATCTGGCCCTACCGGGATTGGGTCATTGACGCCTACAACAACAATTTGCCTTTTGACCAGTTTGCCATTGATCAGTTGGCCGGCGATCTTTTGACCAACGCCACGCTGGCGGACAAAGTAGCCACCGGCTTTCTGCGCAATTCGATGCTCAACGAGGAGGGCGGGATCGACCCCGAACAATTCCGCAACGAGGGCATCATCGAGCGCATGGACGTGTTGGGCAAAGCTTTCCTTGGTTTGACAGTCAACTGCTGCCAGTGCCACGACCACAAATACGATCCCTTTTCGCAGAAGGAATACTACCGCCTGTTTGCCTTCCTGAACAACGATGATGAGCCGGGAATGGAAGTTCCAGACCAGCCGACTCAAGCCAGGCGCACAGCCATTCAGCGCAAAATCGCCGATATCCACGATCAACTCATGGCCCAATACCCCGACCTGCCGCAGAAGATGGAGGCGTGGGAACAGGAAATGAAAGCGATGGAAGGGACTTGGACGGTCCTGGAGCCGCAGGCCTATTACGCCAGTGTCGGCACCAAGTTTACCAAACTGGACGACAACTCTCTGCTGGCCACCGGCTCCAATCCGGGCGTTTCGCAATACACAGTGACGGCCAAGACCAGTCTCAAGGGCATCACCGGCTTTCGCCTGGAGGCGCTCGCCGACGCTAATTTGCCCTCCTACGGGCCGGGCCGGGCCGCGAATGGGAACTTCGTCCTCTCCGAATTTACTGTCGAGGCTTCGCCTGATGCGCCCATCGCCACGACCAATCAGGTTCCTCTGCAAAATGCCACCGCCGATTTTTCCCAGCCGGACTTTCCCGTGGCCGCCGCCATCGATGGAATCATTACCAATAAGATTGGCTGGGCGGTGGAAGATTTGCCGGGGCGCCGCAACCGCAGCCGCCAAGCCGTTTTCGAAACCAAGAACGCGGTGGGTTTTGACGAGGGCACCGTCTTGAAGTTTACGCTCAATCACAGTTACGGCGATGAGCACACGCTGGGACGATTCCGCCTCTCTCTCACTACGGCGCCGCGTCCCTTGCGGGCCGATCCTCTCAGCAGCAACGCGCGCGCCGTTCTTGCCCTGCCGCTCCAGCAGCGCACCCTGGCCCAGAGGCGCGAGTTGTTCGACTTTTACCGGTTGACCGATTCCCGCATGGCCGAGGCGAGCAAGAGGATCGACGATGAACAACGGCAATGGCCGTCGGCTCCCACGACATTGGTCCTGGCGGCGCGGGATCAACCGCGCCCAACGCACGTCTTCATCCGGGGCGACTGGCAAAAGCCAGGGGCTTTGGTCACGCCGGACGTTCCCTCCATTCTTCCCGCGTTACCCAAGGTCGCGCGTCTCAACCGTCTCACGCTGGCCCGATGGCTGGTCAATAAGCGCCATCCGACGGTGGCGCGGGTCATCATCAATCGCATCTGGCAGGAATATTTCGGGCGCGGCCTGGTGGCCACGTCGGAGGATTTCGGGACCCAGGGCGACCCGCCGACGCACCCGGAATTGCTGGACTGGCTGGCCTGCGAGTTCATGGACTCCGGCTGGGATATCAAACACATGCAGCGGCTGATCGCCGAATCGGCAACTTATCGGCAATCTTCCGTCGTCAACCCGCGCCTGCAGGAGCGCGATGCCTACAACCAACTGCTAGCTCGTGGGCCGCGGGTGCGGGTCGATGCGGAAATCCTGCGTGACATTGCTCTGAGCGCCAGCGGCCTGCTGGATGGCCAAATTGGCGGGCCTCCTGTCTATCCGCCGATACCCGATGGGGTGCTGACGCTGGGCTACGGCGCGCCGATGACTTGGGAAACCAAAGCCGGCGACCGTTATCGCCGCGCGCTTTACACGTTCGTCAAACGCTCCGTGCCGTATCCGTCCTTGCAGGTTTTTGACGCGCCGACCGGCGAATCGCCGTGTCCGCGCCGTACTCCCTCCGACACGCCGTTGCAAGCCTTGACCACGTTGAACGATCCTGTTTTTGTGGAGGCGGCGCAGGCGCTGGCCCTGCGCGTTTGGAAACAAGGCGGCAAGGACGACCGCGCGCGCCTCCAATTCGCCTTCGAGCTTTGCACTGGGCGCCTGCCGCGGCCCAACGAAACGGCGGTCCTTTCCTCGCTCTTGCAGGACGAGAACCATTTCTTTGAGAACCGCACCGCCCGAGCCGTGCAGGTCGCCACACTGGATATAAAGAACCCGCCTCAGGACGTCAATCTGGAGAGGGTGGCCGCGTGGACGATGGTGACACGGGTGTTGCTCAATTTGGACGAAACAATTACAAAGGAGTGAAACCGATGAATTTTGCTGAACATTTTTTCCACGAACGCCGCAAGGCGGTGACACGGCGCTATTTCTTCAACCAATGCGGCGTGGGTTTGGGCGCGCTGGCGCTGGCTTCGTTGTTGCGGGGCAATGATGGCTTCGCCGCCACGGCCGGGAACCCACTGTCGCCGCACGCGCCCCCATTCCCAGCGCGGGCCAAACGGGTCATTTACCTCTTTCAGGCCGGCGGTCCCAGTCAGTTGGACTTGTTCAACCATTGCCCCGGCCTGGCCAAATACGACGGCCAGCCCATTCCGAAGGAAATTGTCAAGGACCAGCGCTATGCCTTCATCAAGCCGGACGCGGCCCTCTTCGCCTCCCGCTTCCAATTTGCCAGGCACGGCCAATGCGGCGCGGAATTGTCCGAGGCTCTGCCCTATCTGGCCGAGGTGGTCGATGACATCGCCATCGTCAACTCGATGACCACCCCGGCGTTCAATCATGCGCCGGCCCAGATTTTCATGAACACCGGTTCGACCGTTTTCGGCCGTCCCAGCATGGGCGCGTGGGTCAGTTACGGCTTGGGCAGCGAATCCCAGGACCTGCCGGCCTTTGTCGTGCTCAGTTCGGCTGGCGGCACCAGCGGCGGCTCCGGCAACTGGGGCGCGGGCTTCCTGCCGACCGTCTATCAAGGCGTGGCTTTCCGGCGCAGCGGCGATCCGATTTTGTATCTGGCCAATCCGCCCGGCATCACGCCCGCCATGCAGCGCCGGTCCCTGGACGCGCTCAAGGAATTGAACCAGGACCGGCTGGACGTGGTGGGCGACCCGGAGATCTCCACGCGCATCAACTCCTTCGAGATGGCCTACCGCATGCAGACCACCGCCCCGGAGTTGATGGACCTGGCCAAGGAATCCAAACAGACGTTGGAGATGTACGGCGCCGTGCCGGGGGAAAGTTCGTTCGCCAACAATTGCCTGCTGGCCCGCCGCCTGGTGGAGCGTGGCGTGCGGTTCGTCCAACTTTTCCACGAGGCTTGGGACCATCACTCCGATGTCACCGGCGGCATCAAAAAGGAATGCGGCGCGACCGATAAGCCGTGCGCGGCCCTGATCAAGGACCTCAAGCAGCGCGGCATGTTGGAAGACACTTTGGTCATCTGGGGCGGGGAATTTGGCCGCACCCCGATGGTCGAAACCAACAAGGAAGCCGGCCGCAGCCAGGGCCGCGACCATCATCCGCAGGCCTTCTCCATGTGGCTGGCCGGCGGCGGGATCAAACCCGGCTTGACTCTGGGCAAAACGGACGAGTTCGGCTTCAACATCGTCCAGGACCCGGTGCCGGTACATGACCTCCACGCCACCATCCTTCGCCTGCTGGGCTTCGACCACACCAAGCTCACCTATCATTTCCAAGGACGCGATTTTCGTTTGACAGACGTCGAAGGCGAATTGGTGCCCAAGTTGCTGGCGTGAAAGCCGCGATTCTCCACGGGCGCGAGGATGTCCGGGTGGAATCCATCGCGCCGCCCGCTCTGCGTCCCGGTCAGGTGCGGGTGAACATTGAAGCGGCGCTGACGTGCGGCACCGATCTCAAAGTGTTCAAGCGCGGCTATCACGCCCGGATGATTGTGCCGCCGTCGGTCTTCGGACATGAATTCGCCGGCTCGATTTGCGAGATCGCCGAGGGCCTCGGCGGCTGGAACCTTGGTCAGCGCGTCGTGGTGGCCAATTCCGCTCCGTGCGGCTCGTGCGATTATTGCCACTCCGGCCAGGAGAACCTTTGCGACGACCTCCTCTTCCTCAATGGCGCCTATGCCGAATCCATCGTTGTGCCATCGCGATTTGTGCAAAAGAATATGCTGCCGCTGGCACCCAAGACGCGCTGCGCCGACGCCGCCCTGACCGAACCGCTGGCTTGCGTAGTGCAGGGCTGGGAGGAGGTCGGCGCGCGCCCGGGTCAAAACGTGCTGATCATCGGCAGCGGCCCGATTGGTCTGATGTTTGCCGCGCTGGCCCGGCATCATGGCTGCCGCGCCACCCTGGCCGGCCGCGGCCCGCGCTTGCAAACCGCGCGCAAGCTGGGGGCGGATCGGCTCATTGACGTGGGTGCGTCCGGCGACCTCGTGGCCGCCGTCAAGAAGGAAGACGGCCAGGATTTCGACCTGGTCATCGAGGCCGTCGGCAAGCCGGAGGCCTGGCAGGCCGCCACGCGGCTGGTGCGCAAGGGCGGCAAGGTAAATTTCTTTGGCGGTTGCCCGGCGGGTGCCACCGTTTCACTTGACACCAATCTCCTGCATTATTCCAATCTGACTTTGTATTCGAGTTTTCATCATACGCCCCGGACGATTCGCCGCGCGTTGGAATTGATCGAGACGGGCGTGGTGCGGGCGCCGGACTTTGTCGATGGCGAAGCGTTTCTGGACGACCTGCCGGAACTGTTTCAGTCCATGGCCTCCGGCAATCGCGCCGTCAAGACGCTGGTCCGGGTCCGTTCTACTTTCTCCTAAGCCTAATCGAAATCGTAATCTGAAACTATCGACAACAATCGCGCAATCAACGGCTTGCGAGTAACTATGGAGTCCGGTAGTTCGCCCATGAGCACGATCACTGCAATCTTGGAAGCGGACGCCGACGGCACGTTGCATTTGCCGCTGCCGGCCGGACAGTCGGCTAGGAGTGGTTCGCGTTAGCTCACAACTTCAGCAGTTCCTCCGCGATTTGCACGGCGTTGAGCGCGGCGCCCTTGAGCAGTTGGTCGCCCGCGACCCAAAAACACAGGCCGTTGTCAAATGCACAGTCAAGGCGCAGCCGGCCCACCTGGCAATTATACTTGTCGCTCGCGTATAACGGCAGCGGATACTCCTGCTTGGCCGGATTATCCACCACGTCCAGGCCCGGCGCATGCCGGAGCACGGCGCGCGCGGTTTCCACCGTGACCGGCTTTTCAAACTCCGCGCTCACCGCCACCGAGTGCGCCCGATAAACAGGCACACGCACGCACGTGACGCTGGCGCGGAAGCCGGGATGATGCATGATCTTGCGCCCTTCGTTCTGCATTTTGGCCTCTTCCTTGGTGTAGCCGTCGGCCAGGAACACATCCACCTGCGGCAGGACGTTGAAGGCGATCTGATGCGGATACACCTCCCTGGTCACCGGCTCGCCCGCCACTACCTGCCGCGCCTGGCGCCGCAATTCCTCGATGCCCTTGGCCCCGGAGCCGGAGACGGCCTGGTAACTGGAGGCAAAAATCCTCTTGACACAAAAGGCCTGGTGCAGCGGATAGAGCGCCATCAGCGTGATGGCCGTCGTGCAATTCGGGTTGGCAATGATGCCTTTGTGCAGCGCGATGTCATCCGCGTTGATCTCCGGCACCACCAGCGGCACCGCCTCGTCCATGCGAAAGGCGCTGGAATTATCGATCACCACGCAGCCGGCCTGGACCGCCTTGGGCGCGAACTCCCTGGAGATGCTTGCGCCCGCGCTGAAAAGGGCGATGTCGATCCCCTGGAAAGAATCCGCCCTCAATTCCCGCACCTTCACCGGCTGGCCGCGGAAGGGCAATTCCGTGCCGGCGGACCGGGCCGACGCCAGCAAAGTCAATTGGCCGGCGGGAAACTTCCGCTTCTCCAGCGTCTTGATCATTTCGAGGCCCACTGCGCCCGTGGCGCCGACAATCGCGATATGGGGTTTGGCCTTCATGCAAAAATGTTCTTACTTTTGCAGGCTCGGAAGGCACTGCGACAGCACCACTGGCGCCAGGTCGGAGAGGGTTTTGGCGTGGCGCGCCGGCTTTTCCGGGGAGGCTTCCCGCAGCCGCGCGATCACCTGGGGAAGGTGTGTCAACAAATAATCCACTTCTTCGTCCGTGTTGTAAACTCCCAGGCTGAACCGCACGCAGCCCTTGGCCCGCGCGGGCTTGATGCCCATGGCCGTCATGACATGCGACGGATTGAGCGAACCGGTCGTGCAGGCTGAACCGCTGGAGACGCAGATGCCCAGTTCATCTAGCTTCAACAGAATTCCTTCCGCCTCCACGAAATCGAAGGCGATGTTGCTGGTGTTGGGCAGGCGCGGTTCTTTGGCGCCGTTCCGCCGGGTATTGGGGACCACGCGCAAAATTGTATTTTCCAGCCGGTCGCGCAATGCCCGCACGCGTGTGTTTTCGTCCTCCAGCCGCGTCAGCGCCAATTCCGCCGCCCGGCCAAAGCCCACGATGCTGGCGACGTTTTCCGTCCCGCCGCGTTTGCCCCGCTCCTGGTGTCCGCCGATGAGATAAGGCTGGAATTTGGTCCGCCGCCGCACGTACAGCAGCCCGATTCCCTTGGGCGCATGGAGCTTGTGCGCCGAAAGCGTCAAAAAATCCGCCCCCACCTCGCCTACGTCCAGTTTCAACTTGCCCGGCGCCTGGGTGGCGTCGGTGTGAAAAAGCACGTGCCGGCTCCGGCAGATGGCGGCGATTTCCTCGATGGGAAACACCACCCCGGTTTCGTTATTGGCCCACATGACCGACACGACAGCCGTCTCGGTCCGGATCGATTGGTCAAGCAAATGCAAATCCAACGCGCCTTCGGCATCGACCGGCAGGAAAGTCACATCGCAGCCCTGTTTTCGCAACACTTCGCAATGTCGGATGATGGCCGAGTGTTCGACCGCCGTGGTCAGGATGTGGCGTTTGCCCGGCTGGGTGGCCAGCGCGCTTTGCAGCACGGCGTTATTGCTCTCCGTGCCACAACTGGTGAAGATGATCTCCTTCGGTTCCGCGCCGATCAGCGCCGCCACCTGCTCGCGCGCCTCTTCCACCCGTTTGGCCACCTGGCTGCCGAAGCTGTAGGCGCTGGAGGGGTTGCCCCAGAAATCGCGCAGGAACGGAAGCATGGCCTCCACCACTTCCGGCGCGACCCGCGTCGTGGCGTTATTATCGAAATAGAATGTTTTCCGTTCGGTCATATCGCTGCCAGAAGGCAATCCAACAAGAGGCATTGTAAGCTCTGAGCCTGAAACCGCAAGCCGCGATCCCAATCCTCCTCAATCCTCCTCTAAGGCTCCGAATTTCACGGCTTGGGGGAGCACACGCGCCATCGCGTGTGGCGGTCAGCGCCATCGCCGACCGCTTCTTCGACGTCATGGTTTGACTGGGTTTGATTGGGTTGACGCTGGCGCGATCTTTGGATAAACCGCTTATCCTTACCCAATCGCAATCCCCATCTCAACAGTATACTTTCCATGAAGGAGTGGTCATCCTTGTTTTGCCCTCTTCGCGTATTGTAGTGTTTTGAACGTTGAATTTTGAACCGTGCGCTTTGAATTCTGCACTTTTTCCCTCCCCGCAGGTTTGATTTGG
>PLIU01000308.1 GCA_003140095.1 Verrucomicrobiales bacterium | reverse complement strand
GACATCACGGACACTCATTTGCTGGTCGAGGTTGGCGGTCGCATCCGTCCTGTCCCGTTTAACGATGTGGAGCGTTTTCATGTGTGTCGGCCCAAGGAATTGAAATTGACTGCCGGGGACAGGCTGCAACTCAAGGGCAATAGCGAAACGGGAACGGGCCGCAAACTCGCCAACGGCGAACTGGTCACGGTTAAGTCTGTTTCATCGGATGGNNCGGAAAGGCATACGGATTTTTACCTGCGACAGACTTCAACTGCGGGAGAGCGTTGTCCGCTCCGGTCGCCGCACGCTGGCTTTGGAACTGGCGTGTGAATCGGAACGGATCGAAGAACAGAACGTGCGCCGCCGGGTAATGATGATCGTCCGCCAGCGCGTACGACAGTTCATGAACCAGCGCCGTTCGCCTGTCTCCCATAAACCTGAAATACAAAATTATGAAAAGCAGAGGCGTGGAACCCAAATCCGAATCTAACGAAGTTCAGTGTTGGGGGGAGAATCCCAACGCTCAAATGTTACGCGTCGAATTGCGCGACGGAAGCCTCAATCTTTACCAGTATGCCTGGCTGGAACGCGTGCAATTCTTACCGGCAGCGGAAGCTGACTGCATTACTCTGTTCTTCAACCGCCAATCCGTTCGCATCACTGGGAAAAAGCTCCGAGAATTGGTTTCGGCGTTGCAGCGCATGGGCGTCGAATGGGTGAAAGAGCAATCGGAACATTTTGATTCCATCGGAACCTCTGACGGAGCATGGGTGGAGAGCATTCAGATTGTAGGCACGGGTTCATCGCTAAAACCGGATAAAAGCGACTAACCTGTGGAGCATCCGTGGATGAACCAAATTGCGATTTTCTTTATCTTCACTTTGTTGAGCGAGAAGCTTTCATGATTCGCTCCACGCAAAGCGGAAGATTCTCACGTAACTCATAGACCCAGAAACGACAAACTTTCCATCCGAGACTTTGGAGTTGCAAATCTCGCCAGTGGTCATCGTCTTTACGACCGCCTCCGGCGGTCCGATGGAAAGATTCCCCATCCACTTCAACATCAATCTTACACGGACTTAAAATTGCCAAGTCGAGGAAGCGCCCCGCGATGGGATACTGCGGAACGACTGTGATGCCTGATTGCCGCAACGCTTCGGCGAGAACCTTTTCCCAGGGGGATTGGTAGGGTTCCCGCTTTGCCCCGAAGTTATCTCGGGCGTTCGGCAAAGTGCGACGCGCCAGCTTTTCGATGAAGGAAACACCGCAGGCCAAAGCCCAATCACGATTGCCAACGACATGCAAAACGGCCCTGGCTCGTGAGACCGCCACGTTGAAAAGATTTGGATTCTCTCGGAGAAAAATCCTGGAACCGTCCGGCAACTCTGGCCCGCCGCACAGGCTGAAAAGGATAAGATCGCGCTCATCGCCCTGAAATCCGTGGGCGGTTGCGGCGAGGAAACGCACCCGCTCCATGAAATCGGGTGGCAGCGCATCGTCCGCTTCAAGCGCATCCTTGATCCGAATCATCTGCTGGCGGAACGGCGTCACGACACCAACGGTCCCACGATAACCGCCAGTGGCGAGGCGGGACAACTCACCCCGGATGGCTTCGATTTCATCCGAGCACCATACCCCGGTCTGCCCTGGTTCCAATTTCCCGGCCACATGCGTCCAATGTATTCCCGGCTGCATCCCTCGCGGGATATTTAGGCGCTCGGTCACAGTTACGACGTGGAGCGTGTTGTTGTAGAATGCCTCATTGCCATAATCGGCAATGAGATCGTGCGAGCGGAAATGGAGATCGAGCCGCACGCGGGCGCTATCCGGCACGGATGCATTGTCGTGGGCGAGGTCGAACGCGCTGTTCGTGCGATACGTGAATCGCTGGACCTGTGCGTCCGTCAGGCCGTGTTGCTCCAATAAGGTCTGATCAACTACCGCATCCAACGTGCTGATGTGCCTGAGCTGCATGGGGTCGCCGGCCAACACAGCGCGTTTACTGCGGGCCAGCAACGGCACAATGGATGGGATGTCGCACTGGCTGGCTTCGTCAATGATAACAAGGTCGAACAATCCTGGCACGAGCGGCAGTGCGCTCCGAGCCGAGAGGTTCGATACTGACCAAAGTGGAAATGCCCGCAAGATGAGCGAGAAATGCCGCTTCAATTCTTTGCCGAAGCGGTCAGGCCCCCAATTTTGAATGCCTGCCCGCAAGTTTGCCAGAGCTTCTCGGTCAGCCGGAGCGAGGGAATTGGGCAGGCCGCCTGTGGCCCATCGCATCCACTCACCAGTCTGTTCTTCAATGCCCTGTTGGGCGCTTGCCATCCGGTGATTGCAGTCTTCGGCTCGCGGCAGTTGCGCGATGCGTTGCTCGCAACTTCGCACGAGTACCGCCACACGCGCGGCTTCTGCCCATGTTTTCCATGTCGTGAAGAAATCGCGCCAAGCGTCGCCTGTTGCTCCCGCGTCCGGCAAAGTGCGGTCAGCAAACGGAAGTGGGAACGGAAGCAACGGTTCGCGCGCTGCTTTGCGTCTTGCCTCTATCTGGCTTCGGCGGAGTGAGTGCCAGAGCTTCTGGAACAGACCGCCCGGTCGGGCGAGCGCGCTGCATAACTCCGCCTCCAACGCCTCCACTCTGTCGCGCGTCACCTCGCGCGGCCAGCGTGCGAGCGCATCGTCAGATTGCGCTGCGAGAGGAAGGGACTTCCGCAATTCCTCAAACTGCGCGTTCAATACCTCATACTCCTTTCGGGCTTTTTCGAGCGTAGAGATGTCGTTGAGGGCCGCCCGCTGTTGACTGAACAATTCGGCAAGCTTTCGCCGATACTCGTCTCCCTGCGCCGCATCCGGTCGCGGCGGTCGCGCGAGCAGGCTTTGCAACTTGCTGAGGTAATTCTTGCGCTGTGCGAGGTCACGACTGGACGTTTGGATGATGAGGTCGCCGCCTTCCGCCGCGCTGTTGAGCCGTGGCAACACCGCATCCAATGCCTGATGGTTTTTGCTGGCGAACAGCGTCGTTTGACCCCGGAGCAACTGGTTCAGCAACATTGCCGCCACGACCTCCGATTTTCCGGTGCCGGGCGGTCCCGTCACAACTGACACCGGCTCGGCCAACGAATTCACGACCGCCCCGCGTTGGCTCGGATGCAGCAGCCGCGTCTGCGCGAGTTGATCGGCGGCGAACACTGGCGAAGGCGCGGGAGAATTGTCGGACGGCGGTGTTGACACGTCCGGTTCGGCAGTTGGCTTGTCGTGCGGGAACAAGCCGGCCAGCGCAGTCTGATCGAGGTCTTCGTCGGAGAATTTCTCGGTGATGTCCCGGAGATCGCGCAGCAAACTCCGCGTGTAGCGCAAGCGTGGGCCGAGCGTCAGAACCGCCGTGTTGTACAGTCCCGGCTCGGTCTTTTTCCAGTCAGCTACCATTCTCAGCCCAAGAGGCTCGATGTGTTCGGCGAATTTGTCCGGGTCGTGGACGTAAAGGGCTGCTTCCTGTGCGAGACGGGCGAAGTCCTTCGGCTCCGGCGGCGTACGCTCTCCGTCGTCGTCCTCGCCATTCACATCGTTCAAAAATCCCATCGCGCGCAGAAATGCTGCGCGCTCGGCGCTCTTGGGGAAGCGGTATCCGAGCCAGGCACCGTTCACGGCGATGGGGCCGTCCGGTTCAAGATGAAGAACACCTGCGCGCCAGTCTGCCGTCATCGGCTGGGCGAAAAGGGGAACGACGAAACCGGAAACTCCCTTCGGTTTCACGAACACCAGCGGGTAGCAGAGATAAACGCATTCGTCCTCCCCGCGTCGGACGCGGTTGCGCTGGAAGGGGGCTTGTTCTCTGGCGAGCGAGACTGCGAAGTCCCCACCGGCCGCCAACCGCGCCCACGGAATTTGCGGAACGGCAATCCATGTGTCGTCCTCGTTCTCCACGAATCCCTTCAAGTCCGGGGCTTCGTCCTGCAAGAGACAATCCATGTAGTAGCGGGCCATCGCGCGGAACTGCCCCCATCGGCCAGCCGGCGCGGGTGGCGGTGCGAGCACGTTGGACATGACTGCCTTCGTCCGCTTGTCTGCGGACACTGCACCGCCGGTCGGCGGCAATGGAAAGGGCTTCCGTGATGGCGGAGTTATCTTGAGGTTGGCTGGCATCTTGAGCAACCGCCAGCGAGTGCCTTCGACGCGAACGACGCCTTGTTTTTGGAGTCGCCGCAATTCTTGAAGAACCTCAAACTCCTCGACCTTCGCCCCGCTGCGTCGCGCCGCGTCGCGCAACTCGACGGACGTTTGCGGGCCGGGAGCGACGGCGAGGACATTGAGCAGCAGGTCGGTCATTGTTCGGGCGGTCCGGTTTCATCATCACTGACGTCATCAACTGAATCGTCTTCACTGGTTACTACAGGTGGGAATTCGCCAGAGTCGGCGTCTGCCAATAACCACTTCTGCGTGCGGCTTACAAGATCGCGGTTGGCATCGTTGAGTCGAAGTTGGAGTGCTTGTTCCAACGTCCGGTTCAAGTCCGTAGCTAAGTCGCGCTCCTCGGAACTGTGCGCACGTGCCGTTAGAAAATCGAAGCAATCACGATTACGGCGGAACCTTAGAAGCAGTGCGAGTGTGCGGAGGCTATTCTTGAATAGCGTCAGTTTTTTGCCCGCCTTCACCTGTGTCGCGAAGACATTGAGGGCCAGTCGCGTTGTGGTGAGCGTGTCGTCACGAGAGACGTTCGCCAAAAAGGTTTCCCGTTGGTATAGCAGGTAAACAAGCATTCTCAGCCAGGGAAGTTTGAGTTCCTGACCGAAATCGCCTTTGGTTTTCAAACAGTTAAAGACCTTGCGTCCATGCTCCGCAGTGGTGAGCACTCGCCCGGCTGCGAACAGGATTGGCTCTTTGGCAGTCGGGACGATTTGGGCAGCTAACCAATCTTGAAATGGTTTGGGCGCATGACCACCCAATCGTCCCAAAACATAAATTAGCGCCTTTCTGTGTTCGATGTTTCGCGGTAGATGAGCCTCCACGTCGCGCAATCGTTCCCAAAGGTGGCCTCCCATCCGCTCCACATGTCGAATTTCCTGTTCCGTTATGGCGCTCTGGTTTGACCAGAAGCGGCATGGGAAATTTGACCCAAAGCAGAGTAACAAATCCACAGGTGCTGCCGCGCCGCCCTCAACACTCGCGCCCAACTGATACGGATTGATCGTCCGGCGTATTTGCTCCTTGAGCATCGGCAACAAGTGACCCCATTGCGGCGTTTCACGGCTTTGCGATGTCTTTTCCAGGCGTTCGCCAAATAGAAGAAAATCTCGAAAAAAGTCACGGTTGGCCAACAGTTCACCGCAGTTCGGCCAAGCGAATTTCACCAAACCTTTCGGCCACTGCTCTTTGGGTCCACGAGCAACGCGCTCCATACTCTGCCAGTTCAACAGCACGCTTTGTCCTGCACCAAATACATCGGATTGACCCTGCGACGGGTTGATGCACACACGGGCAAAGCCACCTGCGGAGCGCGCAACGACATTTATGTCTGCCAACGCATCATGCGGCGCGTCCACGGGTAGGCTGGTCGTTAGCTTTCGGAAGTCCATTTCGCCCGACCTTTGCAACCAACTCGGCAAATGTGTGGTTCCCTTTTTGATGAAGATTCGTCGCTTGATCGTTTGTCGGAAAGGTTGACCTCCAGACACTTCGCGGTCAGCGGGAATGAGCGGGAGCCAATGCGGCTCGCGTTCTTCGGTGAGTGTGAACAGCTCCAGCGACGGCAACACATCGAGATAGGTCGGCCAGCCACGCGCCAGACGCCATGCGAATAGGCATGAGCCGCGCGCCACTGCGTTTAACTCCGGGATGGGCCAGAGGAACTGCGGAAACCGCCTTTGCAGCAATGCGAGGAAAGGGTCGGCCAATGGGCCGCAAATCAACAACTCTGCCTGTCCACCGACAGACTTGGAAATTTCGTTCAAGTGTTTTTCAAGTCGGGCCAACTCGGGGCGCAGACGGGAAAACGGGGCGGGACTGTCGGCCAACAAGACGTCAGTCTTGAAAATGTGTTCGGGGTTTAGGCGTCGAACGGGCACATGAAAAGTTCGTCCATCCATCTCCTGCTGACGGAACTCAAACACAGAGACTTCGGCTCCATGTAGCCCCGCGTCCAAAACCGCCAAACGCTTGCCGACGGTTATACGGCTGGCGTTTACGTCTGCCCACGACATGGCTGCTGCGACAGAACGCCAGACTAAGCGCGATCCGCGCAGTCGGCGAAGAAGCAATTCCTGCGACTCTTCCGGCAACTGGTTTGGGATCGCGAGCACGACCTCCGCTGTGGTGGCATCGCAATACGTTCGCTTGAGCACTGAAAGGACTTCTGCGGCCACGCATTCGGCGGGCGTTTCCTTGTTGGGCGCCGGCAGGCCGTCCGGGGGCGGTGGCCATGAGGCGTCCGACCACTGCCCTCCTGCGTTGAGACGCTGCCAGATAGTCGCGAGCAAGACGCGACCGCCGTGTGAAGGCGGCGTCGCTCGGCTCCAACCATCAGGCGCGGCCATCGCGAGAGGCGGCCAAGGCATCCCCGAACCGCGTTCATTTCGCTGCGCCTCATCTCCGGCGATAAGTTTTTCCTTC
Source organism: Verrucomicrobiales bacterium (assembly GCA_003140095.1). GTDB lineage: Bacteria > Verrucomicrobiota > Verrucomicrobiia > Limisphaerales > Palsa-1400 > Palsa-1400. Next base: position 28,871 of record PLIU01000308.1, on the reverse strand, counting down.
CTGACCAACGGGAGGAGCACGCAAGAGGGACGTTCTGGATGGGTGCTGCCCTGGAACGACTCAGCACCTGCATCTTCCCGCACGCACGCAAGCGAGTTGACTCCGCCAAGGTCCAAGCCGACGAATTTCATGCGGCAAGTTCCTCCAGCAAAACTTTCAGTAGCTCTGGAAACTCGGAAAACCAATACGGTCCACCGGCTGGCTCTGCCAGATAGTCAAGTCGTCCAAGCCGTGGCTTCTCTGATGGGCGGTCGCCAGCCGACTCCCCGCGCAACAACAGTCCGCGCACGTTCAGTCCCGGATTCTGTTGTGCCACACGATCCAGACAAGAATTCAAGCTGATAGCCATCGCTTCTCGCTGAGTTTTGTCGGTTTGCAGACTCAAAACAGAGTAGATGCCGAGCAAAGCTTTTGGACGTTGCGGTTCGTTTCCTCCCGGATAAATCGCCAACGCCAACTCGGCCCCCATACGCGGCAGAAGTTCTTCCAGCCCTGGACACAGATGCGCGTGAGCGGGGTGAACCAAATACAGCCTTGTCTGCCCGTCTTGCCGCATCCATCGGCTTGAAACCGATAACGCGGGTGTGAAGCCGCCAGCTTGATGCTCTCCTCTTAGATACGCGGTCAACTCGCCATCGGGTTGCCAGCCGGAGCTTCGGCCTTCGGCGCTCGTCAGAAACGAGACGACAACGCCACGGACAAACTCCGCCCACAGCCTTCGCCCCCACTTCCAAATGTCGTCCACTGCGGTTTCCTCTTTCCGCAGCCTCTCATACTGCACCCACAACGGATGATAGCGGTGGTCTTTTTGGAGTACGTAGTTGGGACGCGGGATACCAACCAAGCGACTGGCCCCAGCTATGGCCGACCCCTTTTCGAGGTGTTCACAGTTTGATCGCAAGTCCGCGACAACCTTCACTCTCGGATGGTTTGGGGCTGAACTATTCTCGCGGACGTACGCGCTCGCACGATGTTGGCAGAGGCCGATAAAATCCCGAATGACTCGGTTCTCGGCCGTATCCACCGTTTCGCGGCGGGTGACAGCCAGGATTTGTTGACGGGCACCGGCCTTTTCCAAGACGGTCCGTCCTGGGCGCTGAATCAGGTCTCGCAAGCAGGTGGAGTCGAGTTCCTGGACGCGGCCCACGGGCACTTGTTCCCGCTGGCGCACCAACATTCGCCGCGGACGCTCGCACACGTCACGGATGCAAACCAGATGGTCCTGAGCAATTTCAACGACCCGAGCCATTCGTGGTTGCCCCGGAGTGCTGACCTTTTTCCAGCGTTCCCAAATCGCGGCCCAGTCCAACCTGACAATCGTCCGCCCGGCGAAATCGGAAAATTCGGACGAGTCTTTTTCACGAGTCAGTGCGATGGCTTCGTTGAAGTAACGGCTCAACAAGTCTATGGCTTCACGCAGCGAAACCTCCGCTTTGTTGTGCTCGGTTAAGTCCTCCCATGCACTGGCGCGACGTAGTGTGCCGTGGATCGGGATGATGTAATCGAATTTACCGGCGTGGAACCGCCACTGACTCGAAGAATCGTGCGGCCACGAGGGCATCGAAAGTGTGCCCTGCACGCTGCCTGCTTGCGTCTTTGGATTGAACTTCACACCTTCAGCAAGGCAGACAGCATGTCGAATCCCGAGTGCCTGCTCGTCTGCAACCCCGAAGAAGGTAAGGCTTTCGCCATTGAGAGCTTCTGCCTGCTCGCAATGCTCCAAGCTCAAGGGTCCTCCTTTATCCCCGGACAGTGCGAGCAGTGACCACGGATAAGGCAATACTTGGGCCATAAATACGCCTGGTTACGAGCGCTTCACCCCGAACCACTCGAACAGATGTGGGGCGCGTGCGCGGTTGAACGCCTCAGTTAATTCGGCGTCCTGCAAGCCGTTAATCACTTGCCCAAGCTGGTCGAGACACTTGGTTGTCGTGTCGTCCTGCGTGTCGAGTCCGCGCAGTTTCGGAATGATTTTTTGCTCGATTTGGTCTGCGAACGCGTTGCGACGGCGTGCCGCGTCCGTGTTGGTGTTGGGATAGTTGGCGATGTAGTCAAGGATGGCCCGATAGACACGGAAGCCGAACGGCCGGTTCACAGTGTCCAAAGTCTGATTTATTTGAGTGAGTGCCTTTCGTTCGTCATCGAACCCAGTTCCGTCAAACGACTTTGTCCACTGCTCCCATTTGGCGTGAGGTAGGAATTCCTTGGTCGGCGCATCTGGCGTCGCGTGTGCGGCCATCAGTTCTTTGGGCGCTCCGAAGCGAAGCACGTTCGCCCGGTCAATCACCTTGTCTGAAAGCGACTGTGTTGACTCGTCCTCGTTCATCGTCCCGACGAAGAGAACATTCAAGTCCGGGAAGATAAAGCGAGGCAGTTCGCCAGCCGGCAAGCTACCCGCATCAACCAAGAGCGAAACTTCACGGCGGCGTTGTGCATCCTGAATGTTTCGCCCACGACGCTGTTCTAACCGGCTCAAGAAATCCGAGAAGTAATACTCGATGCGGGCAAGGTTCATTTCGTCTAACAAGAGAAGAAGCATCTGTTCCTTTCGCGGCTGGACTGCAAGTCCCGGCAGATCCTCCGCCGAAAACCGCGACATTTGCGCGAGTGCGCGGGCCATTTCGGTAGCTTTGTATTTTCGTTCGAGGTAGTTGTAGAATCCGAGCAAGTCTTGCGGACCAGACCAGCCGGGCTGAACCGCCAGGCTGAGGAAATTCATTCCAAGAGCCTCGGCGTAGGCCATCGGTAGGGCGCTCTTACCCGTGCCGCTTACCCCCGCCAGCACGACGAGCGGATTGATGTGGGCTGCCTTGAGGCTGGTGTGAAACGCGAGTTGAACACGCTCCGGGTAGTGAAGTCCCTTGTTTCTCAAATGTTCAGCCAGATGTTGCAGTGCGGCGCTTTCATCCAGGTTCGCGCTGCGATTGAAATCGAACTTGAGCGCGGGTTGGCTGAGGTCTTCGAGGGCCTTGCCGATGTCGGTGTCGCCAACCCCGCCGCTCCGTGCGTAATCCTTGCGGAGTTCTTCGATCCTTTTGACGTAATCGTCTCGTTGAATCTTGAGTCCTTCGACTTCGGCGTTGAGCTTCGTGAATTCCAGGTTCGCCTTGTCCCGTTCGGCAATCGCCGTCTGGCGTTCCCGGCTAACCTGGTCAAGCTGGGTCTTCACCTTGCGAAGTTCTTCCTCAGCCTTGAGACAATCACCCGCGATGGAATCTCGCTTCCGCGTTAGAGCCGAAACCTCGTCCTCTAACTGGCGCTTCTCTTTCGACTTTGCGTCGGCTGAATCTCGAAGCTGCTTCAACTCCTGGTTGGTCGCTTCGACCCGCGTGGTCAAGAGTGCGAGTTCCGATTTTGCGGCGTCCCGTCCCGCAACGAGTTGATCCCGTTCGACAGTGGCCTCCCGCTTCTCTCGGAGCACTCGGTCAAGTTCAGGTCGGAGGCGGGTCAACTCAGCGTCGGTCGCCGCGACTTGCTCCTTCAACGTCGAGAGTTTGGTTTCAGACTGCCGCCGCTGGTCGTCTAAATCGCGAAGCGCCATTTCAAGTTCGGCCTTTTGCTTGTGAAGCCCTGCAAGTTGGTCGCGGAGCGTGCCGGTGTCCTGCGTCAGTTGAGCTTTCTCCAAATTGAGCCGGTTGGTTTCTTGCGTGACTTCGTTGAGGCGTTGCTCGTCCTGCGCAAGCTTCTGCTGGACAGCGGCCAGTTCCGACTTGCACCGCTCTAGGTCGATCATCATCTGCTGGATTCGCGCCGGAGCTTCCGGGTTCGCATCCTGCCATTCCTTTAGAATTCGCAAGTGTCCGTGCGTCGCTTCAAGCTGGCCGAATTCGGCGCGGGATCTCTCGATTGCCTCGGTGGCCTGCCGCAATTCCTCCCGTCGAGCCGGCAGCGTGGCGTCAAGCTCTTTGAGTTGGTTCCACTGTGGCAGGAATCGCTCGGCAAATCGGAGCTTAAACAAGGCGAGAATCGCCCCTACGCCAGCCAACAGCGAGAGTCCCCAGAGAGACCATTGGATTAGTTGTGTGTCAGACATCATTTCCTCCTAGAAGAATGTTTTATTTATTTCCCTCCGCAGGGGCCTTCGGTTTCTGGCTTTCCAGCTTGCCGAGTTCCTTCTCCAACGCCTCCTTCTCCTTTTTCAAGCGTTCAATGGTCGCCTCCAATCCCGAAACTTCGCGCGTCAACTCGCCCTGTTTGGCGGAGAACTCCTGCGATAATTTGCGGATCGCAGACAGATCGGCATCGGCCTTTTGTAAATCGGCCTTTGCAGTGTCGAGGCGCACCTCTGATTCGGCAGCATCCTTGCGCGATTGTTCCAAGTCCTTCTTCGATCCTGCCACTTGGGCCACGAGTTTGGCCTGTTCGCGGGACAGTTGGTCTTGTGAGGCTTGGGTCTCGACGAGAATCTTTTGAGCTGCCGCGAGGTCCTGAATGGCTTTGGTTCCAGTCTGTTGGTTTATATCGCGTTTGGTTTCCCAATCGGCGGCTTGGCTGCGGGCCTGGTCTAGACGATTGGTCAACTGCGCGAGTTCAGATACAACCTGCTGTTGCCGGGCCTCCATCTCGCCAGCGCGAGCTTCTTCCGTCGAAACTTGTTGCTGGAGCTTCGCAAGTTTTTGTTCCTCCTGCCCGACAGCGGCCTGACGTGCTTTTAAATCTGCCGCCTGCTGATCAAACGTGGCGAGTTGGTCTTTGAAAGACTGAATTTGTTGACGCAATGTGGCCGACTCAGTATTTGACTTTTCCCGCGTCTGGCGCAAATCGTCGGCTTCTTTTTGGAGTTGGTCGAGGCGTGTCTGCGCTGCTGCGGCATCAGCGTCAAATTGCTTGCGACGCGCATCGGTACTGGCGAGGGCATTCGTTGCTTCATCAAGCCGTCGCTCTGCTTCCGAAGCGAGGTTTAACGCGGCTTTGGCGTCCACGTTCGTTTTTGTCAGAGAAACCAGTTCCGATTTGAGCCTTTCTATGGTCGAGTCGAGTTCGGTTTTTTGCTTTTCTGACTCAAGCACTTTCTGATTGATTTCTTCCAGACGTTTGCCTGCTTGAACAATATCCATCTCTGTCTGCTGCCGCTTCCCTTCCATATTCGCCAAAGCAGCTTCGGCGACAGCTTTTTCTTTGAGGCGCTTTTCCCAGTCCGCCACAGTTGGTGCCAAAGCGTCTTTCTGCTTACTCAACGAATCTACATCAGCTTGGAGCGACGCTAATTCCGTGCGGTTTGTTGCTGCTTCGGCCTCAGTCTCATCAGCCCGTCTTTTCATGTCCTCGAAGCCACTCAGTTTTATGATGAGTATCGCCGAGAGGAGCACGTTGCCCGCCAGTGCGAAAATCAAAACGGCGCTCAACCACGGTTTAATGACAGCGCCCGGAGCAGCGGACACGCGGGCTTCGGGGGCAGATTCGTTATTCATAATGACCCGGTTGTTTGGGATGATTCGATGAGGTCGTCATTTTTTCTCCTTTTTCTGACCCGCTTTGCCGCCTTTGACCCACTCGTCAACCTCGGACGCCAGAAATTTCCAGAGGCGTCCCACTTTATGCGCCGGGAGGTTCTTTCGTTCGATCCATTTGTAGATCGTATCCGGGTTGACACCCAAGTGCGTCGCAATTTGTTGAACTGACAGCCAACGTTCTTTCATAAAATCTCACTGATTGCAGAGTCACACATAAAAAACTGCTTTTTTGAATGGTGCTGCTAAACGATTGAGACGATAGCAGGAATGTCCAATTAGACCATACAAAACATGGAAGAATCCAGTTGAGGCGGTTTTCGCCTCAGCATGGAGAACAAAGCTGATCGTTCTTCAGGAACCTTAACCTTTTGATTTAACTATTCCCGTCAGGACTCCGGCGAAGGTGAGTCAAGTGACCAGCGAGGCGGATTTGAACAAGACGGTTTGCTCGCCCCACTTTGCGACCTTAACCATTTGTCGCTGCGCCATTGGTTCCGAAGGTCACTTTAGCGGCCATGCTTTGCGAATGTTCCCGGCGCAAATGCCCGTAGATTTTTAACGCCAGCATTCCGCCATCACTGTGACCAAGCCAGCGGGCGACAGTCGGTATATCAATACCGCTTTCAACGCAGCGCGTCGCAAAAAGGTGTCGCAGGGAATGATGGGTAAGCCGGGCGCAACCGACGATGCGGCAGGCCCGCGTCAACGATTTTTGACATTCTGAGACTTGGCAAATCCTGTCGTCGGCCTGGGGCTGCTGTTTGTGTTTCAACCGTTCGAGCAACTGGCGCAACGCCGGAATCAACGGAATGACCCTTGTAAGCGACGCATTGCTGGTTGCACGGCGTTTCACGCATTGGATGGTGATTTCGTTGCGGTCCCAATCAACATCTCGCCAATGGGCTTGTTTCATCTCGGCAATGCGGCAGCCGGTGAAACTCAAAAAACTCACCAAGTCAGCGCAGTCTTTCGACTGGCCAGCGCCGGATGTGGCGATCACTTCCACCAGCCGCTCAAATTGCTCCGTCGTCGGAAGCTCCAAGGGTTTCGACCGCACTCCGAGACGTTTGATTTTGAAAACTGGATTCGCGTCATGCCCAAGACCAGCGAGGCCGAGAATCTGCCGGAATACGTTGATCGTATTGTTGAAAAACTGCGGAGCATATTTTTCGGCGTAGCGTTGCGCCCATTGGCGACATTCCGGCTCCGTAATGGTGTCCACCTTTTTGGCGTCCAGTTCGGGCCACGAGCGCAAGAGGCATTCAATGCACCGAAGACGATAAACCTTGGACAATTCCGCCAGGGTGTGGTCGCACTTGGTTTGTTGCTCGAATTGCACACGACCATCGGTGAAAGTGCCGACGACTGCTTTGGGCTTCCGCAGATCCTTGAGTTTGTCCGGGAGTCGAACCTTGGCCACTGAAAATACGTCGGTTTCAAGACTTGAACGTACGGGCTTGCCATCGACCTTACAGCGAGCGTAATATGTTCCCGCAATGACGTATTGCAGCAAATTCGGGACTTTGGGGAAGGACCGCCACTTGCCGTCTGTGGAGACGTGCGAGTCTCGTTTTGTTGCCGGGATGTTTTCCACTCCCGCCGATGTAGTTTCGTATATCGCTTTCATCGAGTTTAATATACGGGATACAATGGTGGGATGCAATAGGAAAAATAACGGTGATTAAAAACTGCATAATGTCTTTGTAATCAGTTGGTTAGGCAGGATAGCTCAGTTGGTAGAGCAGAGGACTGAAAATCCTTGTGTCGCCGGTTCGATTCCGGCTCCTGCCACCACCTTTTAACTTCAATAACATCAACCGTTTACATATTTGATGCTCCACTCAATTTTCGATGCAAATAAAGCTCTCTGGACCAACTCTGTGCCAGTTGTGGGGTTCTGAGGCGGTTTCTCATCCCTTTCTGGCGTTTCTCCGGGCGTCCAGTCAAATCAGAGGAATTGTTTATGGCACAACAAAGTGATTCTTCAACAAAACTGATTCTTCTTGCCACCTGTACAAGGAAGGAGATGAGAACAAAAGTCACTTAAAGACTTCAGTTTTGTTTGCTTTTGCCGATAGTGCCATTAGAACTTGCAAGCAGGCGTAAAAATCGAACATCCTGACCAATCAGGTGAAGCATCAATTTTTGGCCAACAGGCGATGAACACATCCCATTCAACTTTAGATGCTTATAAAAAGGAATTGCTTGCCACACTGATATGACCGCTGAGGAAATAGTAGCCCAGGCGAAAGATTTGCCAGTGGTGTCGGAAACGGCGCGCAGGCTCACCATGCAACTCAATCAGCCGAAATTGCACAGGGACGAACTCGTTAAAACCATCCGTTGCGACCATGTTCTCACCGCCAAACTGCTGCGGGTCTGCAACTCGGCCTTTTGCGGCGTGCCCGAACAGGTCGTCTCCGTTGATCAAGCCCTGTCGATCCTCGGAGACAGGGTGATCTTCCGCATGGTCTGCGCCATCGGTTTTGGCGGGGCTTTGGGATGGACCGAGCCTGGTTACGCCGTCGAAGCCAACGGCCTTTGGGCACACTCGTTGAGTACTGGTGTCGGCTCCGAGTATCTGGCCAAGGTGGAATTCCAAGATGATTTTCTCCCGTCCGCAGCCTTCACCGCCGGCTTGCTGCATGACATCGGCAAGACGGTCATAAACAAAATATTGACCCCAAAAGCCAGAGCCGACATTCGAAGTAAAATTTTCCACGAGTCTCTCTCGCGTTTTGCGGCGGAGAAAGCCGTACTAGGAGCCGACCACAGCGAAGTTGGGGCTTGCTTGCTGCAACGGTGGTCCTTGCCGGAAATAATTATCGAAGCCGTGGCCAATCATCATTCTCCTGTGACGAAGCCCGCCATTCAATTATCAGCCGTGGTTTATCTCGCGAATTGCGTTGCCCTCCTTTCTGGCACCGCTCCCGGATGGGAAGCCCGTCTTTCTGAGGCCAACAATATGAACGCAGAAGTGTTCGGTATGGACGTGAAAAAAATGGAACAAATCGTCTCGGGCATTCAGAATGAGATGCAGTCATTCCCCCAATTCTAAGCTGCGGCATGAGGCTGCGAATTCATCCGGCCAATCTCACGACCCCGTTTTACACGCCTGAGATTTTTGGAAAGTTTCCAACACCAGTCTGGCAGGGTATAACTTCAATGATACCAACTACTTCAACTAGGTGTTCCTCTTTCTGGCTGCCACCGCGAGTTGCACGGACGAGACAAGTTCCGCAGCGGCTTCGCTGTGCTTTCCATCAATTGAAAGCTCAACTTCTCCTTGTTTGTAAGCGGGAAGGTCTGAAGCGGCCCTCATCTCCGCAACTCGAATGTTGATGGAGCAACCCAACAACAAGCCCTTTTGAAACGTAATTTCCTCGATGCCATCAATCGCCAGCTTCACTTCGCGAATGTCCGATTTGATAAGTCCAATCACGGCGTCGGAGGTGCGGAACTCCAATTTAAGGTCACTCTCGTCGGCCGACAGAATGCCCTCGGTTTCCGCGAACCAGAGGGGATTCTCCATCGTAAAAGGAACTGTCGATTTCATAATTTGTTTGGTCTTTACCGAGCGAACAAAAGCCGAGTCATAGTCTGACCGATCTGGCCCGGAAGCATGACGCCGCCAGCGCGCAAAATCAAGCCCTTTTTGTTTCCATTCTGAGTTTTGGTATGCCAACCATGTTGCGCCGCTCGCGCCCCGTCTCCCGGCTTCGATGAATCAGTCGGGCGGTCTTCTCGTCGTGGGCGGTCCCCAAGAGTCTGTCCTCCTCGCCAGTCCACAACCGCAAGTCGCAATGAATGTGCCGCCCAGTTCTGGCCTTTCGCTCTCGCACATATTGAGATTACCTGCATGGGGATTGATCTTCTCTCCTACGGACTGAGTTGGGTGGTGGTCGTTTACTTTGTGGTAGGCTGCGGTGCATCCAAATATTTCTGCAGCAGATTCCTGGCGACGTTGTTGCGCGGGTCCAGTTGCAAGGCGGCCTCGAGTGTTTGGCGAATTTCTTTCGGATCGGCCGGCTCGCTCAATTCGGCCAGGCGCGCCCGCAGCACCAACTCCGCGGAGGCCCAGGATTGATGGATGGCTGGCAGCCACACCGCCGGCGTGTTCGTTACATACGAAAAAACATCCTCCCGGCACCGGAGGAATTGGGAGTAAATCGGGGGCAACAGCCCTTGCCGGCTGCTGCCGATGGCCGAGCGCGCGGCGATGTATTCCAAGTACGGAAAATCATCGGTGTTCAAGGCCTGGCCGCTGCCGAGGAATTCCGCCAGCCGCCCGTCTCCCAACAAGAAGCAATCCAGCAAGTCCTCCACCCGTTCCACTTCAATCAACTTCAAGTCGTCGGCCACCGCTGGGACGGCCATCTTCCGCTGGAGCGCAGCCACGTCCAAGCTCAGCGGCTCGAGCGTGCCCAGGATGATGGTCCATTCGGTGCGTCCCATCGGGGAATGGAAAAGATAGACGTGCGGGAAGACCGCTTTCAACGACCGCACCGCCACCCGGAAATCTTCCAGCGCCAAACCGTAATAGGGCAGCCACGCCGAAAAAATGCCGCCCGCGTTGAGATGCGCGTGGCACAATCGAAAATAATCGACGCAATACAGCCCCCCGTTGCCGGCCAGGCGCGGATGGATGGAATCGGAGAGGATAACGTCATAAGTTTGGTCCGTCTTGACCAGGTAGCTGCGGGCGTCGTCAATGCGCACGTGGACGCGTTTGTCGCGCAGGACGCCGTGATTGCTCTCCGGGAATTGATCGTTGGCTTTGATGACGGCGGCGGTGATTTCCACGCAATCAATCTGTTTGACAGGATGCCGCGTTATCGCCCAGGCCGTGCCGCCGGAGCCGAAGCCGATCTGCAGGACTTTGTCCGGCTTGGAATGGATCAGCAACGCCAGATGCGCCTGGAGTTTTTGCGTGGTTTGAAATTTCAGGTCGGTCCCGGCCACGTTGACGCCATTGATGGAGATGGTGCGATGATCGCCGTAATCCTCGATCGTCACCGTGCCTCCAATGTCCTCGTCGAAGTAGGTCAGGCGCGCATCCGAAGGAACGAATATCCCCGAGAACGTGTCGGGCGGGATGCCGCCGCGGACCGAGAATCCGACCGCCGCCAAAGCCGCGCCCAGCAGCCCAAGGCGGGCGACGGAAAAAGTCATTTCCGCGCCGCGCCGGCAACAGAACGCCACCACGCCAATGGCCATGTTTACCAGAGCCAGCAGGATCAAGCTGCGCAGTGTGCCGAACCGGGGAATGAGATAGAATCCGGCGGCGAGCGAACCGCCAATGGCGCCGAAGGTGTCGGCAAAATAACTGACTCCCACGCCCGACCCGGCGTGCCCGCGCGCGGCGGCGCAAATTTTGGCCGCGACCGGAAACGTCATGCCCATGAGCACCGCCCCCGGAAAAACAAAAATGAGTGACACCCCCGCCTGGAGCACAATAAAGCTGGTGAAATCGCTGAACCGCATCGTGTTTCCCTGGAAGATAATATTGTTCAACGATTTCATGATAATGGGCGTGCAGGCCAGCGTGGCGAGCACGCTCAGGCCCAGGAATGTTTGCAGTACGGCCAGAACCTCCAGCAGCCGCTTGCTGCGGTCGGTGAACCACGCCGTCGCGATGCCCCCCAAAGCCAATCCGCACAAATACGTTGTCAACATGATGGTGAATGCGTAAGTGGTCGTCCCCGTCAGGAAGGTCAGCACCCGCGTCCAGAGGACCTCATAAGCCATGCCCGTCAACCCCGCAATTCCCAGCAGGACCAGCACCAGTCGGATGCACCACGCCGGGTAACTCTCTGTGTCGGGCTTTTCTGAAGCCATGCTGGCGGCGGTCTCCGTCGCTGTCGAACATCCGTTTAGGACCAGAGCCGCGACTCCCACCAACACGGTCAGGGCCACGGCCAGCCAGGTCGTCGCCCGGATGCCCATGGCCGCGACTAGAATGAATCCCGCTGCGGCGCAACCCAGCACCGCGCCCCAGGTGTTCAGGCCGTAGAGCAGGCCCAGGTTTCGTCCCAGGACGGATGTTTCGCGCGTCAAGTATTGTATCAACAATGGCAGTGTTCCGCCCATGAACGTGGTGGGAATCAGCAGCAGGAGCACCAGCAAAACGGCCTGGGCAAAACTGAGGCTGTGGTAGGAAGCGCCCGAAACGCGGGCGTACCAAAGGTAAACCGGCAGCAGCGCCGTGAGCAGAAATGGAAACACCAGCGCAAAACCTCCGACCAGCAACTCCAGGATGCCGTAGAGCCGCAGCGGCGCGCGCGTCCGGTCCGCCACTTTGCCGAAGACCAATCCGCCAATAGCCATGCCGCCCATGAACCCGGCCAGGACGGTGGCGGAGGCATAGGCCGCGTTGCCGAAAATCAGCGACAGCAGCCGCATCCAAACGACCTCATAGACCAATCCGCTGAACCCGGAAGCAAAAAAGAGAACCAGCACGAGTGTCTTTTGTGTCTTTTCTGATGGACGCATCGCCGTTCGTTAGCAAAGCCGCGCCGGAACCGCAAGGGCCAACTTCAAACCGCTCCCGCGCCGTGGAACTGTGAGGCGGCTCATGGATGCCGGGCGCATGAAGAAAATCCTCCGCTCACGCGAATGTCAAATATATTTAACGCTCGTTGGCCGGATCCATTCTTCTGAGTTCCTCCTCGCTCGGGCCGCCGCCGAATTGTTTCCAATAGAGCGCCTTGAACGGGTTGATCTTCGGGCCGACGGCGTTTTCGTTTACCAGCAGCGGTTGCACGTCACGCCACCACTGATTATAGGCCGCGCGCAGCTTGGCCGCTTCTTCCGGTTGGGCGGTGATGATGTTCTTCGACTCTCCGGGATCCGCCTGCACGTCGTAGAGTTCTTCATCGTTGACAAGCGAAAAGCGGCTGTCGCGGATCGAACAGTCGGCAAACTTCGACCCGGCTGCTTTGCCACGGGGCCATCGGCCGATGTGCGTAACCAGGAACCGATCGGACCATTCGGCTTGCGGGTCCGTCAACAATGGCATGAGACTGCGCCCTTCAACCTGCTTGGCGAGTTCTCCAGTGAGTGAAACTCCAACGATCTCGGCCATTGTTGGGAAAATATCGATGTGCGCGGTGAGCGCGGAGCAATCGCGTCCGCCCTGAAATTTTGCGGGCCAGCGCCAGAAGCATGGAGCGCGTGTGCCGCCCTCATACGGCGTGTTCTTGCTGCCGCGCATTCCGGCATTGAAGATTTTGCAGGCCGGGGGAAAGCCGCCGTTGTCCGTGCCGATATAGATAACCAGCGTATTGTCCTCGATGCCCCACTCCTTGAGTTTGTCTAGCAGGAGGCCGAAATTATGATCCACCGTCTCGATCATGCCATAGAAGCGCGCCACATCATCGGGTACGTTGCCCGCATAATGTTGATAGTTCTCCTCCGGGCATTGGAGCGGCTCATGCGCCGCGTTGGGGGTGATGTAGGCGAAGAAAGGCCCGCCCTCCTTGCGCTTGACATCCATCCACCGGATGGCCTGGCCAAAGAACACGTCCGTGCAATAGCCGTGCGTCTTCTCCAGCTTTCCGTTGTGCAGCAAGGTCGGGTTCATATACATGTTGCCGGGCACATCGCCGCACGAACCTGGATACGTCTGCCCAATGCCGCCGCCGCCATGGATGAAGACTTCATCAAAACCACGCTGGCCCGGCTGGTAGGGGGCTTGGTCGCCGAGGTGCCATTTGCCGAAAATACCCGTGGTGTAACCTGCGGATTTCAACATCTGGGCCAGCGTGACAGTCTTCAGCGACATGCGCTCGCGCTCAAATATGGTATGAGTCACGCCATTTTTGAATTCATGCCGTCCGCTCATCAAGGCCGCGCGCGTAGGAGAACACGTGGGGCTGACGTGAAATGCGGTGAAGCGCACGCTTTGTTTCCAGAAGGCGTCCGCCGCCGGCGTCTTATTGACAGGATTCCCCAGACAGGAATAGTCGCCATAACCAAGGTCATCGGGCATGACGAGGATGATGTTAGGTTTGGTGATGGTGGCGGCTCGCGCCGGCGGAGTGGCGGGCAGGAGCGTGGCCATTCCCAGCAGGAGGGCGATGAGTTTTTTCATGTCAGCTCGGGATTGGATTTCACGAATTTATTTGACAGCCAAGCCGGGTTTCGCATCAAGGCTTGCGGCGCGGGCCTCGTCAGCCCGGCAGCGAAGCCAGGAAGCGCGGCGGTTGGCGCCCCTGGGCCATCCGTTCGTAGGCGAAGGCTAGGCCCAGCAGCTTCGGTTCGCTCCAAGCGCGGCCGAAGAAGGAGAGGCCGACCGGCAAACCATCCACCAAACCCATCGGCACGGTGATGTGCGGGTAGCCCGCGATGGCGGCGGGCGTCGTGCAACCGCCGGTATCCCGGTCTCCCCAAAGCAGGTCGGTCCGTTGCGCCGGACCGGTGGTGGGAGCGATGATCGCGTCCAGTTGCAGGCGGTCCATGACCGCGTCGATGCCTTCGTCACGGGCCAGGCGGTGGTTCCCAGCCAGCGCCTTAAGGTAAGATGGCTCCGTCAGCGGGCCTTTGGCTTGCGCCTTGAGAAAAAGTTCCTGCCCGAACCAAGGCATTTCCCTGGCTTTGTTGCGCTCATTGAAATCGATGATCTCGGCCAGCGAACGCACCGGCGCCGACGGACCGAGCCACGTCAAGTATTTGTTCAAATCCTCCTTGAATTCGCTCAACAGCACCTCGTCCTCGCCGTCGCCAAACTTGCCGTGGCTGGGCAAGTCCGCCGGATCGCTGATCAGTGCGCCGTGGCTCTTCATCGCGGCGATCGCCTCCTCCATCAACTTATCCACCGCGGGCAGAATTCCAAAATACTTCCGCGCCACGCCGATGCGCGCTCCCCGCAAGGCCGCCACGTCCAGGAACGCGGTGTAGTCGGGCGCCATTTTTCCCGCGGCGGCGGCGGTAGCCGGATCATCCGCATCCGGGCCGGCCATGCACCCAAGGAGAATGGCCGCGTCCACGACCGTCCGCGCCATCGGACCGGCCGTGTCCTGGCTGTGGGCGATGGGAATGATGCCCGAGCGGCTGACCAGGCCGAGGGTTGGCTTAATGCCAACCAGTCCATTATAGGAGGCCGGCGAAGTGATCGAACCATCAGTCTCCGTGCCGACCGCAACCGCGCACAAATTGGCCGAGACCGCCGCGCCGGAACCGGAACTAGAGCCGGAAGGATTGCGATCCAACGCGTATGGGTTGAAAGTCAATCCTCCCCGGCCACTCCAGGCGCTGGTGGAATGGGTCGAGCGAAAATTGGCCCATTCGCTCAAATTGGTCTTCCCCAAAATGACCGCCCCTGCCGCGCGCAGTCGTCGCACCAGAAAGGCGTCGGCCGGCGGAATCGACCCAGCCAGCGCCAGTGAACCGGCGGTCGTCATCATTTTGTCGTGCGTGGCGATGTTGTCCTTGATCAGGACCGGAATGCCGTGCAGCGGACCGCGTGGACCGCGCGCTTTGCGCTCCCGGTCCAAAGCCTGGGCCAGCGGCGCCGCGTCCGGATTCAATTCGATGACCGAATTAAGCTTTGGCCCGCGCTGGTCTAGGTCGCGGATGCGGCGCAGATAATGGCGGGTGATCGCGGCCGCCGTGAGCCGTCCCGTCAACAGCGCCGAACGCAATTGGCTGATCGTCGCCTCGTCCCACTCGGAGGAGGGCAGGTGGGGGAGCGGTTGCAACGTCGAGTCGGTGGTGGCAGTGGCGGTGGCGGAAATCGCCCACGCCGACGCGCTGCCGGCCATGCTGGTCTTGAGAAAATCGCGCCGATTCACGTGGCCTACCTTACCGTTCCCACGCCGCTTCGGCAATCGTTTTGGAAGCGCATTGGAATGAGCCAGAAACGTTCCCGACTTCTTCTGGAGCGCGGTCATCCTTTTCGCGCCAAAGCGTAGCTCATGAGACGGTAGGGCGAGACAGCCCGCAAAGCGGGCCGCTCATAATATGTTGTGACTCCGCCGAGCCGAAACTCGATTTCGGGGAACAAAGCCCAAATCACTGGCGACTTCTCCGACATCGGACCCTCCTTTTCTGGTTTGACCGATTGACTGGGTTTGACTGGGTTTGATCCGGTTTGACTGGATTTGACCGGCCTGCATCCTGCCGTCCTGTTCCTTTCACAATCAAAACCATAATCATAATCTCTATCACACAAGTGTACTTTCGCTGAAGGATTGGTCATCCTTGTTTTGCCTTCTCCGCGTACCGTGGTGTTGTGAACATTGAATTTTGAACGTTTGAACGTTGAACTTTGCACTTTTTTGCTCCTCGCAGGTTTGATTTGGTTTGATTAGCCCGACCTAGTGCAATTTTGGCCATGGCAATAACATAAGCATCTCGCTTAGGATGGTCGTGTTTTTGCTCGAACCCGAGTCGAACCGGTTTGACTGGGTTTGACCGGGCTGCTTTCCGCCGACCTCTTTCGCCACCAACCACTGGCCACTAACCACTGTCTACTGTCCACTCCACCCCCACTCCCCACCGCGGCAGATTTGATTTGGTTTGATTCGCCTTGATTGGCGCCTTCGCAAGATCTCCTTCTTGAGCCTCGCCCGGCGCGGCCTCAGCGCGGCGGCCACGGGCGCTGTCTTCGGGACGTAATCGAAGTCCCTGCGGCGGCATTCCGGTCCAATTCCGCAGACCATTCAGGTCAAGGCCGGTGAACCGAGCCTTGCCCAGTTCCCAACGCCTCCCTACAAGGAGGCATGAGCATGAAAATCTCATCCACCATGATCTTACACCCGCAGAGGTCTGTCAAGTGGCTCGGCGAATTGGATCCCCGCGCAATATCTCCGGATCGGCGACAATAAAATCGTTCAACCCTGGCGTTGCCCTGGTGTCGCTGCTCACCAGATATGCGCCCGCAGTTCGGGGGCGACCCACATCGGGTCGCCGGCCTTGATGTGGAAGGCGTCGAAAAATTGCTGGTAATTGACCAACGGCCCCTCTGCGCGGAAACGCCCCGGCGAATGCGGATCGACCGTCACCAGGCGGCGCGCCTCCGCCTCACGAATGTTCGTCCGCCAGACTTGCGCGAACGAAAGGAAAAATCGTTGCTCGGGCGTGAAACCGTCGATGTCCTTCCTTTTTGACGGGTCTCGCGCCAAATCCCTTTCGAGCGCGTCGTAGGCGATGCTCACGCCGCCCAAGTCGGCCAGATTTTCACCCAAGGTCAATTTGCCGTTGACATGGACGCCGGGGAGCGGTTCGAAGGCGTTGTATTCATCGACCACTTTTTGCGCACGCGCGTCGAATTCCTTGGAGTCCTCCGTGGTCCACCATTCGTTCAGGTTTCCCTCCGCGTCGTACTTGCGCCCTTCGTCATCGTAGCCGTGCGTGATTTCGTGGCCGATGACCACGCCGATGGCGCCGTAATTGACCGCGTCATCCTGGGTCACGTCAAAGAACGGCGGCTGCAAAATGCCGGCCGGAAAAACAATCTCGTTCTGCAGCGGGTTGAAATAGGCGTTGACCGTCGGCGGGGTCATGTGCCACTCGGTGCGGTCCACCGGTTGGCCAACGCGGGCGAACTGGCGATGCTGCTCGAAGGCCGCGGCGCGCCGGACGTTGCCCAGGTAATCGTCGCGCTTGATTTCGACAGACGAATAATCCCGGAACTTGTCCGGGCAGCCGATTTTCTGCGTGAAGCGGGTGAATTTGGCCAGAGCCTTGGCGCGGGTGGCTTCGGTCATCCAAACCACCTTTTCCAGGTGATCGCGAAAGACGGCTTTGAGATTTTCCACCAGGTCTTGCATCCGCGTCTTGGCTTCGGGCGGGAAGTATTTCTCCACGTAAAGCTCGCCCACCGGCTCGCCGATGCCGCTGTCCAAGGCGCGGAAGGCGCGTTTCCAGCGCGGCTCCTGTTCGGGCTGGCCACTGAGGACTTTGCCGAAAAAGTTGAAGTTTTCCTCTTCGGCGTCGCGGCACAGAAACGGCGCGCTGGCGTGCAACACTTGCCAGCGCAAATACACCCGCCAGTCCGAGAGCGGACGCGCAGTGACCAGCTTGTCCACCGCCTCAAAAAACTCCGGCTGGCCAATAACGGCGTAAGGAACCTGCTCCAGATGGCGCTCCGCAAGATAGACTTGCCAGTCGATGGCGGGATTCTTTCCCAGCAGCTCGGCCTTGGTGAATTTGTTGTAATTCTTGTTCGGATCGCGCAAATCCACACGTGTCCGGCTGGCCTTGGCCAGCTCCGTTTCCATGTCCAGGACGATGCCGGCGTGGGCGGCGGATTCCTCCGGCGTCTCGCCCAGCAGCGCGAACATTTTGGCGACGTGTTCACGATATGCTTGACGCTGCTTGACGAAGGCCTCCTTGAGGTAATAATCGCGGTCCGGCAGCGACAGGCCGCCTTGATCCAGTTCCAGCGCGTAGATGGAGCTTCGGCGGGCATCCGGGCTGACTTCCGCGCGGAACATTCCGACCAAGCCCTTGTCATGCAACGCCCCCAGCAAGTGGAAGAGGTCGTCGGTGGAGTTGACGTCGTCGATGCGTTTGAGGTCGGCGGCAATGGGTTGGAAGCGCAGTTGTTCCAAGCGGTCGGTGTCCATGGCCGAGGCGTAGAAGTCGCCCGCCTCGCCGCGCGGAGTGCCCTTGGGGTAGTCCCCGGCGGCGGCCTCTTCGAGCAGCGCGTGGATCAGGTATGAATTGCGTTCGGCCAATTGGACGAAGCTGCCCCAGCGCGCCTTGTCGGCGGGCACCGGGTTGTCCTTGACCCACTGGCCATCGGCGAAGGAATAAAAATCCGCCGCTGGATCAATCGAACGATCCAGGTAGGAAATGGAGAAAGCCGGCACGGGCGGTTCCGGTCCGAACGGCGCGAGCGGTTCTGCGCTGAGAGTCAAGGCCGCCAGCGCCAACGCGGTGCCAGCCGATTTCATTTTGGTAGCCGTCATGAATGTAGCTTGCGTCATCCTTTGAATTAAATCATCCTCGGAACTTGCGTGCGACGACGCAGGCATTGTGGCCGCCGAATCCGAACGAATTGTTCAAGATCGCGTTGACTTCCATTTCGCGGGCTGTCCCGGCCACGTAATCCAAGTCGCACTCCGGGTCCGGGTTTTCCAGATTAATCGTCGGCGGCGCCACGCCGCATTCGATCGCTTTGACACACAAGGCCATTTCCACCCCTCCGGCCGCGCCCAACAGGTGGCCCGTGGCCCCTTTGGTCGAGCTGACAGCCAGCTTTTTGGCGTGCTCGCCGAAAACCGACTTGATCGCCTGCGTCTCCGCCACGTCGCCCTGGGGTGTCGCGGTGCCGTGGGCGTTGATGTAGGAAACGTCGGACGGGTCCAGGCCGGCGGAGCGCAACGCGATGCGCATGCAACGGGCGGCCCCCTCGCCGCCGGGCGACGGCGAGGTCATGTGATGCGCGTCGGCCGCGTTGCCGTAGCCGGACATCTCGGCGTAAATGCGCGCGCCGCGGGCCTTCGCATGTTCGAGTTCCTCCAGAACCACGACACCGCCGCCCTCGCCCATGACGAATCCGTCGCGGTCCCGGTCAAACGGGCGCGAAGCGTGTTGGGGATCCCCGTTGCGGGTGCTCATGGCGCGCATGGCGCAGAAGCCGCCCAGGCCCAGTGGGACAATGGTCGCTTCGCTGCCGCCGGCGAACATGACTTTGGCATCGCCCATTTTGATGGTGCGCCAGGCCTCGCCCAGGGCGTGCGTGCCGGTGGCGCAAGCCGAGCACGTGGCCAGGTTGGGTCCGCGCAAGTCGTAATACATGGAGAAGAGACCCGAGCCCATGTTGAGAATGAGCATCGGAATCATGAATGGGGAAAGCCGGCTCGGTCCTTTGTTCAACAAAATCGTGTGTTGATCTTCAATGGTGCGCAGGCCGCCGATGCCCGAGCCAAGAAAGACCCCCACCTCATCGTGGTTGACCTTGTTCAAATCCAGGCCGCTGTCCATCAGAGCCTGGTGGGCGGCGAAGACGGCGAACTGTCCATAGCGATCCGTGCGCCGCGCATCCTTGGGCGAGGGGAAGGCCCCGGAAGGATCGAAATCGGTAATTTCGGCGGCAATGCGGGTGGTAAAGGCCGAGGCGTCAAAACAGGTGATGGGCCGCACGCCGCACTTGCCGGCCAGGATGTTCTCCCAGAACACGCTCGTGGATTGGCCCAGGGCGGTGACAACTCCCACCCCGGTCACGACGACTCTGCGTTCTGTCCAGTTGCTGGCCATAAAAAAAGGGCAGCGAACCTCAGGAGCGCTGCCCGGGCAAATCGCTGTGGCTATTACTTCTTTTGGCTGTCTTCAATATACTTGATGACGTCCCCGACGCTTTGCAGTTTTTCCGCCTGTTCGTCCGGGATTTCGTTGCCAAATTCCTCCTCCAAGGCCATGACCAATTCGACCGTATCCAGGGAATCGGCGCCAAGGTCCTCGATAAACTTGGCCTCCGGCGTCACTTGATCAGGATTGACGCCGAGTTGTTCGACAATGATTTCTTTGACTCGCTGCTCTATAGATTTTTCAGCCATCGATGCACTCCATTATTTTCTGTTTCGTTTCTGTCTATGCCCGACGTTGCCAATAGCGTCAAGCCCAGAATCGTCTTATCTACATATTTCACATAACCATCCCGCCGTCAATGGCCAGCACCTGGCCGGTGACGTAGCGCGCTCCCGGCCCGGCCAGGAACAGCGCCCCTTCGGCCACGTCTTCGGGCCGCCCTAACGTGCGCAAGGGTATCCGCTGCAGCAACTCCGTCTTCATTTCCGCCGAGAGCGCCGCAGTCATGTCCGTCTCGATAAACCCCGGTGCCAGCGCATTAACCGTCACTCCGCGCGAGGCGAATTCCCTGGCCACCGCCTTGGTCAAGCCCAGCAGGCCCGCTTTGCTGGCTGCATAATTGCACTGCCCGGCGTTGCCAATCAAGCCAATGACGGAAGAAATATTGATGATCCGCCCCGAGCGCTGTTTGAGGAAGGACCGGCTCAGGGCCTGCGTGAACAGAAAGGCGCCCTTCAAATTGGTGTTCAACACCGCCTCCCAATCCGCCTCGCTCATGCGCATGATCAATCCATCTCTGGTCACCCCCGCGTTGTTGACCAGAATATCCACCTTCCCCGCCTCGGCCAGAATCTTCTCCGCCGCCGCCGCCACGGCCGGCGCATCCGCTACATCCAGTCCATGCGCCCACGCCTTGCGCCCCAAGGCGCGGACTTCGGCCGCGACTTTCTCCGCGTTTTCCACCGTGCGTGAAACGCAGACGACGTCCGCTCCGGCGGAGGCAAACTTCAACGCGATGGCCCGTCCGATCCCGCGCCCCGCGCCGGTGATGACGGCGATTTGATTGGCCAATTGTGACATAAGCGTTCGAGCATCAAGGGTGTTTTGACAACGCTGTGACCGTCGCTTCCAGGCTGGGCACGTCAGCTACGTTGAGCAACGTAATTTCGCCCACTTGGTTTATTTGTTGTTCAGCCTGCCGGATTTGCTGCATGAGGGCCTGTTTGGCGTATTGCGAACCAATTCGGCCAAAGCCGGGCGGAGTTACCTCGGCTTCAAGTTCTTCGCCCAATTGTGAGTCAGCCTTGATGCGCCGGGCCTCGAAAAAGGAAATCTGCTCATGTTTGGAAACTACGATTTCCGACACGACGAGCTTGGCCCAGACCTGAATGTCGCCGGTTTTGGGATCAACAGTGCAACGCAGCTCGCGGGCGGGGCCGACCGCCTTCTTGGCGGCCGACAGCAACGCCTCTTGAACAGCCCCCACCAGGACATCTCTACCTGAGCCCTTCTCACTGGTAGCGGTCTTTTCTATGCGTTTGACAAATCCGCTCAAGGCCGTCCCAGGCCCCAATTCGATAAACCGTGTGAACCCCTGCGCCAGCAAATAGCGCATCGAATCTTCCCATCGCACAGGCGAAACAACCTGCGCGGCCAGCATCTGCCGGATCTCCTCCGGCCCGCCATGCGGCAGCGCGGTGACATTGGAAATCACCGGCACGGAAGGCGGATTCAGGGCCAGAGCATCGAGCATGGCCTTGACTTTGGGTTGCGCGCCCGTCATCAGGCGCGAATGATAGGCGCCAGCCACCGGGAGCAGCATGGCGCGTTTGGCGCCTTTGGCCTTGGCCAACTCGCAGGCGGCGGCGATTTTCATCGTTTCGCCGGAAATGACAATTTGGCCGGGGCAATTCAAGTTGGCCATATCAACATCCGCCACCGCGCACACCTCGCGCAGCGCCGCCGTTTCCAGGCCGAGCACCGCCGCCATCGCCCCGCGGGTCCGTTCGCAAGCCTCCTGCATCAACTGGCCACGCTGGCGTGCGCTTTTCAACCCGTCCTCAAAACTCAAGACCCCGGCGGCCGCCAGCGCCGTCAACTCGCCCAGCGACAATCCCGCGGTGGCCTGGAACGACAGGTCCGGCTTGCGCTCCTGCAGCAACTGAAAGGCCACCCAGCTTGTCAAAAAAATGCCGGGTTGCGCATTTTCCGTGCGCGTCAATTCCTCTTCCGGGCCTTCGAAACAAATTCGGGCCAGATCGAAGCCTAGGATTTCCCGGCTTCGATCAAAAAGAGCTTTGGCTGTGGGAAATTGGGCGGCCCAATCCCGGCCCATGCCGGCGCATTGGGCGCCTTGCCCGGCGAACAAGAGCGCGGTCTTCTGCATCATGCCGCGCCACTTAACACGAAGACGCGGCGTGGGAAAAGAGATTTTTTACTGTCAAGCGCCGGGCCTCGGCCATTGGCTCCTGTTTTTCAAATTCGCATGGCTCCGATGCCCGGATCAGTCCTGCTCGGCTGGCCAGTTTCCAAGTGGCCGGCGAAGCGTCTCAGGAACGCGGGATTGTCCTTCACAGTCACCATCAGGTCATACCAATGATCCGCGGCAGCAAGGTTCCAAATGTCAGCCAGACTGGCGCCGGGAGCAAGGGTGAGCGTGCGGCTCCGCGTTTGGCCGGGGCCGACCGGATAGGCGGCGTCCTGCGCCAACTCCAACACGCGGGCGGATTGGCCGGTGTTCTGAAGCGTGAGAACGATCTGCCCGTTGGGCGCGTCGTAAGCCAGCCGCGCTTCAACCTCATGCTCCTGGTTTGTGGCGGGCAGATGGCCCCGGAATTGGCGGAAGAAGCCGTTGGGCCCGTGCAGGCTCAGATCGTAGTCACCGCTGGCTGCCTGGTCGTGCCATGGGCAGGCTGAATGGTTCTTTCCACTCTCGATGGTGTAGCGCCACGGGCCGAGGCGATCCGTATTGTCATAGACCTGGAACACCGCGCCGGCAACGCCGTTGTTGACAAGATCAATCCAGAATTTGCCTTCTGCCAGGCGGCCATGAGCATGGAGTTCATAGGGCAGGGGACGGGCCAATCGCTGCGGTCCTTCTTGCGCGGTCGGCGATTGTTGTTTTGGAATCTTCAGGCTGGGTGAATGGCGGGATCTCGCCACGCGTTGGAGATAATCCGCCGTGCTGGGCAAGGTCAGGCTCGTCCAATCGCGGTTGGGCGTTCGAAAATCAAAGCTGGACGTAAGATCGCCACAAACCGCCCTGCGCCAGTCGCTGATGTTTTCTTCTCGTATCCCAAAGCGTTTTTCCAGGAAGCGCAATGGGGAGGTATGATCGAAAACCTCCGAACACACCCAGCCTCCGCGAGACCAGGGCGAAACAATGATGCCAGGCACGCGCATCCCCAGCCCGATCGGATGAACGCCCGGGTTTTCTTCTTTTTGACTGGTGTAATCCTTGCCTTCCCCGGCCGTGGACACGGTGCTGTGGCCTTGCGATGGATGGAACGGCGGCAGGGGTGGGGGCAAATGGTCGAAGAAGCCGCCCGTTTCGTCGTAGTTGATGATGAAAACGGTTTTCGCGAAAATCTCCGGGTAGTCCACCAGCGCATCAATCAATCGGGCGCAAATATTTTCCCCCTTCGCCGGTTCGTATTGGGGATGCTCGGAAAGGTCGGCGGCAGTGACGATCCATGAAACCTGCGGCAGTTGGCCCGAGGCCAAATCCTTGCGAAAGGCCGCCACGAGAGGTTCGCCGTCGGAACGGATCCGTTTGGCCGGGTCGGTTGCATCCTCGGTAACCCAGGATCGGCCCAGGCGATAGAGCGGCGAATCTTTGCTGGCCACCGGTCGAAAAGGCTTAAAAACGGAGAGGATATTGTCCTGGAAATTGTCGTACTCTTGATAGACTTTCCAACTGATTCCCTTCGCTTGCAGCCGTTCCGGGTAGGTGGTCCACGTCAGCGGCCCGCGCGGCAAGGGCTGGTCGGTTGCCATGTCGGAGGTGGGTGTTTCGTGCTCGCCGTAATTGTCCATCTCCGGATCGCCGCCCACTTTTCCGCCGCCATTGCAGCCGGTCCAAAGATGCATCCGGTTCGGATACGTTTGGGTCAGGGTGGAACAATGAAAATGATCGCAAATGGTGAACGAACTTGCCAACGCGTAGTAAAAGGGCAGATCCTTGGCCGTATAATGCGCCATGCGCTGGTGCAGTTCGCGGGTATGGCCCCATTGGTCGAACTTGCCTCCATTCAAAATCGTCAAGCTGGCCTGATGGCCCTGGGCTGAACCATCCACGCGAAAGGCGTTGGTCACAGTCGAATCCCCGTGAAAAGGCAACACATAACCGTCCGGATGCTCGCGGCTGGGCTGCTGCCAGACCGAAGCTCCGCCGGTCAGCCGCACGGGGCGCGGATCCCCGAACCCCCGCACCCCATTCAGGGCGCCGAAATAATGATCAAAGGAGCGGTTTTCCTGCATGTAAATGACCACGTGCTCCACATCCATGATCGTGCCCGTCGCATTGTTAGCCGGGATGCCGAGCGCCTTGCAGATGGTGGCAGGGACAATCGAAAAGGCCGACGTGGCGCCGAGCGCTCCCGCTGTCAACTTCAGAAAGCGGCGTCTGAGCATGCGGCGTTGCGGCATCTGTTTCTTCATCATAAGTAAGTGCGATTTTTGACCATCCACGCTCTGTATTTTGATTTCAACCGGCCCGCTGGGAAATTCGCTTGCGTGTGCCTTTTTCCTGGGTTGGCATCGACTGCCCGGAACCGGGCGGGGCGGGTTCGGGAAAATGGGTGGCTCCGTAATAGGCGTGGCTGAGCTGGTCGCCCGCGTCCGGCAGAATGGGCGGATCAGGCTTGGCTTCTCCAAACCGGAAGACAGAGGTCAAATCGCCAAAGGTTTTGCGCCGCCAATCTGTGATATTCTCCTCGCGGACGCCGGTGATTTTTTCGAGCAAGCGCAACGGTGAAGTATGATCAAACCGTTCCGAGCAGACCCATCCGCCCGCCGTCCACGGCGAAACGATGATGCACGGAACACGGAATCCCGCTCCAATCGGCAAACCATGCACGAACTCATCCGGCGTACCTTCCGGCGCAGTGGGAGGCGCCACGTGATCGAAAATGCCGTCGTTCTCATCGTAGTTAAGAATGAAAACCGTCTTGGCCCAGACGTTCGGATTGGCCGCAATGGCGTCGATTTTGCTGGCCACAAACGCCGCCCCGGCCGCGGGCATGTGATCCGGATGCTCGGATTGGTGGGCCGTTGGAATGATCCACGATACCGTCGGGAGCTTGTCGTTTCTGGCATCATCCTCGAATTGGCCTTCCCGGCCCCGCTGCAGCCCCTTGGCCCACAAAGGCGAGTCGGGGCCGGCCTCCATGAACATCTTGAACTTCTCCAGCATGTTGCAGCCGAAATTGTCTTCTTCCTGATAGACTTTCCAACTGACGCCGGCTTTCTCCAACCGTTCCGCATACGTGGTCCAGGTGAATCCGCCTTCGGGCGCCTTGTTATTGAGGATCGGGCCGCCGCCCCGTCCCTCCGGGTCGATTGTCCCAGTCATCCAATACATCCGATTGGGCCAGGTCGGCCCAAAGACCGAACAATAATAGGCATCGCAAATGGTGAACGCTTCCGCCAAGGCGAATTGAAATGGAATGTCCGCGCGCGTGTGGTAGCCCATGACGAAGGGGCCGTTGACTCCATCGGCTTTCCGGTGCGCGGGCAGCCAACCATCCATCTTGCCGCCATTCCAGGACTGGTGCTGCACGTCCCAAGCGTGGCTGGTGGAGGGGATTTTTTGGGCGCTCGTTGAGCGTGTGTCCAAATGGAACGGCAGCATGTGGCCATCGGCATGCTCGGCATCTGGCTGATGAAAGACAGAACGCCCATCAGCCAAGCTCAGGGCTTGCGGATCATCGAACCCGCGCACCCCGGCCATCGTGCCGAAGTAATGGTCGAAAGATCTATTCTCCTGCATCAGCAGCACGACATGCTTGATGTCGTGCAGGCCGCCGCGATTCGGCGGTTCGGCCAGAGCGCGACGGACGTTGGGCGGCAGGAACGAGGATGCAAAAGCGGCCGCGGCAAGGCTGGCGGCGGAGCCTAAGAGGCGCCGGCGAGTTATTTTTCCTGAGCCGATCTGTGTCGAATCTATTCTCTTCATGACAGCGCGCATGGTAAACTGCCGCGAAATTATCGGCAAGGAAAGACCTGTGACGATTACGTAAAAGCCCCGGCTGCCAAAGTCGGCAGATCGTGGCAAATCACGCCATCGCCGCTCAGTTTTCCAAAGATTATATTTTCTTCTTGATATCTCAACTCCTGTTCATTTGCATCTTGATTTGGTTTCCCAAATCTGGGACTAGTCAATCGTCGTGAGCGACATCACCCGGATGCTCGGTGCCATGAACGGCGGCGACCCCAAAGCCGCTGAGGAACTCTTGCCCCTGGTTTACGAGGAACTGCGCCGTTTGGCGACGGCCAAGATGGCCAAGGAAGCGCCGGGCCAGACCCTGCAGCCCACCGCGCTCGTCCATGAGGCCTGGCTGCGCCTAGTCCGCGCGGAGGATCAGGGATTTGAGAATCGCGCCCACTTCTTCGGCGCGGCCGCCGAAGCCATGCGGCGCATTCTCGTTGAACGAGCGCGGCGCCGAAAAGTCCTGGCGCGAGGCGGCTTCGCCTGCCAGACTGAATTGACCGAATCAGCCCTCTCCGTGTCCGCGCCTGACGACGAATTGCTCGCCGTGCATCAGGCCCTGGACAAGCTGGCCGAAGAAGATGCTCAAGCGGCGGAGTTGGTGAAAATCCGTTATTTCGTTGGCATGTCCATGCCAGAGGCGGCCCAGGCCCTGAATCTTCCTTTGCGCACCGCCGAGCGGATCTGGACCTTCGCCCGTGCCTGGCTCAGGCATACGCTCCAACGCTGACTCACCCGGTTGCCCGGGCGGAAAAATTGTTGGCGGGGTTTTGGGTCGCCGCTCGCATTGTTCTAGTGAGCAGTGAATTTGATCATGACTGGCAAACCAGATAACGAATCGGTCGAACCTTTGGTGCGGCGGCTTTTCCTGCAAGCACTGGAACTGCCGACGCCGCAGGCTCGGCGGCATCTTCTGGCCACGGAGTGTGGCCATGATCCCGCTCTGCGAGCGAAGATCGAGGCGCTGCTCCAAAGCCACCAAGAGGACAGCTTCCTGGAGCGGCCCGCCGAGGAGGCCATGAATCCTTTGGCCGGTCGTGGCGGCGCGGAGGTCTTCGAAAAACCGGGTGACCTCATTGGCCGCTACAAACTGCGCGAGAAAATCGGCGAGGGCGGCTGCGGCGTGGTCTATGTCGCCGAACAGGCGGAACCGGTCCGCCGTGAAGTGGCCCTGAAAGTGATCAAATTGGGCATGGACACCCGGAGCGTCGTCGCGCGTTTTGAGAGCGAACGGCAGGCGCTGGCCATGATGGACCATCCCAACATTGCCAAGGTCCTGGACGCCGGAGCGACCGCCACAGGCCGGCCTTACTTCGTCATGGAGTTGGTGCGGGGACTCAAGATCACCGAGCACTGCGACCAAAACCAGCTCTCCACCCGAAAGCGGCTGGAATTGTTCATCAAAGTCTGCCAAGCCGTTCAGCACGCCCACCAGAAGGGGATCATCCATCGCGACCTCAAACCTTCGAACATCCTGGTCACCGTCAACGACAGCGTGCCAGTGCCCAAGGTGATTGACTTTGGCATCGCCAAAGCGACCGAGGGAAGATTGACGGACCTGACGGTCTATACCGATCTGCATCAGTTCATCGGCACGCCCGCCTACATGAGTCCCGAGCAGGCGAGCATGACCAGCCTGGACATCGACACGCGCAGTGACATCTACAGCCTGGGGGTGCTGTTATACGAATTGTTGACAGGGACGACGCCTTTCCCGGAGACACGGATGCGCAGCGCCAGCCGCCAGGAGATGCAGCGGTTCATCATGGAAGAGGAACCCGAACGCCCTTCCACCCGCCTGCGTCAGAAGTCTCTCGCTACGCCACGTTCTCAACTGCCCACTGGCCACTGGCCACTAGCCACTGACTTAGATTGGATCGTGATGAAATGCCTGGAAAAGGACCGGGCGCGCCGTTACGAGACGGCTACCGGTCTGGCTGCCGATCTTCAGCGGCATCTGGGCAACGAACCGGTCGTGGCCCGGCCGCCGAGCAACCTCTACCGGTTCCAGAAGCTGGTGCGCCGGAATAAGGTGGCGTTTGCGGCAGGAACTGCCCTGGCAGCGGCGCTGCTGGTTGGACTGGCGATTTCCACCTTTCTATACATTCAAGAAAGACGTGCGCATGACAGTGCCGCCCGCTCAGAAAACCTGGCGGCAGCGCGTCTGATCGATTCGGAAAACGCTCGCAACGACTCCGAAGCGATCTCGACGTTCCTGACCCAAGTGTTCCAGAGCCCCGACCCCGCGCGCGATGGCCGCACTATCACCGTCGCCGAAACTCTTAGCAATGCTGCGATAAAGCTGGACACCGAACTGACCAACCAACCCGCGCGCCGGGCCAAACTCCAAGCCGCCATCGGCGCTACCTGCTGGGGTCTGGGTCTTTACAGCAATGCCATCCCGCTGCAAGAGAAGGTTCGTGATTACTATCTCGCCGCCTCCGGCCCGGAACATCCCGACACGCTCCTCGCAATGCACAATCTGGCGATTTCCTACGACTATGTCGGTCGCCGGGACGAGGCGATCAAGCTGGGGGAGCAGGTGCTGGCGCTTCGTCGCAAGACGCTCGGCCCGGAACATCCCGACACACTCAAAACAATGAATGACTTAGCGCTTTATTACGGCGACGCAGACCGCCGGGAAGATGCACTCAAGCTGCGCGAGCAGATCCTCCTGCTTTTTCGCAAGGTGTTCGGCCCGGAAAACCCCTTCACGTTGCATGCGATGAACAACCTCGGCCTTTCCTACTCCGACTTCGCCGAGCATCGCGAAGAGGCGCTCACGCTACGGGAGCAGGTGCTGACGCTCCGCCGTAAGGTGAACGGCTCGGAACATCCCGACACGCTCAAAGCGATGTCAAATCTCGCGGATTCCTATAAAGACGCCGGCCGCCCGGACGAGGCGCTCAAATTATTGGAGGCCGTGCTGGCACTTAGAGCTTATCCGTAAATAA
>PLIU01000286.1 GCA_003140095.1 Verrucomicrobiales bacterium | reverse complement strand
TCTCCATGAGGTGGAATTTTTGATTTGAGTCGGCGCACATGCGTCTCCACGCGGTCAGCGGTGCCGCACGGTCGAGCATAAACACTGAATTGAACCATCATGTAGCCGTCCTTGATCAAATCCTTTCGGAAGTTGGAAGCATCGCGGCGTTCCTTCTGGCTTCCCACCGGCAAGTCGAAAAATACCATGACCCAGGCCATACGATATTTGCTGCAAATCGGATCGCGCCCCTGTTTGCCTCGTGACTTGCGGCGCGGAGGCGGATCGTCTGCGGTTAAGGGTTTAAGATTGAAACTTTCAGGCGCTGGCGTGCGTGTCGGCCCTTCATCGGGGAACAAATTTGTTTCGCCGATCGAGTCAGTCTTAACGATGGCCGGAACATCATTCACGGCAACATTGGAAATTTGAGCGATAGCGGCGCCCGCGCCAGGGCGGCAGCGGCGAAGCTCTGAATGTAAATATCAATACATTAAGCAAGCGCACATTGGTTTTGCTGATTGCGACCTCCAGTTGCAACACCGACACAGCTTGCCGCATCCATTCTTCCATCGGTCGTTTGCCGCCCTGCACGAACTGGCGCAACTCCCGGTCAATCCACGGGCGCAACGGCTCAACCAAATCATCCGCCAGCGCGAAGCTCCCGGCTTTTGGGGTGTGTGCAATGCCAATCGCACCGATAAAACCGTGCGCGGCGAGAGAGCGCAGAACGGCTGTGCGGACAATCGCGTAACCATAATCCAACATCCCATTTACGCCCTCGCGCGTACCGGGGGTGCGCCGCCTTTCATCCGTTTGCTGCCATTCGCTCAAACGCGGCAAAAGGTGTTTCCAGTAATGCCGGGCCGCCCGTGATTCAGAGGCGTCTGGTGTATCAGACAGAAATTCAGCTCGCTTGGAAGCGGTCATCGTTGCAAGCGATGGCTTGGCTACCGTTGGTTCTCTGTCGCATCGCTCCCCCGTTTCACATCGTCGTGCAATTTCTTCCAAGACCGTGTGCGGGCGTTTCAGATGCGCGAGATTGGCGGCCTGATTGCGGACTTTGGCGCTTATTACTTGCCGCCACATTTGCGTTTTCCATTCCGGTTTCCATTCGATCTGGCGGCGGAGCAATTCTGTGTTCGTGGCCCGATAATAGGGCAGAGTGAGCGCGCACGGCTCAAACTTTTCGTTGCAGACAATCATCAGTACGTTCAACTCTGCCATGCGCCGGAGCGCGCCCGCCGTGACGGACATGTCTTGCGCCGCCACCATGATCACCGCCACATCCGCCAGCGGCACAGTGCGTTCCGTGCCTTTCTCTGTATCTGTTATGTGAAGCTGATCAAGTTTCAGCCGCACCCGGAGATTTTGGCTTAACAGGTGGAGAATGTGATAGCTCATCGGTAGGTAATCTTGGCTCCAAAGCATTCATAAAATCATTTAGTGCCACAACAACTGGCTCGAGCTTGACCTTTTCACCGGTAATCGGATGACTTGTTTCTCTAGCTAGATTCGCCGGTAACAATCCTACGTTCGCCAAACAATCCCCCTTGGCATCAGTTCTGACAATGCGCCAGCTTTCATTTTGCTTGATTCCTTTGTTTGCCAAAAGATTGTTCGCGAAACAGACAATGTCATCCCTTCTGAACGCACGAACGAACTTCGCGCCTTTGCAGGCCCGCGTCATTAAATCTTTTTCAACTGTCTTGAACCGTTTCCCTCGTGCGTCAAGCATTCCATACCAGGGCAACAGCAACCAGCACGCATAGGCTCCAGATCGACCGGGCTTGGGAAGACGATAAACGCGCATTTCACGGTATTTGTCTTCCTGCTTTCGCATGACATAGGTGCCGGAGCGGGCCTTTTCAGAAGTCGGTCTTCTGACGAGCGAAAAACTCTCATCATTTTTTGACTGAGCTGTCACTTTTACACTTGTGATCGGCGTCTTGTAAATCGGATGGCATAAGGTTTCTATAAACTGTGACGGAAACTTAGGCTGCGGTTGTTGTGCGCCCAACTCCTTGGCAATAAATGAAAGGAGTTCCTCCCAATCCTTGCATCCTTCCATCTGGCGCAACTTGTAAATCCGCGACTCTCTGGCTTTGATTCCAAGACGGGTTTTCTGGTCGTCTTTGCCGGAGGCTCGAAGGGTGGCTATTTGGGCTTCAAAAATCGCAATCCAGTCGGACTCAATGCGAATCCAGTTCTTTTCATTGCCAGAAAATGATTCCCATTCTTTTGCAATGTGGTCACGAATCAGTGGGGAGAAGATAAATCCACCAGTGTTGCGCGGATTTAGGTGAGATGTTTTTAAGTCAAGGATCCGCTTTCTGGCCACAAACAATGGTTGTCCAAGTTCGTCTCCGCCGAATTTTTCGCGTCGGCCATACGGCGTGGTGTCGAATGCCTGGGCGTTTCTCTGGCTAGATTTGTGATGGCGCAACAAATCTGTCTGCCGGTCAGTTGAAAACTTCAGCAGCAAATCCATTCTGGATTCAACTGCCCGCATAATTCCGTAACCATAGTCATTAAAGACGGGATTCCAAATTTTTGTGATTTCACCAGTCTCCGCATCCAGTTCACATAAACCATCTTCGGGTTGCTGGTTTCCCAGTCTTACTTTAAAAGTTTGCCAAGGCACCGCACAGGAAATCACCATCGCATCCAGTGCGTGATGGCGATGGTCTTGGCGGTTTTTCAAAGCACGGACGGCCCGCTCTTCTTTGTATTTGGCTTTGAGGATGGTTTTTTCCTCATCCGTCAACTTGTCCCATTCTGCGTCGTTTAGCCGCTGTGGTTTCGGCCAGAGAATCTCATTCAAATGCCAAGCGCCACGCAGTCGGGCAGTTGTTGCGCCGCTGGTGGTTAGGTAGCTCTTGGAAGCGCGATTGTCTGGCAGCAAACGCGGATCGCGGCCGGCGCCATCCGTCCAATCCAGCCATTCTTTGCCGAAATGAATCAAACAGGCTTCTCGCAGACATCGGGCAATGTAAGCAGTCTGTTGAATTGAGCGTTTGGCATTATCTGCGATAATTTCTGCCGCATTAGGGCTTGTAAAGATTTGATATTTCAAACTGTTCGCCCCGAATCGGTCTGCGGCATTTTTGCAAGCGCAATCCCAATCTAAATCTGGCGGGACGCCGTCCTTGTCAATGGATAACCATTGGAATGGAGTTCTTTTCCCCTTCTGAGCGTTGGTTGAATGGAGCGTGACGGTGAGGTTATACCACTCATTGCAAACTACTGGCGTTCGCGGGACAAGGTGTTCAACCTCCAACCGCCTAAAAACAGAGGACGCTTCCTTCAGGAAGCGGGGNNTTGTTTTCCGCTTGGGCAAGCTGCGTGATTGTCAGTCTGGAAAAATCGCTTTGGCAAAAGGCTTGGAGTGTGAAGGGACAGCGCCAGCCAACTTCTTGCGCGAGAAGGAATTTTTTGATGTTGTCAGCAGTCGGCGCATATCCCATGTCGCGCAATATTTGCGCTGCCTTGTCGCGTTCGTCGCGCCGTTCCCTGTCTTTGGCTTCCTTGGCGTCTTTTTGTTTTTGATTCATCATTAAATCTCTCGCCATTTCGATGATGATAAAATCCGGGGCTTGATCCTCGCTGTGCAAATTCATCAGCCGCTGCAATTCCCGTCCGAATAGTTCGACCCGATGTCGAACTTGCGGATTGCGGATACTATTGAGGTATCGTTGGAACGCCCCGTCTGTCGTTTCACCGGGAAGAATCAAAACAGGCGGCGGCGCAACGGTTCGCGCGTAAGAATTGTCCGCCGTGGCTTGATTCGAGGCCGCCTCATTGGTAAGTTGTGTGAGGAAGCGTGCGTATCCATTGGCAATGTCCTCCTCGTTTGCTTTGAGGTTTTTGTCTTTGAACCTTTGTTCCCAAGTATTGTAAGCGGCATCATGTTTCTCACGAGCATTGGCTATGATCTGGCGAATTGCTGCCATGCCATTTTTGGAAA
This sequence comes from Verrucomicrobiales bacterium, assembly GCA_003140095.1. Classification (GTDB taxonomy): domain Bacteria; phylum Verrucomicrobiota; class Verrucomicrobiia; order Limisphaerales; family Palsa-1400; genus Palsa-1400. The sequence continues at coordinate 1,855 of PLIU01000286.1, read as the reverse complement.
AACGAGCGCGCCCTGAGAAATCGTTTCTTGGGGTCAAGTTGAAATCCGGGTCACGCAACTCAAATTGACCTTCGTAATTTTTTGCCCATTCGCGTAAATCCTCTGCCCATAGATGACCGTGCTCATTCCACAGATTGCGCAATCGCTCCAACGCAACCGGTGGTGGGGGAATCAATTCAAACTTTTCCTTTTTGCTTCGGCCAACGGTTATCAATCGGCGTTTGACTCGAAAATTTCGCAAGGCTACTTCCGATTGCCATTCCTTGAAGAATAAACTGTCTCGCCTCAAGGTGTGTTGTGGGATCCATGCGCCGGTCTTGCGGTCTTTGCGAAATGGCTCCAGCGCATCCAGTCCCGGCCCGCGATTTTCAAATTTCGGCCAACGTATGCCAAGCACGCCAGGCTTTTTCCCGGTGTCAGTTTTGAAAAAAACGTGAAATGTCTGTTTCTTCCCGTCAACCTCTCGCCTTATTTCAAGTGTATTGCGATGGAGCAGCGATTCGACATTTTGGACGAGTTCTGGAAAATGATCCTTTTGCGCTTCAGCAATAGCACGAAATTCGGTTTCCAACATCTGGCGACCCCACGGAAAATTTCTTCCCCATTTTCTTTTAGGCAATGTTCCAGCGTCTTTTCTACGCAGATCAAGCAATTGACAGGGATACGTACAACCTTTCTCGTTCATTTCCTGCTCCAGTTCAGTGATCCCTTTTTGCGTATCACTGTCTTCCTGCTTGGCTTTTTCTCCATTCTTTCGGAGAGCCTCCACTTTCGCCCAGGGCACTTTCGAGTAACCTCGTCGCTTGAAAAGATGAGTTAGGGCGGCATGGAGTTCTTCCGGTTTCAGCGCCTCACCATTAAGCGCACGAAGGCGAAGAGAAACTGGATCATCCGGCGATGGCACCGGCTTTGTCAGGCCAAGCTCGCTCAATTCGTTGGCTAACCATTGTCTTCGGTATTTTCGGCTACGGAGCGTGCGACGTTGGCGGCGCAATTCTCGCCGCTTGCTTAAATCGCTGCCTTTACTATCGCAGATCAACACGCCCACATCCAGGAATTCTGCGCCTTTTCGCACCGCATAACCGATGGAGCCAGTGCCGACATCGAACCCAAAAACAAGTCCGTTCAAAAAGCTGCTTTCGTTTTCTTTTGGCATGTCCGGTGAATGGTTGGGGCCTTGCTCCGAAGAGAATGCCGATTCGCCGTTTCAACCTCGTGGGCGATCTGTGATTCACGCTCAGCATTCACTTTCATTCCAGCAGCATCACATCACAGTATCAAATTGTCGATGCAAAAGTCGCTCTGGCCGTGAAGGCCATGGTCAGCGTGGGGGTGAGTCCTCGGAAGTTGGAATTTTCCGCAGCNNTCGGAAGTTGGCATTTCCAGCAAAAGGCAACCAATCGTAGATTCTGGGATTGAGCGCCAATGCGGTATAATGCAGCGCCCTCGGCTTCGGACAACCAGCCAATGGACTTGCGATGGGCTATCATAACTTTGCCATCCGTCTGATCCAAAACTCTGGGCGTTGGTGAGCGTGGGCAATGGCCACAACCCAGAGGGTGCTTCCTCGGATCACGTAGGCGACATAATGAGAAAAAACTCGAAGGTTGACACGACGGTAACCACGAAGCCTCATCCGGGGAATTTCCGGATGCTCCTGAATCCAATTCACCGCCGCAGCGACCTCGTTTCGAAATCGGATACCCAGCCCTGCCTCCTTGAATTCATAATAGCCTGCCGACTTGCTGAATTCCTTCTCCGCTTGTTCGAGAACGACGAGTGTCATCTCCCAAGCTGACGGTCAACTTCCCGCAATACCTCGGCAAACGGGCGTCCTTTTGCCAAGCCGGAGTCC
>PLIU01000187.1 GCA_003140095.1 Verrucomicrobiales bacterium | reverse complement strand
CTCCCAGATGAAATGGCCCTGTTATTTTAGCGCCCTCCTTTTGCTGTTGACCCTCGCCAGCATCGCCACGACTGGCTCGGCTGCCTCGAATCCGCCTCTTGTTTTGAGCAACGCCGCCTTGCTTCCCGGTCGCGGCGTGAGCTTTGATTTTCCGACCGCGCCGGGCGTGACTTACACGATCCAATTCAACCCCGATCTGAGCAATCCCTCCGGTTGGACCCCTTTGTTGATCAGCAACGCCATTGCCACTTCGCTGGCCTTTACCAACCCCCCGCCCGCCGGCGCCAACCCTGGCTTCTATCGCGCTTTCCACAATTGACCCTGCGGCCCTCTTGGCCATATCCCTCCGCCAGAAAACCCCGAATGAACAGGAATGGACGCGGATGTCATGGCAACCCGCGCTTGTCGAGTCTTGACGCAGTGCTGACCGCGCTCGGTCTTAAAGTGACCTTTTCTGCCGCGTGAGTCTTACGGCGCGAGCCGCACGGATAAGAGTTTGCTCTTAGATGCTGAATGTGCCACGCTTTCCAGTATGAACTGGCGCCTTTTATTGACGGAACAATAATGAAAACATTTCTGCCATTCCTCTTGTCCGTCGTTATCAATTTCACTGTCGCCGCTGCGTTGGGGCCTGACTTGACTGCTGGCACCGACCTCCAGTATTTCACGAAGTTACGCTTTAATACTGCTCAGAACCAAGGGTACGCTCCGATTTGGAAAGCTCATCCCGACCGAAAGAAAATTGTGGATGCGTATCGAGCCGGGGATGTGGACAGCGTATTGAGCCTCTCTGATACGTGGCTGAAACGGCTGCCAATCGATGCGGAGGTCCATTTGATGGTGGCCATGTGCTACAAGGAAAAAAGTGATTTGCCCGATATGTGCCAACACCTCAATGTGTTCTACGGTTTGTTAGCTTCAATCACCTCTGGCGGCGATGGTCTCTCCAAGCAGACGGCCTTTAAGGTCGTCTCGCTCGACGAAGAATCCACCTTGGTTCACGAGATCGGAGGGAAGGTGCAAAAGCAAGAATTGATTGGGAACTTCGACCGTCTTGAGGTTGAAAGACATGGAGGGAAGACTCTCACATTGTATTTTGACGTGTCGGTGCATCTAAAAGCATTGGCGAAGTCGCTTGAGGCCAAATGAGCGTGCCGAATAGCTCATAAAGTAACTTGCCTTCGGGGTCACATCCGCGCAAGAAAGCTTGCCTTTTCAGAGTAAAAACTCCAGGCTTCATCCATGGCTGGGGCCTTGGGGGATCCAAGCCTGATCAAACCTATATCGCGTTTCGGGCGTCCAAGGATGAGCTAAAAAAACTTCGGCGCGACGAACGGTTTTTCCCGGCTCCGTATGCCTCGGCGCAAGGCTGGGTCTGTCTGCGAGTTGATGGCGAGTTGAACTGGACCGAGGTTCGCGGCCTTACCGTCGCAAGCTACCGCCTCGCAGCCTTAGGGCGAATGCTGGTTGCCCTATCCCGAAGTTAAGTTGCGAGCGTTTTTTAGCCCGTGTCGCCGAGCAAACTCTTTGCGTTGCCTGCCGATTTTGCCAAATACTTGTCACTGCCGATGCGTTTTTCTTTCCCGCGCATTTCTTCACGGATGCGATGGATTTCCTGAATCGCCATGGGTATCAACAGCGTATCCACTCGGTCCTGCAAAAAGCGCTTGAAGCAAGGGCGCTCCTGAGGGATAATCTCAACATGAGCGCGACTATAATCGACAAGAATCACCGCATGACTCTCCCGGAGTCCATTTGCGCGGCAGTGGGGCTCAAACCCAATGACCAAGTCGAGTGGCGTGTTGAAGATGGCGAGATCCGTGGACGCAAGCTGGTGGCTCAAGAAACCAAGGAAGCCTTCCCACGGGGAAGCCTCCTCAAGTATCTCACGCCGGAACGGGACAGAGATCAGCTCGCCATATTGTCCGGCTGTGTCCAAGGACCCGTCGAATCCAATTGAAAGACCAGTTCGACGTCTGGCGGTATAATTTCCCGGACAAAGGAGGCGAGCATCCCGTTGTGCTGATTTCCCATCCGGACATCTGCGCCGGTCCGTCGTGGTCAACGTTTTGTTTTGCACGTCTCAACGCCAAAGCCGGCGCCCCTATCCGCACGAAGCGATGCTCAATGGAGAGGATGGCATGGACTGGGAAACACTCTGTGATTGCTCGTGCCTTTACGCGGTCAGTCCTCCGATCTGTTTGGCAAACGGGGACACGTTACCCTGGAAAGGCGACGTCTAATCCGGACCAAAATCCGGGGCATTTTCCTCCTTTCCGCCACGGACTAATGTGGCGTTCCCCGCTCAATTTACATGGAAATAGTTGAGATTCATCAATGGGTGCTTGCAGCGCTAACTGCTTCAGCACGCTGACCTTCACCTTTTCTGCTCTTGAATTCTCCTTCGGCAAAGAGCAGTCTCGCCGCGTCGGTGACACCCTTGCGAAAGATTCTTTGGATCGGTCTGGCTTGCCTGGCGCTTCACGGCGCGGTGCGGGCGGAAATCCTTCCCCCAGGCAATCGCGCCATCCCGCTCGGCGTTCATGCCTTGGTCGGCGGCAAGGTCGTCGTGAAACCGGGCCAGGTGCTGGAGTCCGCCACGGTCTTGATTCGCGACGGGTTGATCGAAAAAGTCGGCCCGGACGTGACGGCGCCGGCCGACGCGCGGATTTGGGATATGAAAGGGTTGACGATTTATGCGGGGTTCATTGATCCTTATTTGACTCTGGGAACCAACGCTCCGAGCCGCCCGGCGACGAATCGAGATTCCGAGCTGCGCGCGGGCAGATTCTTTGGACTGCCAGTCGCGGCCTTGGACCCGGGCACTCCGGGCCCAGGCGCGCAATTGTCCACTGTCACTCCCGAACACCGCATGGCCGAAGGCATCTCGCCCGATGCCCAGGCCCTGCAATCGTTGCGCGCGCTGGGCTTTACTGTCGGCAATGTCGTGCCGGCCGGCGGCATTATTCGCGGCACCAGCGTCTTGATCGCGCTCTCGGAAAGCAATCCCAACGAGGCGGTCATTCGTCCCGATGTTTTTCAACACGTCGCCTTCGAATCGATGGGGCGCGGCGAGGAGCCGGGGTCTTATCCGCAATCGCTCATGGGCGTCATTTCGGCGGTGCGGCAAAGTTTTTTTGACGCGCGGCATTATTTTCTCGAGCATCAAAGTTACGAGCAAGCGCCGCAGGGACGCAAGCGGCCGCCGTTCAATCCCGCCTCGCAAGCCCTCGGTCCGGCGCTACGCCGGGAGATGCCGGTGGTCTTTGAACCTGGAAGCGCCTTGATGGTGGACCGCGCCGCTCGCGTGGGCCGCGAACTGGGCCTGAATTTTTACATTCTCGCCAGCGGGCAAGAGTGGCGCCGCCCCGACCTGGCCAAAGGCTCCGGCGTGCCGTTCATCGTGCCGCTCAATTTTCCCGAAATCTCCAAAATGCCGGAGGAAGACGATTGGAACGCGATCACGCTGGACCAATTGCGCGCCTGGGATTGGGCGCCTGAAGACGCGGCGGTGTTGCGCGCGCAAAATCTGGAGGTCGCGCTGACGACCTATGAGTTGGAAGACAAGTCGGCCTTTCGCCGGAACCTCGCCTACGCCATCGATCGGGGCCTGACCGAGAATGACGCGCTGGCGGCCCTGACGACCGTCCCGGCCAAACTGTGCGGCGTGGAGAAAAGTTTGGGCACGGTGGAGGCGGGCAAGATGGCCAATTTGACTGTCGTCTCGGGCAAGGGCTACTTCGACCCCGAAGCGAAGGTGATGGAGGTCTGGATCGACGGGCGCTTCTATCGTACGGAGACAGGGGAGACAAACGCCGAGGCTGCGGCAGAGGAGAAACCGCCCGAGGAAAAACTGGGCGAGCAGAAACCAGGCGAGGTGAAACCGCCGGAAGCAAAAACGGCAGAGGTGAAACCGCCGGAGGCGAAAGCCGCGGAGGCAAAACCGGCGCGCCCCAACCGGGCGGCGGCGGCGCGGGAATTGTTGAAAAAGCGCGTGGCCCATGCGCCGTTGGAAGGGCGCGGCGCGCTGACCAATCCGCCCGCCCTCTTGTTGACAAATGCCACCATTTGGACCTGCGGCCCGGCGGGCCGTTTGGAGATCGCCTCGCTGTTGATCGAACACGGCAAGATTGCCGAGGTGGGGGCAACCGTGCGCCATCCGGCGGGCGCGTTGGTGGAGGATGCGACTGGAAAGAGCATTACGCCCGGCATCATCGATCCCCACAGCCACAGCATGATTCTGGGCGATGTCAACGAAGGCAGCCTGCCTTCTTCGGCCATGGTGCGGATCGGCGACGTGGTCAATTCGGAAAGCGCCAATATTTATTTGCAGTTGGCCGGCGGCGTGACCGAAGCTCATTTGCTGCACGGTTCGGCCAATCCCATCGGCGGCCAGTGCTGCCTGATCAAATTGCGCGACGGAGCGGGGCCGGAGGACTTGAAGTTCGAGGGCGCGCCGCCAACGATCAAGTTCGCGCTGGGCGAAAACGTCAAGCAGTCCAATTCGCGCGGGGGCACTCGTTTTCCCCAGACCCGCATGGGCGTGCAGGCGTTTTACGATAACCGTTTCACCGCCGCGCGGCAATACCTCAAGGCCTGGGATGACTTCAACAAGTCCGCGCGCGGCGGCCCCGTCGCGCCCGTGCCGCCCGCGCGCGACCTGGAACTGGAAGCCCTGGGCGAGATTCTGCAAGGCAAACGGTTCATCCACTGCCATTCCTATCGTCAGGACGAAATTCTGATGTTCATCCGGCTCATGCAGAGTTTCAGCATCCAAGTCGCCGCCATGCACCACGTTTTGGAAGGCTACAAAGTGGCCGATGAAATGGCCGCGGCCGGGATTGGCGGCTCGACCTTCTCGGATTGGTGGGCCTACAAGTTCGAGGTTTACGACGCCATCCCCTACAACGGCACCCTCATGCACGATCGCGGCGTACTGGTCTCCTTCAACTCCGATTCGGACGACCTGGCGCGGCGATTGAATTTCGAGGCGGCCAAGGCTGTCAAGTACGGCGGCCTTTCGGAGATCGAGGCGCTCAAATTCGTGACCATCAATCCGGCCCGCCAATTGCGGGTCGAAAAGCGCGTCGGCTCGCTCGAGCCGGGCAAGGACGGCGATATCGCCCTCTGGTCAAAATCGCCGCTGGATTCGACGACGGTCTGCCTGGAAACGTGGATCGAGGGCAAAAAGTATTTTGACCGTTCGCTGGACGCCGCGCGCACCGCCGCTTTGGAAGAGGAACGAAAAGCCTTGCTGGCCAAGGCCAGGAAAGCCCTCCAGGCCGGCGGCCCGAATGACCGCGGCGGCGCCCGTGCCAGGCGGCAATTCTTTGAAACGGCGCTGGAGCATCAGGACGATTTTTACAATCACGATCGCGATGAAGGGGAATTTGAACCATAATTTGACCCTCTGCTGCTGGCTGGCCATAGCAGCCTGTGCTTCCGCTCCGGCGCCGGCGCGGGCGCAAACATTGCTGCTCAAGAACGCGACGGTGCATCCGGTCTCCGGGCCCGCGCTCTCGCCTGGCGATGTGCTGCTGGAGAACGGGAAAGTGAGACAGATCGGCCATCTGAACGTCCCGGCGGACCGAGTCGTTGATTTGACAGGCCAGCACCTTTATCCCGGATTTCTGCTGTTGAACACGGCCCTGGGCCTCTCCGAGATCGAAGAGGTGCGGGCCACTCTCGACGCTGAGGAAGTCGGACAGTTCGTGCCGGAAGTTCAGTCCTGGGTCGCCGTCAATCCCGATTCCGAATTGTTGCCCGTGGCGCGGGCCAATGGCATCGCCTTTTTTGAGCCGGCGCCGGAAGGCAGCATGATCGCGGGGCAGTCGGCGTTAATGGCCATGGACGGCTGGACGACCGAAGAGATGGTTTTCAAAAAGCCGGCGGCGTTGCACGTGTATTGGCCGTCCATGGAAATCAGTATCGCTGGGCGTCGAGGAGGACGGCGAGGAAGAGCTGCCGGCTCGGCGGAGGAGCAAATCAAGGAACGGGAACGCAGAATAAAAGAATTGGCGGATTTTTTTGCCGACGCCCGCGCCTACGCCCAGGCGCGCGACGCCGCCCAAACCAACGGCGCGGCGGACCCCGGCCTGAATCCGCCGTGGGAGGCCATGCGTCCCTATCTGAAGGGCGAACGCCCCATTATGGTTCACGCTGAAGAACTGCGCCAGATCAAGTCGGCGCTCCAGTGGGCCGAAACCAACCATTACAAAATCGTGATCGCGGGCGGACGCGATGCCTGGAAAGTGGCCGAGCTGCTGGCCAAGAAGAACGTGCCCGTGATTTACGACGACATCTACAGCCTGCCTTTGTCCGAGGCGGAGTCCTATGACATTCATTTCAAAGCGCCGGAACTCTTGCGCCAAGCCGGCGTCAAAGTCGCCTTAAGCCTTCAAACCACCGTGTTCGACGCGCCCTTCGCCAGGAATCTGCCCTACGTCGCGTCGCAAGCGGTGGCGTACGGTTTGCCGGCCGAGGAAGCCTTGAAGGCGATGACTCTTTATCCCGCCCAAATCCTGGGCGTGGAGGACCGGTTGGGCGCCATCGAGCCAGGCAAAGACGCCACCCTTTTTGCCTGCACGGGAGACATACTGGATTTGCGCGCCAACGTCACCCACTTTTGGATGGCGGGGCGCGAAGTTTCGCTGGACAATCGCCATACTCGGCTTTACGAAAAGTATCGGAATCGTCCCAAGCCTCATTAAGGGCGAGGGCGAAAACAAATGAACACATTGGTCGCCGATACATTTCCGGAATCCTACCTTGATCGCTTGACAAAACTGGGCTGCGAACTGGACTACCAACCTTCCGCCAAGGCCGAAGAACTGCCCGCGCTGGCCGCGACCTGCAAAATCCTGGTCGTGCGCGGCAAGAAGGTGACCGGGGAGACGCTGCGCGCCTCGCCCCATCTGGCGCTGGTGCTGCGGGCGGGCGCTGGAGTCAATACCATTGATGTCAAGGCCGCCAGCAGCCGCGGCATCTTCGTCAGCAATTGTCCCGGCAAGAATTCCATCGCCGTGGCCGAACTGGTTTTCGCCCTGCTCCTGGCCATCGACCGCCGCATCCCGGACGGCGTCGCCGCCCTGCGCGCCGGCCAATGGAACAAAAAGGAATTCTCCCGCGCCGATGGGCTTTTCGACAAGTCGCTGGGGGTGATCGGCGTCGGCACCATCGGACGCGAGGTCATCCGCCGGGCGCACGCCTTCGGCTTGCGCGTGCTGGCGTGGTCGCGTTCGCTCACGCCCGATCTGGCCGAGGAATTGGGCGTGCGCCGGTGCGAAAACGTGGATGACGTTTTCCGGGAAGCCGACATCGTGACGCTGCACGTGGCGTTGACGCCGGAAACGCGCAAATTGGTCAACGCTTCGCGGCTCTGGCTCATGAAGCCGCGGGCCATCCTCATCAACACGTCTCGCGGCGAAGTGGTGGACCAGGCCGCGTTGCGCGAGGCGGTCGAGTCCAAACGCATCCGCGCCGGCTTGGACGTGTTCGACCCTGAGCCGGCCCAACCCGTGGCCGAGTTCCACGATCCGATCCTCAAATGGCCGGACTTTTACGGCACGCATCACATTGGCGCCTCGACCGCGCAGGCGCAAAACGCGATNNAGAACGCGATCGCCGACGAAGCGATACGAGTGATCGAGACTTTCATCAAGACAGGCGTGGTATTGAATTGCGTCAACCTGGCCAAACGCACGCCGGCCAAGTGGCAATTGGTGGTGCGGCACCATGATCGGGTGGGCGTGCTGGCCTTTGTGATGGACCACATCCGCCGGGCCGGCCTGAACATCGAGGAAGTGCAGAACGTGGTTTTTGACGGCGCGCTGGCCGCCAGTTGCCGCATCCAGTTGGTCGGCGACGCGCCCGCCTCGCTCCTATCCACCCTCCAGGAGGGAAACCCGGACATCATCGGCCTGGACCTGCTGCACCTCGTGTGAGGCAGGCGCCAAAGCCCGGGGAATCGGGTGGCAAAAGTAGCGCGGCAAGTGGACCCTGAAGCAGGCCGGGACGAAACTGGCATCGCTGTTTCCGGAGAAACAGGCAAATCCGCGAACGAATCTTTACAAGCATCCACAAGCGTGTGAAACTACTTTGTGCCAACCGAGACGACACCAATTATTAGAATGGTCTATGTGAGCGCGGCGACAAAGCCATTCACACAAATGGGCCTGCGGGAACTTCTGTTGAAGGCAAGAACGCATAACACCAGCGCAGGCGCCACCGGTTTATTGCTCTACCATAAACTGTCGTTTTTCCAAATCCTCGAAGGCCACGCAGAAGATGTCACCACGCTGTTTTCGCGCATCGAGCGTGATCCGCGCCATGATCGGGTAATGTTGCTCTCCCGGAAGGATGCGGCCGAGCGAAATTTCGGCGCTTGGAGCATGGGTTTTGTTGCTGTGGAGCAAGCGGCCGCCAATCCCCCGGGCTTCGTGCGACTGTTGGAAGCGCGGTCGTCATTTCTTGACCTGCAAGACGACTCTGAATTGGTGGCCAAATTGATTGATGGCTTCCAAGAGGGCCGATGGCGGCAAAGTATCGAGTAACTCTCCTGGCGACCGGGGATTATCACCGCGCCGCTTGCTGCACGCTTCCGTCGCCCAGCAGCCTGATCTCCCCGCCGTCGGGCAGGCTGACCCGCATCAGAACGGCGCGCGGACCGCTCTCCGTGGCCGTCAACACTATCGTTGCTTTCAACCCGTGAAAGGCCTCGATCTCCCCAGGCTGCAGGAAATGGAGCGCGACCAACTCCTCCAGCGTGACGGATTGGGGAATCGGTTGCTTGCGGACTTGCAAATCCCGCGTGTAGGCCCGCGCGGCCGCCACCAGGGCGGCGCCATTGAATCGGACGCTGGTGTCCTTGGACGCCACTAAAAGATAAACCAATCCCGCCGCCAACATCATAGCCACCGCGGCGACGATGGCGATGGTCATGCGCCGCACCGGTGAATCTGGATCGCGCAAGGTCATCTTTTACCGATGCCAGATGTCGCCTTCGCCGTCACTGAACCAGCGGGTCATGGTGACTTTGAGCCGCGTGAAAAACTGCACCCCTTCCTTGCCTTGCATGTGCAAATCGCCAAAAAACGATTCATCCCAGCCATTGAAGGGAAACCACGCCATCGAGGCCGGCACGCCGATGTTGACTCCCACCATCCCCGCCTTGACGCTGTGTTTGAACTCCCGCGCCGCGCGGCCCGAACGGGTGAAGATCGACGCCCCGTTGCCGTAGGGCGAACGGTTGGCCTGCTCGATGGCCTCCGCCAAATCCCCTACGTGCATGACGTTGAGCACGGGGCCGAATATTTCCTCACGCGCCACGCTCATGCCATCCTGCACGCCGTCCAAAACAGTGGCGCCGAGGAAGAAGCCGTTCGGTTCGTCCGGCACGTTAACGGAACGGCCATCGAGTGCGATGCGGGCGCCTTCTTGCGCGCCCGCCTCGATGAGTTGCTCGACGCGCTGGCGATGCTGGCGCGTGATGACCGGCCCCATCTGCGGCTGCGCTTCACGGTCCGTGGGGCCGACTTGGATCGCACGCGCGGCCTCAACGATCGAGGGCAGGAATTTTTTCGCCGCGTCACCAATCATCACGGCGGTGGAACCGGCCATGCAACGTTCGCCTGCGCACCCATAGGCGGCTTCAATGAGGCCTCGCGTGGAGTTCTCCACGTCGGCGTCCGGCATGATAAAGATGTAATTCTTGGCGCCGCCATTGGATTGGACGCGCTTGCCATGCCGGGTTCCTACTTCAAAGACGTGCCGTGCCACAGGCGTGGAACCAACGAAGGAAATGGCTTTGATTTTCGGATGGGTCAAGATCGCATCGACACAGTCGCGTCCGCCGTGAACGATATTGATGACGCCCTTGGGCAGGCCGGCCTCGGCCAGCAGTTGCACCATGCGGATGGCCGTCAACGGGACTTTCTCGCTCGGCTTGAGCACGAAGGTGTTGCCGCAAGCCAGCGCGACGGGATACATCCACAGCGGCACCATGGCCGGGAAATTGAACGG
>PLIU01000086.1 GCA_003140095.1 Verrucomicrobiales bacterium | reverse complement strand
GAAGAATTATGTCTTACGCCCCCAAGGAATATTTCAAGCAATCGTTGGGCAGGGAGGATTATTACAGCGAGGGTCAGGAGATACGGGGCAATTGGCACGGTGTAGGGGCGGAGAACCTGGGATTGTCAGGGCCGGTGACTCAGAAGGCATTTGATGCCTTGTGTGAGAATCAAAGGCCGGGAATGGATGATCGCCTAACACAGCGAAATTGCGACAATAGGAGGGTGGGCTATGATTTCAATTTCCATTGCCCAAAGTCTGTTTCAGTAGTGTATGAGTTCACCAAGGACGAGCGGATACTTGACGCTTTCAGGGTCTCGGTGAAACAGACGATGCAGGAAATTGAATTGGAAAGCAAGACACGGGTGCGGAAGAATGGCGCAAACGAGAATCGGACGACGGGCAACATGATTTGGGCTGAGTTCGTCCACTTCACGGCTCGTCCAGTCAAGGGCGTGCCTGACCCGCATTTGCACGCACATTGTTACGCCTTTAACGCCACTTGGGACGAAACGGAGAGGCGATGGAAGGCTGGAGAATTTGGTGATTTGAAAGCGAATGCGCCTTATTTCGAGGCGGCGTTTCATGCGCGGTTCGCCCGGAAACTGGCGGACATCAGCTACAAGATTGATCGCACGGCAAAAGGATGGGAACTGGCCGGGGTGCCGGAGCGGGTGTTGCACGAGTTTTCCAAGCGGTCGGAACAGGTGGAGCAAAAATCAAAGGAGTTGGGCGTTACTACGGCGAAAGAAAGGGATGGACTGGCGGCACTAACCCGTGAACGAAAACAGAAACAGATTTCCAAAACAGAATTACGGGAGCTGTGGGAACGACGCGTTTCGCCCGCTGAACGCTTGGCCATCCATGCTGCATTTCGCAGTTCGATGTCCACTGCGCCGCGAATTTCGGATGCAAAGGCGATGGATTTTGCGATTCGGCATTGCTACGAACGGGCGTCTATCGTCACCGACAAGGAATTGCTGCGTCAAGCTTTCCGCTATGGCTTCGGCGACGTGGACGTAGAAGCGGTCAAACGGGAATTGTTGCGAGCCGATTTTATCAAGGAAATGGCCGATGGGCGTGAATGGTTTACGACGAAAGAAGTGCTGGCAGAGGAACAGCGGCTGATTAAATTTGTCCAGAGCGGTCGCGGAAAGTTTCGCGCGTTTCGGGAATCGCACAGTTTTCAGAACGAGCGGCTTTCGGACGAGCAGCGCAAAGCCGTGTTTCACGTTCTGCGCAGCACGGACCGGGTCATTGCCATTCGCGGCGGCGCGGGAACGGGCAAAACGACGATGATGAAGGAAGTCGTGGCCGTGATTGAATCCACCGGGTTCAAAGTTTTCACCTTCGCGCCGTCGGCGGAAGCGGCTCGCGGTGTGCTTCGATCGGATGCTGGATTTGCCAACGCAGAAACCGTCGAAATGCTGCTGCAAAATTCAGCCCTGCAAAAACAACTTCAAGGTCAAGTAATTTGGATTGACGAGGCTGGATTGTTGAGCGTTCACACCCTGACGCGGGTGGCGGACTTGGCCGAGCGGGAAAACTGCCGGGTCATCCTTTCTGGCGACACGGCCCAGCATCGGGCCGTTGAGCGCGGAGACGCCCTACGGATTTTGGAGAACCACGCTGGTCTCAAGGCTGCGGAATTGACCGAAATTCGGCGGCAAAAGGCTGAGGTTCACAAAAATCTCGTCGCTGACCTGCGCAGCGGCAATTTGGAGAGCGCCTTCAAACGGTTGGACGCGCTGGAAATGCTGCGCGAACTGCCATCCGAAACACGCCATGAAGCCTTGGCCGACGATTATGCGGCGGCAATCAAGCGCGGCAAGTCGGCGTTGGTCATTTCACCGACACACGCTGAGGGCGAGCGTGTGACGCGGCAAATTCGTTTGAAGTTGAAGGGCGCCAAAAAAATTGGCGTGGATGAACGCGAGTTTCTCCAATTGAAAAACCTGCAATGGACGGAAGCCCAGCGGGCTGATGGGCGGAATTATGTCCCTGGCATGGTCGTCCAGTTTCATCAAAACGTCGTCGGATTCCAGCGAGGTGAACGAGCAACGGTATTTGGATGTGAGTCGGGCTGCGTTTTTGTCAGGCGAAACGAAGGCAAAATCGCGTTTTTGGCATTGGACAAGGCCGTCCGTTTTCAGGTCTATGAATCGCGGCGCGTCTCGCTTGCTCCGGGCGATATGGTTCGCATCACCCGGAACGGGTTCACTAGGAATAGGAAACGGCTCAACAACGGTGATTTGAAACAGATCAAGGGTTTCACTAAGCAGGGTGACATCGAACTTTCAAACGGCTGGGTCATTCCAAGTGACTATGGATATTTAACCAACGGTTATTGCATCACGTCGTACAGCGCCCAAAGCAAGGGAGTGGATTGCGTTTTTGTGGCAGAAAGTTCTGAATCGTTCCGAGCGGCTGACCGTGAGCAGTTTTATGTTTCGGCCAGCCGATTCAAAGAGGCTTTGACAATTTATACCTACGACAAAGGCGCGTTGCTAAACGCAGTCAATAAGACGTCTCATCGCCCATCGGCAACGGATTTGGTGAAAAATGCGATCGCTGATGAGCAGACAGCGAATCGAATTCAGGCCATCTCGCCGGATTTGAGGGGGCAAAGCGTTTGCATTTCGGAGCAACCCTGTGAAAAAGCGAAACCAGACCAGGCTGCGGATCCCGCCGCTCCGGAAGACGACAAGCAGCGGGCAGACGATAACATTCCCCCCATTTCGGCACGACAAATGACTCGTGAACGCAGCCGCCACGCGTCTCCACGGCAAAAGCAGTCGTATGGCGTCCGCATGTAGAACGCGCGCACATAAGCGGAAGAATTAACGATTAACATACTGACAGAACACTGAATTATGAGCGACCTAATGAGCAAACACGGGAACCCCGGCCCCGGATACAAGACGGAGTCAGGCCATCACATTAACATGCTGGATGTTCGTCCGAGTGCCGGAGGTGCCGTCGGTTTTCCTTATTCATGCCTGGATATGGTGCAATTTATTCCGCCCGCGACATTGAGGCTAGTTTTTGCCGATTGCGAAGTTTCCATTGACGGAGACCACCTGCTTAAACTCTACGAATATTTTGTCCAGCACTCAGTCGTATTTATCCAAGTAAGCAGCGCCGATTCGGAGCGAGGCAGCGCGGTGCCATTTATCAAGCGCATCGAGATCAAGCCGCCCTACGAACAATCAAAAACGACTTATCGGGACCCAAACCCTAACCCTGACCGTTCAAAGCTACGGTTTCGGTTCCATCCGGTTTCTTGAAGCGTCCAATTGTGATAGGGCAGGTCGGCTCCGCTTCAACGGGGCCGCGCCCGCGCAGGCGCGGAATGGGACTTGAACCTGCAACCTTCTGATCCGAAGTCAGAACGGAGGTTTTATTACCTGGGGGAATGGCACTTTCGTAGGGGAATTCTTAAGGTGAGGCATCCTGGGGCTGATAGCTCGTGCCAAGTAGCAGGGTGCAATCAGGTTACAAATAATAAGTAGCTCGTGGCGCTTTGGTCCTCATGATATGAAGGCAGGCGATCTTGCGTGCGGCGACGCCTCCATGACCTTCGTCTGTTCGGATCATGCGAGAAGGGCAGATGCGGTCGCTTGTTCCCAGGCTACAAATTCGGCCGGACAATTCCAGAATTTTCTCCACGCTTCGTTCAAGGTCGTGCGGACATTATCGTCGGTCGACTGTGGCCATGGTCGGCAACCCATTTTTGTATAGCCCGCGTAAGCTGCTTCGACCGTTTGCCTGAGAATCCTGTCCGGATAGTATCGCTGAAAATCTGGTGGCTCATTCTGCCCGGCGATAGATAACAAATCTCGCCAGCGCCTCTCGATCTCTGCGGCAATTTTCTTTTCTCCAACTAAGAGCAAGCCCTCCAATAGTGACGTCATCCGCGCCGCATCTGCTGGGTGACTGGACCTTGGGTGGGGAAGTTGGAAGGCGCTTCTCCCCCGTTCCGCATGGAGGTGCAAATGCGCCCAGGCAAACGCCGGCCCGACGGAGAACAGGCCAAAGAGATCGCAGAAGATCTCCTCCATCCACCGGCAGGTCCAATTTTCCCGCGCCAGCTGGAGGAATAATTTGATTGCGTCCGGCGCCCGCGAGGCCCCAGAAACCGTTATCTGCTTCGTCATATGGTCGTAGATCAACGCCTTGGCCAACAGAAAAGCATCGAGCCACGCTTTCGTTCTCGGGTCATGCTGAGTTCTGAAGAGGGGGTGACATAGTTCATGGTAAACGTCGGGCAGGTGCAGCAAAAATTGCGTCTCCATCAGCGGGATGCACATCAACTTAAAGTCGGTGCGAATGAAGAAATAGTTCTGCGAAAGCATACTCACAGTTGGCAGTTCAATTGGATAAACGATTTCGTTGCTCATCCGATAGAGCAACTTGACCATGACTCCCTCGTCTTTGCTACTCCGAACAATGGGTGCCACAGCCTCATTCTCAAGGCGGTCAATGTTGGATGCGATCCGCCGGAATTCCAGCAAACGCGCGGAAGCGTTTTCCGGCTTCTTAAACGCAGGATTATCTCGTAATACCACCAACTCCCGAATTGCCCGGTCAATACCATCACAACACTGGGAGGCGAGACGCTCGAACTCCTGGCGCGGGGGACGCGGCAGCTTGCCCTTAAGGCCCGAAGCGCGCTCGATCAACTGGGAGGCGGCGACTTGTAGATAATCCTCAAGCATGTCGCATCCGGGCTAGAACGGCATTCCGTTCATCATCAAGGGTCCATGCTAGCGCGCTCAGTTCTTTTTTTGTCGTGGAATCCAGAGTCCGGGCAATGAGCGCGCGCGCCACATCTGACCAGTAAGACTTCTCCCCCATCCTGCCGGTAAGCGACGCCGCAACCGAGGATGCTGCCAGGGAAGTGTTGTTCTGGGCCGCCAGCGTTTGAACCAATTCCAACGTCTGCCGCCAGTCATCATCGCTGGCGAACGCAGGAGCATCGGCTGCGAGCAAGACATGATTCAAAGATCTGGAGAATTCGTCCAGCCGGGCGTAAAAACAGGAATCAAATCCGATGGCGCTCATTTTGTCTTCACCTCTTCCTCCGCAATTTCGTCGGTTTCATCCCCCTCCTCGACATCGGTACCATCCTCACCCAACCAACGGTCGTTGAGCTTGATCGTAATCGGGTCCCGGCAACAGTCCTCAGGGCGGGTCCAGGCCAAGCAGCTCAACGAAAAAATATCCTGAAGGCACTGTTCCAAAGTGAGCGGCCCGGATTTCCTTATCACATGAAGGGGCTTGGTTGTTCCCTTGTGGCCGAACGCGCGGCCGGTGGTGCAAACGAATCCCTCCGATTCGCTCAGGAAGTAATAATTGCCCACTTGGGGGTTGTCAACGTAGCGACCTCCATTGCCCTGGATAGAGATGTCGAACAGGCGGAGAGGCGCCGGCGCGCTCTTGGGAATCTCAACAAAAGTGACCGCCGCGTTGGAGTCAATCAGATGATCGTCCTTGAGCTTTTGCAATGCCTGCTCGATGCCTTTGATTTCGGTATCGTAAAGTTTGCCATCCCGATGAACCACGATGTTTTTGATGAGGACATCGGTCTGCTCCGCAAGCCGGCTGATAATGTCGCAAAGATACTCGCGGCACTGCTTCGTCATAAGCTTCTCCTTCTGCTGCGACTTCTTGTGGAACGGCACAATTGTGTTGCCCAACTTGTTGGTGACCACGAACCCGGCCATGTTTCCCTTGACGTCGACGCCTACGACTGCATCGGCATGGAGCGGGGTTGCCAGGACAAAGGGCCACTTCTGGTTGAGCAGGAGTACCTTGTTGATGGCAACCCCACGTAGGTATCCGCTGAGCCTTCCCTCAGACCGCGGATAAGGGGCATACGATGTGCGGCCGTCAGGACTGGAACGGGCCACATAGTTCTGCGTGGCGAAAGTCGTATGGATGACGGAGGCGAACAGGTCTGCGCGAGCTCGCAGTTGCTGGATGATGAAGGCGGCAGACGTGTCTTCCTGGCGGGGGCGGCGCCTCTGGAATTCTGGGATCATCACGACCGAGTAGCCGCCCCGCTCGCAATCGGAGGCGGCCTTCTCGAAAATCGCCTCGCTGAGCTGGTTGAAGTTCTTGCCGCGGTCCGGATACACAATTAACCTGGGATCAAACGAGCGGGCCTGTGGAAACAGGTCGTCAACTGTTGCGCAAAGAGATTTCAAGAAGACCGGTCCGAAGGTCTCATGCACGCTCTGCGGCATGAAGAAATAGAAATTGTCCAGGGGGCTGGATACGTAGAACCCAACATTTTTGTCTTTGAGCAACGACATCCTCTTGCGGCCAAGCTCATCCAGGCTGACTTGAACTGCGCCGGCAGTGCCACGCGTCGATAAGACCGCGTGACAGCCAAACTCCAGGTCGGGCACCGGGAAGAGTCTCGGGGTTGTCGCCATAGGCTTCGGGTCCAATCGCAACTCGGTGTTTGCAAACTTGAGCCGTTGCAGGTGCTTCTCCACGAAATCCTGTATAAGTTGGGAACGAACGTGAGGAGGAATTGACAGGCTTGGAAATTCCTGCTGCGCGCGGTGGTCGTCGTTGCCCACCACCTGGTAGCAGAGGGCCGCGGCAGCTCCCCGCTTATCATCACGGTTGTCGGAATAGACGACGGTCGAGGAATCTTTGGGAAGGTTGGCGATCTCGGGCGGGAGCGGTTTGGCGCACCCATTTAGGATGTAATCATGTAGAATGGCAGACCCCCCGTTCATGGGAAACTTATACTGGGAGACGTTCAACGCGCTAAACTCCGCGAGGGCGACTTCATACCAATTCAATCCGAAGTGGTAAATAACGTGCGCCCCCTTCCACCGCTGAAAAGCCTGACGATCAAGATAGATGGGCAACGGTCGGCGATAGACAAGTTTGGAGTGAACATCCACGCACAGGCCAATGTCTCCCGACGTCGTGAGAAGAGGACGGACCGAGTAGCCACGAAAGAGGTTCAGTTGTTCGCCCTGCCGGTTGGGTTGCCTCTCGAAAAAGGGCTTCCCGGATCCGGGTTGCCACAAGTCCAGACGGTTGTACAGGGGGCTCTGTATGAGAAAACTCAAGAATCGGATCGCGATCTGATCATTTTCGGGGCTCCGGGTGGTGTAATCCAAATGGATGTTCTCATCCATGGGTTTAAACTGGACCTGCCCCCGCACTACGAACATCTCTTTTGGCGGTTCCGGGGAGTCCTGTTTCACCACCAGGATTGCCTCGTCCTTGCGGTCGATGACAGCGGCTGGCGATTTCAACTTGAAGCTAAGCTTCCGGGTCAAGAGTTGACAGTTCTGGAAGTACTCGTCCTGGTCGCGATGAAGGTTCACCACCTGGTAGGTTCGGTAGGTCGATGCCAGATCGCGCAGGTTTGTGATGCGATAGATGTTCGTTTCAAGTTCACTCATAGTTCAATTCTCCCAGCAGAGTTTTCGGAAATTGCATTTTTCGCAGGCGCCGAGGCGATTGGTCGTCGGAAAGTCTTCGGCGGTCAGTTCTTTGCTGTCCCGGCCGTCTACAGCCATCAGCATCTGGTGTATCTCGGTCGTCATCCGGTTCTCAACCTCCAAGACGTCGTCCTGGTCAATCACATGGGGACGCGCTTCGTTGGTAAGCAGTTGGGCCTCAACCAGCCTTACCTCGTGTGCCCGACAGGCGCGAAGGTCTGTCGGAAGAGCCGCGTGCGGACCGCAGTTTGTCAAGGTAATCGCATAGCATACGAGCTGCTGATAGTAATCATGGACTCCAGACATATGCACCTTCCAGTCAACAATCAGGGGTGGGCTTTCCCGGAAAAGGCAGATCAGATCCGGGACTGCCCGAACCGTAGCCCCTGCAAATTTGAAGGTAATGGGGCATTGCGCAGCGATCCGAAAGGCACCCTTCATGCTGTCCCTGATGTCTTTAAATTGGGGACTTTGGAACAAGTTCGAAAGCGCGGTGTTGATCTCTGCCCGCGCCTTTGCAACCTCATCTCCCGTTGGCGGTTGGCCATACTCCACGCAGAACAGGGCCGCCAGATCGTCTTCGTGCGCGGACGCCTTAAAGCCCGGCTGGAAAACCCCCCTCTTCAAGGCAAAATCCAACTGCGAATCAAAAATTGCCTTGGCGCCCTGCAGGGCCGTCTGAAGAGTGATCTGGGTCTTGCGCTGAAGACAAGGAACGACGATCTTCTCGATGACCTGGTCCACAATCCGTCCACGCCATGCGTAGATGCTCTGCAGCTTCCCGAGGAGATAAGCCTCCCGTCGCAGTGGATCTTTGGCCGTCGGACTCGCCAGGCGCTTGCTGTAGTACCAGTAGCGCTGGCATTTTCGGAACATTCGCCCTTCAGAAAACGAATAGATCATTTACCCCTCCTTTTCGAGCGCAGAAAGGCCGCGTAATCCACCAGCGAGTCTTCCTCGTCCGCCGTGGTCGGACCCAACCGAGCCAACAGGCGTTGCCGCGCCGAGGCCGGTTCAACCCCTTCCGGCAAAGGATAGCCGGCATGCTCCATGGCCAGGGAGTAAGACAGTTCGTAAAGCTCGCAAAGTTTGTGGAGATCCAGCGGCGAAGGCTGTTGAATCTTGGCCCCTTCCAGTTGGCTCACGTATGCATTTGATACTCCGGTCAATTCCTCCACCTTACGAAGTGAAAGCCCCTTGCCTTCGCGTCCCCCACGCAGGAAATCGCCTAATTCTTTAAGTGTCTTCTTCATTCTCTGCCGCACATTGTACAGAGCACTGCTTGATATGTCAAGCAGTTCTGTTCATTTTAGTTCACAGGGCGGTGACTATCGCTGATCCCCCACTGGCCAGAGGGTAGTGCTGGCATTCCTTCGGGGTAAACTGCAACCGCACATGGTCGGTCAGCAGGTTCTTGTTGCCATCGTAACACAGGTAAACTGGCGCCCGCGCGTTTTGCGTCCAGCAGGTCAGCGCGGCAACAGCCAAGCCTACGGCGGATGATGCCAGGACGCCGTTTGGCCAGACGACTTGGGGGCGCGCCCCGGCCACCCCATAAGCTTGGGCTTCCCTGGCCAGCTTCTCCGGTGTGATAAAGCCAAGGCATTTCATGCAGGGGTAGCCCGGCGCGGACAGAATCACCTGGCCCGCCATCCGCGGCGGATCCCCATCCACTTGGTGGATGTCCATCCCGATATCGATGTATAAGATGAGATGGCGCCGGCAAAATGTCTCCAACTCATCACGGTCCTGGAAAGAATCCACGCAACCGAAGACGATGTCGCACGCCGCGAGAACATCGGGAGCCGCCTGCCACCGGACCCGTTGGCACAGCACCCTGGCGTCGGGCTGCAACCCTTTGATTATCCGGCGGGCGATTTTGAGCTTTTCGCGGCCAATATCCACAAGCCGAGCACCAATCAAGCGGTTAAGGTTGGTGTCCTCCGCAGTTTGCGGATCGAACACGGCATAGTGCTTGAAGCCAATGTGCGCTGTTTGCTGGACGATGTGAGAGCCGCCGCCACCAAGTCCGACAATGCCGATCAATGCGCGCTCGATTACGGTCTGACTTCCTTCGCCGAGGAACGATTGCCTCTGATATCGCGTGTTCATAAGAACTCCAGTCTGGCTGAGACGACGCTGATGCTCCTTAGTTTTTCGAATCGGCGGCGACCTGGCACGGCGAACTCACCCCACGCATGGGTGTTGCTGAGAATGATAAAGCCGTGAGGCAACTGCGGACCGAGGTTGCGAAAACTCGACACCAGCCTCGGCTGATTGGCGGAATCAGTGGAACTCGGCGAGGGCACGCCTCGGTGCCCGTGCTGGTGAACGTGAATCTGGCCGACTTTGTGGGTCAGGATGCGTTGCATGGCGGTTTGGATTGCCATGCGTCCGATACACGCGCCTGCGCCAGAATTCTCGATGTACTGCTCGTCGGGCACGGCGTCGTAACCGGTGATCACAATTAGGTCCGGCCGAACCGTAGGCCGGCATCTGAAAAACCCGATGCGCTCATACGCGAATGGGTGAGAACGTGCCAGGTCCTGCCTGGCGACGCACAATACAGACTGCGGAATGCGAAGTGTTAAGTTCATTGGAGTGCAGTTAAGTGACTGGAGATCATCTGAGCCAACCGTTTTGCCGAAGCGCCGATCCGGTACGAGAAAGCGTGCCAGTTGCGATCGCCAATGCGAACGCCGTTCGCATTCCAATTCAGCACTTTCGGCCCTGCGACGCGCTGGGCGAAGAACAGCCTGGAGGCATATCCATCGCCCCGGTTAGTTGGGCAAAGGAGCGCGTCTACTCTCTCCGGAGAACAGCCCTTCGGCAGCATCAGGTTGGGAATCAGGATGTATTGTACTCCGGCTTCTGCAATTGAGCCGAGGCCGGAATACATCCCCTTCAACTCGTCGATTTGGTCTTGGGGGAGCATACTCACGATGACGCGTTGTCTCTGGGATGGCTGACAAAAACCTCGCCGCAATGGAGTTCGACGGTCGCGTTGTCATCCAGCGGAACCATCTGGCCGTCGACGATTTTGTCGAGCACGTCAGCCAACGGAATGCCCGCCAACCGTTTGAGCTCCTTGACGGTCGCCTTCTCCTGATGCAGTTCGTAGGGCTTGCCGTCAATCGTGATGGTGATCACATGGGGCTTGTGGCGCCGGGTGTAAAACACGGGGCCATCCATGAACCGGACCGCATCTTCAAGCCCAATTGGATTGTCATGCGGCGACTGGTAGTCCCGGAACAGTAGGACATCCGGTGCGAGACCAAAC
The DNA here is from genome assembly GCA_003140095.1 of Verrucomicrobiales bacterium. Taxonomy (GTDB): domain Bacteria; phylum Verrucomicrobiota; class Verrucomicrobiia; order Limisphaerales; family Palsa-1400; genus Palsa-1400. The sequence continues at coordinate 15,435 of PLIU01000086.1, read as the reverse complement.
AGGTCCCGCAACGTAAGGCCGGTCTGGTTGGCCAACACCACCTCCTCCGGCCGGTCGTCTACCACGAAGGCCAATTTAGGTGGCGCATGGCAGTCGGCCGGTTTAGGTGCGTCGCATTCAGGAACCAGGTAGAACACGTTGCCCTCAGCAAGGTCAATCTCCTGGTCGTGGTGAAGCGCCACGTCGTGCTCGCTGTCAAGGTCGCGTACCAGGACTTGACCCGGCTCGGCCCCGGCCTGCTCCAGTACCACCCGCGCCTTGAGCCGGCGCCGTGGCATCGGAAGGCTCTCGTCATCGACGACCGCCGACCACTTCGGTTCAGGGGCGCATTGTTTCTCTTGATGCCCCAGGTCGTTTGCCTGGGCCGTAACTTGAGTTTGAGTACTCATAATTTTTGTTTGTTGTCCCCGGCAACCAAATCCGACCACGTCCGCTATCCTCACACGAGGAAAGCCCGCCAAACGATTTTGCGCGTTTTATCTTGCGCTCTCGTCACGACGTATTATGTTAATTGACGAAATCGTCATACACGGCTGCAAAGAACGACGCCTGAATAATCAGACGTTAATAGCATATAATATATGACGAACTCGTCTATATGCAAGAAATATTTTTGATGAAATGAAAGAAACCTTTTCCCATCGGCTTAGGGCGGCCAGAGATCTCCGAAAAATGAGCCAGGGTGACCTCGCCACGAAGAGCGGCCTACAGCCGTCGGCGATATCCCATTTCGAGACCGGCAACCGATCCCCATCCTTCGATAACCTTAAACGTTTAGCAGATGCGCTGACCGTCACGACGGACTACCTGCTGGGGCGGGTGGAGGACCCGGGAGCGTCCGGCCCGGAGGCCGGGAGCCTGTTCCGCCATGCGGAGAACTTAAGCGCCGACGATTTTAAGACGCTGGAATCGATGGCAAAGGTACTCGCTGACAAAAACCGCCCAAATGGAGGGCGTGCGTGATTTCTAAGATTCGCGCGTTGGAGGTCGCCAAGGCAGCGGAGGACGTGGTCTCCGCGGAGACAGCACTGCCGATCGACCCATTCGGGATCGCCCGATCTCGGGGCATCATGGTCCAGGCGATGGAATCGACTAAGCCAGGCGTTTCGGGGTTTCTCATAAAGAGCGGGGATTCGTTCGGCATTGCTTACGCAAACCGGATCAGCAACCAAGGCTACATCAATTTTACGGTCAGCCACGAGCTGGGCCACTATTTCATCCCAGGCCATGTGGAGAAGCTCTTTACGGCGACATCCACTATCCATTCATCGCGTAGAGGCTTCGTCGCCCCCGACCTGTGCGAAAGGGAAGCAGACTTTTTTGCGGCCACGCTGCTGATGCCAGCCGCTTTGTTTCGCAAGGCAACAAGTGCCGCAGGGGACGGGTTTCCAGCGATCGAGCGTCTTGCCGGCCAATGTGTCACCTCAATCACAGCTACCGCAATACGATTTGCCGAATTCTCCGAGAGTGCGGTTGCTGTCATCGTCAGCAGCAATGACGCCGTCGATTTTTGCTGTCTTTCCCCCGTCCTCCAAGATCTCAACGGGGTCACATGGATGCGGCATGGCGACTCTATTCCAGGAAGCAGCACCACGACGAAGTTCAACCGGGACCCGCAGAATATTGCCAATGGCGTGCAGAAGGAAGGTTGCTCAATGCTTGACGAGTGGTTGGAAGGTGCCCCGCGTATTGAGATGAAGGAAGACGTAGTCGGACTAGGCCACTACGGCAAAACACTCACGGTCCTTTTCACGGACGCCGAGATCGAATCTGAGAATCCCGATGAGGAAGATTCATTCGACCGCTGGCAATGTTGGGATAAGCGCCGATGATCAGCCCGGGACTTGGGTTCAGAATATTGGCGTTCTCCATGCACCACTGATCGCTGGAGGTTACACACGCACACGGCAGCATGCGTTTTTCCTCCGCTTTGAAATCTCCGCTCCGATTTTTTGTCTTTGGACTCGCAAACATTGTGTATCATCATCGGCGCCTGTGCCGATGAGAAGAAAGGCAACGCGTGGAAGATGCCAGCGGCGGCTTGACGGGGGAAACCACCGGGATTAAGGCTGGGACATGGAAACGACCCACCCAAGCCCGGCCGAAATAGCGAAGGCCATCATAAAATCATTTGACAGCCTGCCGGAGCGCCTCCGCGCGAAAAACACGAAAGGAGATGGTGCATGGACAGTTCAGCTCAAGGACGACATCGGAACGCTCGGAGAGAAGCATGGTTGGGCGGTATGTGCCGGAGGATTCAAAGACCGATTCGACGGAGGCTGGCTATACGATCTCGTTTGGTACAGAAACAACGAGAAGGGCCACCTTGTTGAGGTGTATCTCGTGCTAGAATCCGAGTGGGGAAACAATACGCACATCAAATACGACTTCGAGAAATTACACCTGGCGAAGTCTGCGCTGAAGGTGATGGTCTTTCAAACGCGCTCCTGGAAGATTGAGAAACTCTTTGAGTTTTTGGTCGAGGGAATCCGCGCTTGGCCAAAGCAGTCTACCGATGAGACGTATCTCCTCATCGCTTACAACATCGACACAGGTAATTTCGATATCCGCCAGTTCGACGGATGTGGCCTCTCCAGCAAATCCTCACAATGATCATTCGTGCGGCGCGTAAATTGGCAAATGGCGACCACCAATTTCAATCACCTTAGCGCCGGTCAAAGCCAGAGGAGGGCGCGGAGGCTAAGCTGCGGAGTGAAAAATGCCTGGCGAGCGAGCCGCTCTATAGAGTGCGGCTTGGGGGAAGTGTAGGATTGGCAGCATCTTTCGGCGTTTATGGGCGATTGAGGCGAGGATTTTGAGGGTCGCGCCGGAAAAATTCACGCCGCCCTAGCCCAACCCCCGCCGTTCTTTTCGCTGCATCGCTTAGGCAAGGATTTGGGAATATGGTTAAGTTTAATTTCTTAAGATAATTTCTGAGAATAGAGAAAATGACTTTTTAATAAGAAGCGACCACAAAAATGCACGATTACTATGTATGCTAAATAATTGTAATATATCGCTTGCGTTTTTTACATACGTATGAGATACTGTTACGCTTGAACGGGAAAAAAGGCTCGGTGGACAATTACGCCCACCAAGCCAATAACCGAAGCCGCTACGAGAGCGGGATCGAGTAAGCAATTGATTCTTAACTCTGGCGCGGTTTCAAATCAAGCCCAATATACCGGGGCTTCCGTTCCAAATCCGGTGGGCTGGAAAGAAGAAATGGCAGATACGTACCAAGTCAAATGCATCAACAAGACGGACCGTCAGAACGCTCACGAGCGTATCAGGAATATTGGCGGCTTCGATGCTGGGAAACAATGGAAGCTTGCGGAGTCGGACGCCATAGTAGGCATTGAGAGCGGGAAATGGCGGTTCTTCGTCAGTGTTGGCGGCAAGAGTGTTGGGGTGATTATTGCCCTCCACAACGGCCGCAAATACTTGAAAACCGAGGCGGACGGCTATCAGCCGGACAACCTGCTGAGCCTGCCCGAATGCCCATGAAGAAACATGCCAAAAATTAGCTCCATAGCAGATATCCGAATGGGAGCTACCCTTAGGGGGCGGGACGCCACGCGTCCTGTCCCTTCTGGTTCATTCCGACTCATCCGAATTGGGGACATTTCTCAAGATGGGACCTTGCTCAAGGACGGTTTCCTCCGTATCGAACCGGGGCAGAGCGTCAGCGACGAACAGGTTCTTCGGTCGGGTGACGTGATATTTCCGAATCGTGGGATTCGAACAACGGCGTTCGTATATCGTCTCGGTGGACCGCGAACAATTGTCGGCGCCCAATTTTTCATTTTGAGGCCGGAAGTGGCAAAAGTCGTTCCTGAGTTTTTGGCCTGGTTTCTCCGTACGGAACAATCTGCAGATTATTTCGCCGGTCGAAGGAAGGGGACGTACGTGCAAATAATCGAAAAAAGCGATCTTTCTGAACTCGAAATACAGCTCCCACCGCTAAAGGTGCAGCAAAATATCGTGGTTGCTGCGGAAATGGCGGTCACAGAGCGGAAGCTTTCAGAGCGTCTCGCAAGCTTGAATTGGAAGCTCACGAATGAAAAACTGGCCCGGACTGCTCAAAGAGCGTGCGATTCGATCTCTAAACTTTAAATTGATAAACATGAAACCGATCAATCAGGACGAAATTAATAATGTGGCCTGGCGGGCCTGCGATACGTTTCGCGGCACAATAGACCCGGCGCAATACAAGGATTACATCCTCGTGATGCTGTTCTTGAAATACTTGTCTGACCTCTGGCGGGACAAGCGCGAACAATTTGAAAAGGAGTTCAAGGGCGACAAGGAACGGGTGGCGAGGAGGCTGGCACGGGAGCGCTTCATTCTGCCGGAGGGGTGTGACTATTACAGCCTGTTCGCCAAACGGAACGAAGCGAACATCGGCGAGTTGATCAACGTGTCGCTGGAGAACATCGAAGATGCCAACAAGGCCAAACTGGAGGGTGTATTCCGCAACATTGATTTCAACTCGGAGGCCAACTTGGGCCAGACTAAAGAACGCAACAAGCGACTTAAGGATTTGCTTGAAGATTTCGCGGGGTATGAAATGGATCTGCGGCCGTCACGGGTTGGCAGGGAGGACATCATTGGAAATACCTACCAGTATTTGATTGGCCGATTTGCGAGCGACGCCGGCAAAAAGGGTGGCGAGTTTTATACGCCAGGTGAAGTCTCGGAACTGTTGGCGAAATTGCTCGCTCCTAAAAAGGGCAATCGGATCTGCGACCCCACGTGTGGCTCCGGCTCGCTGCTGATTCAAGTGGGGGATGAGGTGGGCGACAGTGATTTCTCACTGTACGGACAGGAAATGAACGGCAGCACCTGGGCGCTGTGCAGAATGAATATGCTGGTCCACAACAAGGATGCCGCGCGGATTGAATGGGGGGACACGATCAACAACCCGAAACTCATCGAGAAGGACTCCCTGATGAAGTTCGACATTGTCGTAGCCAATCCTCCTTTCTCATTGGACAAGTGGGGCGCAGAGAACGCTGAGTCCGACAAGTACCACCGATTCCATCGTGGCGTGCCTCCGAAAAGCAGGGGTGATTACGCCTTCATCAGCCACATGGTGGAAACGGCGGTGGCAGGTAGTGGAAAGGTGGGCGTGGTCGCACCGCATGGCGTGTTGTTTCGTGGCGGCGCCGAAGGGCGCCTCCGCCGGGCGTTTATTGAGGAGAATGTGCTGGAAGCGGTGATCGACCTGCCGGAAAAGCTGTTTTTTGGCACGGGCATTCCGGCGACGATCATGATTTTTAACAAGGGCAAGAAAACCAAGGATGTGCTTTTCATTGATGCGAGCCATGAATTTGTGGAAGGGACGAATCAGAACAAACTGGGCGAAGAGCAAATCGCCAGGATAGTCGCGACGTACAGGGCCTTCAAGACCGTGGCCAAATACGCTTATCTCGCGACGCCCGATGAAATTGCGGAAAACGATTTCAATCTCAACATCCCGCGGTACGTGGACTCGTTTGAGCCGGAAAAGGAAGTGGACCTAGTGGCGGTGCAAAAGGAGATCAATGATCTGGAAAGCCAACTGGTGGGCGTGCGGGCAGAAATGGCTGCCCATTTAAAGGAGTTGGGCATCCTTGGTACAGAACAAAAATAATATTGATTGCTCAATATTCACAATAATGCTATTTATTGTGCGTGATAAGCGATAAATAAATATCAACATGAGTGAAAAACTGACAAAAGAGTCGCTCGAACGTGCCTTCAAGCTTCTTTCAGGCAGGCTGGACTTGATGCACACTGAATCCGTGCGATTGGTCGTTTGTGGCGGGTCAGCCCTGATCGCCACCGGTCTCCGGCAGCGCACGACGAATGACGCGGATGTGGTGGCCATGATGGGTCCGTCTGGGGAACTGGTCAGCCCCGACCCGCTGCCGCCGTTCCTCTTGGAAGCCTGCGCACAGGTGGCGCGTGATTTAGGCCTCCAAGAAGACTGGCTCAACAATGGACCGAGTCGCAACGACGGTGGACTATTCCAATTGGGGCTGCCGCTTGGGTTTACCGACCGACTAACGAAGCGGGATTTCGGTGCAAGGTTGACGATTTATTTCATCGGTCGTTTGGATCAGATATATTTTAAGCTATACGCTGCGGCCGATCAGCGCGACGACACGCACATCGCCGACCTGCGGGCGTTGAACCCAACTGATACTGAGCTGTCGGACGCCGCCCGCTGGGCCATGACGCATGATGTTTCTGAAGGCTTCAGGATGGTGCTCGTCGACCTCCTCCAACAAATGGGATATGAATCAGTCGCTAAAAACATTTAAGGAGGGATACCAAGACCTGCTCCTGAATTTCCTTTGGCGCCAATGGTCCGCCCTGGGAGTGGCCGGGCAGGCAAGCGGGGAGGATGTATGGATCATTGATCCGGAGGCGCTGCTTTTGCTCACCTGCACGATGGGTCGTCACGAACCGCGCCTCTTCGATGAAGTTCTCGACTGGCTTAACGAGAATGGTCGATTTATGAACGTCATGCGGCTAAAGCGAATTCTGCGGACCGAGAAATTTGCCGGGGAGAGGGTGTTGGCAGCAATGGCAGCCTATTTGACCAAAGGCACTGAGGCCCTGAAGTGGAAAATGCTGGCAGAATCAGTCCCACAACCTCCGGTGGTGGAGGAGTTCTACATCTCGCCGGACGGCAAACCACAGCCTGCGTTAGGCGAGCCGGAACCTCATTTCCTCCGTTATGGGTTCAAGCGGGGTCCGCTACGGCTTAGAGGGTATTCGCAGAAATTCCGCTCCGCGCAGCCAACGAATCTGGCTCTCCAACTCCGGGCTCTTTTGGGCATCAATGTTCGCTGCGAAATCGTGCTCTTCCTGTTGACCCACGAGGCGGCACACCCCTCGCAGATTGCCCGTGAGGCATACTATTTTGAACGCGCGATTCAGAGCACGCTGGTGGATATGAGCCTTTCCGGCGTGGTGGGATTACGCGCCCACGGCCGGGAGAAGCATTACTGGCTCAAACAGGAGCATTGGACGGCGCTGCTTAATCGTCCTTCGGTTTTACCTCAATGGGTGACCTGGCCGCCGTTGTTCAGCGCGCTGGAACGAATCTGGCTAAAATTGAATGACCCTCGCATGGAAGATCTCGACCCGCTGCTGCAATCATCCGAACTGCGACAACTCATGATTGAAGTTCGACCCGCCTTTGAGCAAGCGCGATTCGACAAAATCCTGTCCGATGACCGTCAATACTTGGGGGAGAAATATCTGCCCGTTTTCCTTTCAGACGTTATTAACCTTTTGGGATAAACCATGCATACACCAAGCCTACAGGCCAGTCGAAAGACGAAGAAGACGCCAGTCGGAGTAATTCCGCTGCATTGGGCAGTCATGAGCTTCGGTGAGATTGTTGAGCACTCCCAATATGGACTCTCTGCACCAGCAAGCCCAGATGGGCGGATTCCAATGCTGCGGATGAATAACATTTACGATGGGAGCCTCGCCTTATCGGACTTGGTTTACATTAATGTTTCAGACCAGGAACTTGACACATACAGATTGAAGGAAGGGGACCTGCTTTTCAACCGCACAAACAGTCCTGACTTGGTTGGAAAGACGGCTTTATTCAAGGGATCGGGTGATTTTGTTTGCGCATCTTACATCGTTCGATTCCGACTTCGACGCGACCTCGTTGACCCTCGATTTGTTTGTTACTTTTGCAACACCTCCCATTCTCAACGGACATTTCACCAGTTGGCGACAAAGGCAGTTGCACAGTCAAACATTAATCCCAGAACACTTCAGAACATGTTCCGAATCCCTGTGCCGCCGATGCCCGAACAGGTGGCAATTGCAGATGTGTTGGATAATTGGGAAACGGCTATCGCACGCTTCCAGGCTCTTGCCATCGCAAAGTTGGAGTTTAAGCGTGCGCTGATGCAGAAACTGCTGACGGGGAAAATACGGTTCAAGGAATTCGTCAAAAGCGGCAGGAAACTAAAAACTCGTTACGGAGGCTTCCCCGAAGATTGGTCGCAACTTCATATTAGCGAGATTGCTGACGAGGCCGGGAAAAGGAACCACGATGGGGAAGATTTGCCCGTGTTGTCATGCACCAAACACCGGGGATTGGTAAACTCCTTGGAGTATTTTGGAAAAAGGATATTCAGCGAGGATACAAGCAATTACAGGATTGTCGAGCGAGGCGACTTCGCTTACGCGACCAATCATGTCGAGGAAGGTTCCATCGGATACCAGAATCTGCATGACGCTGCCCTTATAAGCCCAATGTATACCGTATTTCGAACGCGACCTGGTGTCGATCACGAGTTTTTTTTCAAGCTGATCAAAACGGAGCTATACCGCCACATCTTTGAGGTGAACACGAGTGGTTCGATTGCCCGTCGAGGGGCACTGCGATGGGATGAATTCGCTCTCATTAAAGTTTTCTTGCCGAGCGAGGCGGAGCAAAAACAAATTGCTGCTGTCCTGAATACTTGTGAGCGGGAAATTGCTTTGGCGCAAAAGCAGATCAATGCGTTGAAAGAGCAAAAGTACGGACTAATGCAAAAGCTGCTGACGGGAGAAAGCCGGGTGAAAATTTAACTGTGGAGAACCCAAAGGAACGCAATGAATAATGCAATCACACATTATCAAACCAGTTTCAAAGCGGACGACTCGGACGGAAATGCATTCATCCGATTGAAAGCCGCAGTTTATGGTTGGATTCTTAAAAAGGAGGTTGCGGAGGGGCTGCGCGAAAAGAAAAGTGATTTCTTTTTTCGATGTCATTGGCCGGAGTTGTACCAGACCCACTCGTCGATCACGACAGATACCTACCTCGATAAGAAGGATGGTGACTCCTGGGCCATTCATTACACAGAAGTGGACCGGGAGCATGGTCGAGCTCGGTTCTGGCATTCCGAGATTGGATTGAGGCAGGCCGCAGGAGTGGTAATTGTCTCCGTGCGCATTTCTTTTGCATGGAATACGGAGTATTTGAATAATGAGCCGGAGCCGCCAATGCCGACCGTGCCGCAGGTAATTCGCTACATGCTGGATGGCAATAAGGTTTTCAGCGGTCGGCCGGAATTTCAACTCATCGACAAGCCAATCCGATTTTCAAAGGGTGGCGAGGGCAAGGCAGTGTGCGATTTTGTTCAATCCATGGATCGCCGTTATCCACTTATTGTCTTCAATGGAGATTCACCCGAGCATGTGCGCCAGGCCGAGTTTCTCGCACGGCAGCTCACGGGCAAATGTCAGGTGGTGGTGATCGCTGCGAACAATGAACTTGCGGAGGAGATTGAGCACTATTTGCCGGAGGACTACAGGGTTCGAGCGGACCGAATGCGTGTTTATTTCCCATTTAACATCCGACGTAATTCCCCTGACCGGCACCGTTGGTACAACGTCCATTGGCCAGAATATCTCGAACAGCGGCAAGGAATGATCAACGGATTATTGCGGTACAACAATCTCGTCGAGGTCGGCGCGGTGGAAACTGTTGAAGATATTAAACGGCTGGTGAGTCGTGAAAAATTACTTCGAGTCAAGCCCGCGGATCCCGAGCAACAGAAGGTGCTGGAAGAATTCCTGGCCGAGCACGCTGTTGTGGCCCAGGAACGGGACAATGCAAAGAACGAGGCGAAAAGTTATGCGAACCAGGTTGACGCGCTGGAGAAGGACTACAGCGAACTTAAATGGAAAATCGAAGGTCTCCAAGCACGACTTGAGAGGGCTGGTGAAGGCGAAACCGTGGACACGGCAAAGCTGCTTCCGACCTTGCCTATGAATCTTTTGGAAGTGGCGAAAACCGCAAAACGATTCTTTTCACATTTGGCGATCACCGATCGGGCCTTGGATGCGGCGGCAGATTACCATGAATGCAAATCGATTTCCGAAGCGTGGGAGATGCTATTGCACATGAATAGTGCCCTTTACCGGTTAAAATTCGTGGACGGAGAACAGGATCTTGAACGCTCATTCAAGAATGAAACCGGTTACGAATTGGCTATGAGCGAAGGTCGCAACACCAAACGAGATAAGAAGCTCATGGATTTGCGTCTTCTCGATTTTAACGGCAAGCAGTACGATATTACGCCTCATCTGAAACACCTCAACAACGAGCCGAAGTCGGTGCGCATTTATTTCGATTTTGATGAGGACACAAAGAAAATCATTATAGGGCATATCGGTCGGCATATCCCGAATGCCACGACCAAGACAATGTGAGGCCATGAACACGCTTTCGTTTCAAGAAGATCATGTTTCGCAAGTGCCGGCGCTACAATTGCTGCAAAACTTGGGATACACCTATCTGCGCCCCCAAGAGGCGTTTCTAGAGCGCAAAGGCAAGCTGGGGAATGTTCTGCTGGAAGGCATTCTGGCTGAACAGTTGCGGAAATTGAACAGCATCAACTACCGCGGCAGGCAATACGATTTCACCGAAGCGAATATCCAAGCCGCCATTCAAGCCCTCAAGGATGTGCCGTTTGATGGTCTGGTGAGGACAAGCGAGAAGATTTACGACCTGTTGGTCCTGGGAAAAGCGATGGAGCAGACCGTCGAGGACGACACGAAAAGCTTCACGCTGAACTTCATTGATTGGCGAAACCCGGCGAACAATGTATTCCACGTCGTCGAGGAATACGAAGTGGAGCAAACGGCAAGCAAGCAACTGCGACGGCCGGACATAGTGATTTTCATAAATGGGATCCCGCTTGCGGTTACCGAATGCAAGCGGTCGGATATGAAGGAACCGCTGGAACAAGCAATTTCACAGCACATTCGCAATCAGGCGGACGATTATATCCCGAAGCTTTTTGTCTTTTCTCAACTACTCTTGGCGGTGGCGGCAAATGACGCTGCCTTTGCGACGACGGGGACATCTGCGTTTTTTTGGGCGAAGTGGCGTGAGCTTGAGGACGGGGAAACGAAGGACATCAACAAGGAGGTGGCAGCGCTGATTAACCGCCCGTTGACCAAAGTGCAAAAGGACAAGCTGTTCGCGGATCGATTCGGCTACATTCGGGCGTATTTTGACGATCTGGAGGCAGAAGGCCGAGAGGTAACTGAGCAGGACAAGACGATCTATTGCCTCTGCCGTCCCGATAGGCTGCTGGAGTTGGCATGGCGCTTCATTCTGTATGACGCGGGCGAAAAGAAAATTGCTCGTTACCAGCAATACTTTACGGTGAACAGTATTCTCGCCCGAGTGCGCGAGCCCGGGTCGGACGGGCGTCGCTTGGGCGGCGTGGTGTGGCACACCCAAGGGTCAGGTAAATCGCTCACAATGGTTATGCTGGCGCAATCACTGGCCCGCGAGCGGGACATTCCCAATCCAATAATAGTACTGGTAACGGATCGGGTGGATTTGGACGAGCAAATCAAAAAGACCTTTCACCATTGCGGGCTGGAGCCGGTGCAGGCTCAAACCGGGGCGCATCTCGCTGAACTTATCCAGGATGGAAGAGAGAATGTCATCACAACCGTGATTGATAAATTCGACGCTGCATTAAAAGGAGGAAAATTTCAGAACAATTCGCCGAACGTATTCGTCCTGGTGGATGAAAGTCACCGTAGTGTATACGGTGAGACTTGGGGCCTGATGGGAAAGGTGCTACCGAACGCCTGCTTCATTGGCTTCACCGGTACGCCGTTGATGAAAAAGGAAAAGAACACGGCGCGCAAATTCGGGGGACTGATTCAGCCGGCATACACGATTGACCAGGCGGTGAAGGACAAGGCCGTTGTGCCGTTGCTGTACGATGGGAGATTAGTGCTTCAGCAGGTGGACCAGAAGGCAATCGACAAATGGTTCGAACTCGTGACGAAGCCTTTGACTGAACCACAGCGGGCTGACTTGAAGCGGAAATTCGCCTCGGCGGATCAACTGAACAGAGCTGATCGCAAAGTTTACGAAGCGGCATTCGATATCAGCGAGCACTTCAGCCAAAACTGGAAAGGGACGGGCTTCAAGGCGCAACTGGCGGCACCCTACAAGGCGACGGCGTTGCAATACAAAAAATATCTGGATGAGTTTGGCAAGGTCACGAGCGAAGTCGTGATTTCCGCACCGGACACACGCGAGGAACAGGAAAACGTGTACGAAGTCGACACGGAGGAAGTTCGAGCGTTCTGGAAAAAGATGATGGCGAAATACGGGTCGGAGAAACAATATCTTGAGCAGATCGTCAACGGCTTCAAGCATGCTCCCGATCCGGAAATCGTGATTGTCGTGAGCAAATTGCTGACGGGATTTGATGCTCCCAAAAACACCGTGCTCTATTTGTGCCGGTCATTCCACGAGCACAACCTCTTGCAGGCCATTGCGCGCGTTAACCGCATTTCAGACGGCAAGGATTTCGGCTTCATCATGGATTATTACGGCGTGCTCCAGAAGCTCGGCGAGGCGATGGATATTTACAGTGCGTTGCCGGGTTTTGAGAAAGACGAACTTGCTGGGACGGTTACGAATGTTCTCGAGGAGATTGCCAAACTGCCACAGAAGCATTCCGAGTTGTGGGACGTTTTTAGAACGGTGAGGGGATCCAAGGACAAGGAGAAATATGAACGGTTGCTGGCTGATGAAGAGATTCGAAGCTGTTTCTATGAGAAGCTGAACGCATTTCACCGAACGCTTGGGATCGCGCTTTCGACAATGCATTTTCTCCGTGAAGTTCCGGAAGAAACAGTTCAGCGTTACAAGGATGACTTGGCGTTCTTCCTGAAACTCCGCGTATCCGTGAAACAGAGATATGCGGAGACTGTGGATTACAAGGAATACGAAAAGAAGGTTCAAAAGTTGATTGATACGCACGTTCGGTCGGAGGGCATCCAACAGGTCACGGCGCCCGTGAACATTTTCGAGCGGGATGCGTTCAAGGCGGAAGTGGAAAAGCTGGAGAGCGCAGCGTCGAAGGCGGACACCATTGCACACAGAACGGCGCGGACGATTATAGAAAAGATGGATGAAGACCCAGTGTTTTATCGGCGGTTCGGAAAAATCCTGCAAGAGGCGATTGATGCTTATCGGGCCCAGCGCATCAGTGATAACGAATATCTGAACCGGGTCACCGAGATCATGAATTCTGTGCTGGGCCGGACAGGCGACCAATTGCCAGAAGTCCTCCATCATCGCGACGTCGCAAAGGCATTTTACGGCGTGGTGAACGAAGCGTTTGAGGCAATGGAACTCAAGGAGGATTCGGTTCCGTACCGTGCCGGCAGTGTCGCGGCGGATCTTGCGGTGCAGATTGACGACGAAATCCAAAAGAGACTGGTTGTTGATTGGCGAGCGAACCCCGATGTACAGAATGAAATGCGCAACGCGATCGACGACCTCCTTTATGAGGCCAGGGCGAAGAAGGGCGTACCATTGACCGCGCAAGACATGGACGCGATCATTGAGAGGGCCTTGGTTATTGCGAAGAATCGGTATCCCCGGTGAAATTCTCCAATGAACAATCGACATGCGGTCACTAGCGGCGACGTGCAGATTGAGTTCAGACTTCGACGGTCAAATCGACAGACGTTGGCGATCACGGTGTATCCGGATCTTGCAGTTGAAGTGGCTGCCCCACGAAAGATCGCCCTGGACCTGGTAAAATCGAAAGTGCAGAAACGTGCAAGGTGGATTCAGCGGCAACAGAGTTTTTTTCGAGATTTTTTACCCCTGCCGCCGCCGCGGCTCTATGTGAGTGGTGAAACGCATCGATATTTAGGGCGGCAGTATCGACTGAAGATCATCGAATCCAAAAGGAGCGAAGTGAAATTGAGAGGGCGATTCATATGGGTGCATACCCCTGACAAGGGCAACAGAGTGCGAGTGCGGAAACTGGTGGAATCGTGGTATCTGATTTGTGCCAAAGACCGATTTGCCCGGAGTCTGGCGGAAAGCGTGGTGCGGTTGCGGGGGAGGCTGAGTGCCCCCCCAAAAATGCAAATCCGGAGGATGCCGAAAAGATGGGGTAGTTGGACACGTCGAAGTGGCATCTGGGTAAATCCTGAACTGGTAAAAGCGCCGGCCACATGCATCGAGTATGTACTGACCCACGAACTGTGCCATGCGGTGCATGGCCATCACGGGAAAGCGTTTTACGAATTGCTGCAACAGGTTATGCCGGATTGGAAAGAGCGCAAAGCGCGATTGGAGCATATTTTTATATGACAATGATTCCTTGTCAACCCCCCGCAAATTAGGCGGTACACCCATTTCGTCGTTCTGCGCGCGTGGCGATAAGGTTTTCATTTTTGATTGGGGTGCGAATTGATTCTCGGGCCGGGCGTGTTTTCTCAGTCAAAAGTCTTGGTGGGGCGAGCGGACGCGGTGCCATTGAGGTGAACTGATCTGCCGCCCACTCGTAATACCCAGCCAGGCCGAGTATTTCAGCAAAATCATCCACCATCGCGAATTCATTTTCCGGCTCCAGCCTGGGGTGGCGAGATTGCCAGTGCTGCCACATTTTTTCCGACAAATCGAACCCATCATTGCTGCGGCAATCGTCTGCGAAGTTGGTGGCGCCCTCGAAAAGACGATCCAAAAACAGTCCTTTTAGGTCGTGCAATGCGTTTAGCCGGCGTGACAAAAGCCGCGGCGTCAGCCGAAGCATTACTGGGCATTGACGTCCGTCTGTTTGCCGGCTGAACGCCAGCGTGAGCGAGAGGCACTGCGACGTCTTCAATACAGGGAGCAATCGTTTCACTTCTGCTTTCGATTTCCGGCCGAATCGTGTTTTACTGGGATGGTCGGCGCGGTCTTGCACTTCAACCCAATTGCATCGGTCGATTTCTGGAAAACGTCGGTCTATTCTCGGTCGTTTAATCTTCGGTCGATTCTCGAATTCTGTCTGCTTTTTTTCGGTCGATCCTGTTGGCAGTCGGATGCGCCAAACAAGACCGCGTGCGTGCAGCGCCTCGCACACAGCGTCAGCCCTGTCACGACTGGAAGAAAATCCGCCTCTTGGCCGCGCATTTTGCACGGCACACATGCCAACTGGCATGTGCCCGGATGGGCTGAATTTTTTTGAGGAGATTTCGGCCCAGTTTTCGGCCCAGCGGCCAGGTGAAAGGAGGCGATGGAACGATTTCACAGCCATCCCATAGAAAATGACCAAAATTAACATGCCAAACTTCACGAAATCATTGATTTCATTGGCTTTCTTGAATCCTAGGCTGTTTTACAAAGCTAAAAACCAGTTAGTCTTCAAGCATTTTATATGCAACACATTGGACTTAAATAACTTACAATTTGATGGCTGCGGAACGATTTTGTGTAGCAACTACATCTCGCGAGTGTCCGGTTCAATTACATTCGATACTGTGAAAATCGAGAATTTAGCAATACGAACGATTGTTCAGGATTCTGGAACAACCTCCGCCCGTTCGATGGTAAACATTGAGGGAAGTCGCACCACCGGCGGTATACCTGGCGCCCAAGGACAAACT
>PLIU01000264.1 GCA_003140095.1 Verrucomicrobiales bacterium | reverse complement strand
ATCGGTTTGCCGGCATTGAGGTAATCGACGAAATGTTTCATCTGCGCGTCCGGCCATTCGCGGAAGCGCAACAGCATAACGCAGAGATCCGCAGTGTCGAGCGCCTCGATTCCCGGCTCGTTGGTCTGGCAATTGGGATCGATCTCGCCCGTGGCGGCATCGATCGAGAAGAGCACAGTGCAGGTGAAGCCGTGGCGCGCGGCGAGGACTTTCGCCAGCATGGGCAATCCTTCTTCCGAACGGTACTCCTCGTCGCCTGTCAGAAAGACAATGTGCCGGCCGTGGCCAGGGCCTTTCGCGCCCTCGTACACCACCCCATCGGCGGCCCGGACATTCGGGGCGAGGAGCGTCAGGATGGCCAGAAGAAATGCGCTCCGGCGCAGCCGCGCCGCGCTTCCTCCAAAAAGCATTAGGTTGGTAAAGCTGCTCATTCCGCGGTAGGTTTCCAATCGGGGCCTGGATCGTAGGTCGTCATCCCGCCGGCCTTGGCGGCGGTTTTTGGACCAAGGTTTTGTTCATAGACCTTGCATTGCTGGTTGATGATGAAGGTCATCACGCCGGCGTTGCCCCACTCCGCGGGCCACGCCACCAGGGCGAAGCCGGCAATCATATGTCCGTTGATGATGTAATCGTATTTTCCTCCGGGAGCATGCCGGCCCTGGCGCGTCAGAATCTTGAAATAGTAACCATGGTAGGGGACCTGCGTTTCGGTCAAGATTTTGGATTCATGCGTATAACCTTCGACGTGCGCCTGGGCGACCAACGGGCCGAGCGGGCTGATTTCCTCGCCCGGTTCCGCGTGCCAATACAAGCCGTCATGCTGCCCGGGCGCGCTGCGAAGATGCTGGGCATACTCCAGCACTCCGGTCCCGGTGTGGTCTTCGCTGGCGTAATCGCGCTGGGCTTCCGCGCAGGCATGGCAAACTCGGATGGTGTCCAGTTCGTTGCGGCCAATGCGGCGATTGAGAATCTCCTCCTTGCCGGCCTCGGTGTCGAACAACCATTGCCCATCCTGTTTGACCAGCGGTATGGGAAAAGGCCATGAGTCAATACCAAGTTCCAACAGGAAATTGGAATCCGTTTTCTTGACCGGCGCCACTTTCTCGGAGACGCGCCGCGAGAAGTTGACCAGCCCGTTGCTGGCTTGCACCGGGTCGGCTGAAACCAATTCGCGCACGCTCGGCCCGAAGATGACCTCCAACGCATTGGTGTCCTTGTTGGCCGCAGCCGTGGTGAAAGCTTTGATGGCATCATCCGCGGTGGGAAAATGTTCCTCCTGCGCCGCGTGCGTCGGCGGCAGCCAAACCAGGAAACAGCTCATGGCCGCCAAGGTTGATACGGAGGGACACCTATGCAGTATAACAGTCGTTTTCATGGCAAGTCCTAGCGATGGCCTCCTCCCCCCGCATGGCCGCCACCACCACCGCCACCGCCACCACCGCCGGCATGGCCGCCGCCGCCGCCCATGGAGGCTCGGCTGGCCTGGCCGCGCGAACTGGATTCCACCGCCTCGTGTCCGCTCTGGCCGCCACCAAAAAATCCTCCCGATGGCGCGCTGCGAGCCTCCTCAGGCCGTTGCGCCGAGAAGGCTGCGGACTGCTGGAAAGTCGGCGCAGACTGCCGGAAAGCTGGCGCAGACTGCCGCAGAGCTGGCGCGGGCCGAACGTTTACGACGATCGGCGCCCGATCTTGCGGTGTTGCGGCAAAGCCGCGTTCCCAGCCGCCACGCGCCCCAACAGCCAACCCCGCCCCAGCGTGCCAGGAAGGCGCCGGATGTCCCACGAAATAGGATTGTCGCTGGACGGCTGTTAGATTCCACCAATTGGCCGGGCGCGGATGGCCTGGTCCCCAAAACTGCAAACCATGATTGTGCCAGTTCCAATCATATCCCAGCCAGATTCCCAGCGGCAACGCGAACGGGAAAGTGCAATAGATTCCCGACTGATCATAAATCGTGTCCGGCGAGTAGCTGGGCACGTACATCTGATCCGGGTCCGTCGGTTCTATTGCTATATCGCCGTCATCCGTGACGACCGATTCCTGCGGAGTGCTGGGAAGATTGCCCAGACTTTGCGCCTTGGCGCGGAGCTCCTGGACGGCGTTCATGACCTCGGCCTGCTGGTTCTGAAAGGCCTGGCCCAATTGCGTGGTCCAAGCCAGATTGTCATCCATCCACTTAAGAATGTTGGGATAATGGCACAGCGCCTGCACGCTTGGGTCCCAACCTTGCCCCGCGATTTGATTCGGGTCTCCATTCTGACTGACGTATCGGTCGGCCATGACGATCTCGCTGGGAAAAGTCGCGGCCGGCAGAATCTCGGCGATCAACGGATCGGGATAAAGCGCAATGGGGCCGGCCAATTGGTCCAATTGGGCGGGTGCCAGCAGCGGAGCTCCGGAGGCAGGTGGTGGAACGGGTGATTGCGCGCGGACCGTCACTGCCGAGGGGAAAAGAAGTATCCATCCTGCCAACATCACCACCATTTTCTTCATACACTAAACTTGCTCCATCAGAGCGCGGTGTCAAGTTCGATCCTGCATCTGGCTCGGCGGAATCTGAAATCGGGCTTCGGTCTCATTTGGACGCGGATGGTTCCTGTTCTCCGTGCGCCGCGGCGCCCCGGGCCAGATGCTCGCTATTGAGCGTGTAAGCCACAAACGCCAGGCACATTTCGTCGGTGGTTTGTTCCCCCCATTTGACCATCTTGGGCGGGTTGTTCGGATTGACGGGATTGCCGGCGGAATTGTCGTAATGCGCCTCCAACTCCACGCGCGTACCGGCCGGCAATTGCAGCGGCGTGGCGAATTGGTACGACGTTTGCCAGTTGAAATCCCAATTGTTCACGTGAACCAGCGGCAGCAACGTGCCATCCGGCAACGTGGCCGTCACCTTCATTTCCCGCCCCAACAGGTGCATGTGCGGCGTGACACGATAGGCCGTCACATCGCGCGGCACTGTCAGGCTGGCGTGGGCGACATAATCGGAATCCCCCGCCGGGATGCGCAGTGCCAGTTTGGCCAGAGGCCACGCGCGCACCTTTTTGTCCACGATCCCGCGTGTGAAGTATAGCCCGACCTTCGTGCGGTCGGTTTCCGGTTTGCCCGACCTGTGATAATGCACCTGCACCACCAAGTCGGCCCCGCTCGGCACCAGGCGTCCGATGCCTTCCGGGAGAAAGGTGGGGAGAATTCCCGGCGCCCAGCCGCCAATCATGCCGCTGGACTTGAATCCCACGCCGCCGAAGGACGTGTAGCCAGGGCCGGGATCGCGCGCGTCCAATTCGCGCGCCGTGCCGGTGGTGTCAAAATGAACGATCACGTGATGGACCACCTTGCGGTTGCCGGGCCGTATTTCCATGGCCCCGATGTAGTGGTCTTCCGTGAATTTGGTCGGAATGACAAAGCACCGGTAAATGTCCGGCCCTTCGGCGGCCAGCGGGTAGTCTTCGTCCGGCTCCAAAACAACATCCGGCTCGCCCAACGTCCAGCCATCGGTGAATTTGGGCGCCGACGGCAAATCCGCGCTCTGGCCTTCTGGCGCGCCGGCTTCGGCCCAATCCTGGAAAAGAGCGATTTGTTCCGGCGTCAGGTGGCGGTCGTTGGCGAATTGACCGAAGCCCGCCTCGGCCTTCCACGGTGGCATGATGCGTTCCCCGGTCACGCGCGCGATCTGTTTGGCCCGCTTGCCGGTGTCGCGGTAAGTGAGCAGCGAAAACGGCGCGACTTCCCCCGGCCGATGGCACACGGCGCAGTTCTTGTAAAGCACCGGCGCGATGTCCTTGTCAAAAGTCGGCGACGCGACCTTGGCCACGGAAGTCGCGATCAGGCAGCCCACTGCCGGCGGCTGGTTCGTCACCAGCCGCCCGGCGGCGATGGCGTCCAGCGCCGCCCGCAGGTCGTGCTCGGTGGCTTCGGCCCGGCGTTGGTTGAGGCCGGCGTAAAGATTATCGATGCGCCCCCGGTAGAGAACATCCCCCGCCTTGCCGAACACCACGGCCTCGGGCGCGACCGACGCCTTGGCCAGTCGGACCAGGACATGCCGCCGGTCCAGGAGAATCGGCGGGTGCAGGTCAAACTGGCGGGCATGAACCCTGGCCGCGTCGGGGGTCAGGTCCGGGTCCACTTGCACGATGTAAAAGGCAAAATTGGTGTAATGGGCGGAAAGGCGGTTGATTTCCGGCGCGTAACTATTGCAGATGGGGCAGTCATGCCAGTAGAAAATCAGCACCGAGCCGGCGTTTGTCCCTGCCTCCAGCGGATGCTGAATGGTGCCGGACAAATCGGCAAACTCCATCGAACCCGCTTGCGCGCGCGAGGCCACGCCAGCGCCCAACGCCAAAAGACAGCAAATAACCGCGGCAACTTTCACGCGCGCAAGTTGCATCAGAAATCCTCAAATCTCAATTCTTTTGTTCAACCGGCGCAATCATGATTTCGAGGGAGAATAACCCATTCGAAACACGGCGGCATTAGCAATTGCGCGTGTGACCCCCGCCGCATGGGGGCACACGGCTACAACTGCCCGCTGTAGGCCAGGTCCCCGCCAGGTCCCCTGACCCGGCGGGCGAATTCAATTCTGGCGCTGCGCATAAATCGGTTGCCACCCTTTTCCTGGCCCTTCCGGGTGACGGTAGGTGACTGTTTTCACCCGTGGCCGGGAAGTTTCCAGTTGCAATCGGCGCGTTCGACCCAATATTGAGCCACGTTATTTAGACGTTAGTTATGGCTGAGAGCAAAAAGCACGTTTACGACGAAAGCAAAATTAAAACGCTTTCCTCTCTGGAACATATCCGCCTGCGCACCGGCATGTACATCGGCCGCATCGGCGATGGCTCTCACTACGACGACGGCTGCTACATCCTGCTTAAGGAGGTCATCGATAACGCCATCGACGAATATATCATGGGCTACGGCAAGGAGGTGCGCATCGACATCGAGGGCGTGGCGGTGAGCGTGCGCGATTTCGGCCGGGGCATCCCCCTGGGCAAAGTGGTGGACTGCGTCTCCAAGATCAACACCGGCGCCAAATATAACGATGATGTTTTCCAATTCAGCGTCGGCCTCAACGGCGTCGGCACCAAGGCGGTCAACGCGCTCTCAAAGGACTTTTTGGTGCGCAGCTTTCGCGGCGGCGAATTTGTGGAAGCCGCGTTCAAAGTGGGCAAGTTGAAGAATGAAAAGAACGGCCGACAAGCCGGAGAACCCGATGGCACCTTCATCCGGTTTGTGCCCGACCCGGAG
Source organism: Verrucomicrobiales bacterium (assembly GCA_003140095.1). GTDB lineage: Bacteria > Verrucomicrobiota > Verrucomicrobiia > Limisphaerales > Palsa-1400 > Palsa-1400. The sequence continues at coordinate 10,689 of PLIU01000264.1, read as the reverse complement.
ATTTTCAAGGAGAGCGCGTTCCGCCCGGAATTTGTGGAGAGGCGCCTGCGGCATTACAGCTATCTGAATACCGGCCTGAAACTCATTTACAATGGCCAGACTTTTGTCTCGCGCAACGGCCTGCTGGACCTGGTCATGGAGGATTTGCGCGCGGACCAGGCCGAGCCGATCTATCCGCCGCTGCACTATTCGAGCAAGACGCTGGAATTCTGCTTTACGCACAGCAACAGCCGCTACGGCGAAACATTTTTTTCCTTCGTCAACGGCCAGTACACCGCCGACGGCGGCACGCATCTAAGCGCGTTCCGGGAGGGCTTGCTCAAGGCGGTCAACGAATACTCCAAGGGCAAATTCGAAGGGGACGACGTGCGCGAGTGCATGGTGGGGGCGGTGGCCCTCCGCCTCAAAGACCCGGTCTTCGAGTCGCAAACCAAGAACAAGCTGGGCAACACGGAAATCCGCTCCGACTTGGTCAACACCGTGCGCGAGGAGTTGCTGCACTTTTTCAACCGCAACAAGGAGGTCGCCGAACAAATCATGGCCAAGGTGCAAGACACCCAGCAGTTGCGCAAGGAGTTGCAGGAAGTCAAGAAGCTGGCGCGGGAGCGGGCCAAGGCCGTGACCATCCGCATCCCGCAATTGCGGGACTGCAAAGTGCATTTTGACAAGGCCAAGGGCAAGGGCCGGGGGACGATGATCTTCCTGACCGAAGGCCAATCGGCGGCGGGGCCGATCATGAGCTGCCGCGACGTTAACACGCAGGCCGTCTTTGTCCTGAAGGGCAAGCCGCTCAACGTCTGGGACCTCAAGCGCGACATCGTCTATCGAAACGACGAGATGTACAACCTCATGCGCAGCCTGGACATCGAGGACAACCTCGAAAACCTGCGCTACGAAAAAGTCATCCTCGCGACCGACGCGGACGTCGATGGACTGCACATCCGCAATTTGTTGATCACGTATTTTTTCCGTTTCTTCGATCATTTGATGCACGACGGGCACGTCCATGTGCTGGAGACGCCGTTGTTTCGCGCGCGCAACAAGGAGCAGGCCATTTATTGTTACAGCGAGGCGGAGCGAGACGCGGCGGCGGGGAAACTGGGCCGGAACTGCGAGATCACGCGTTTCAAGGGGCTGGGGGAGATTTCGCCGCACGAATTCAAGCAGTTCATCGGCCCGCAAATGCGGTTGAGTCAAGTCGAGTACGCGCCGAAGCCGGAGACGGCCGGCATCCTGGGCTTCTACATGGGCAAGAACACGCCCGAGCGCAAAGACTACATCATGGAGAATCTGGTCGTGCCGGTGGAGGAATGAACCGCCCGGTCCGGCAAGGATTCGGCTCAGCGCGGCCTTAAGCAGCCGCGCCCGGTCTTACTTTCACGAATAGTCCCGGCTATAGCGCTGGGAGAACGGCACAAACCTTGAGCATCAGCGGGCGCAAATGAACCAAACGTATGCTCGCAGCGCACAGCACGACTATCGCCATGGAGTATTGGGACAAGTTTTGTTGGTAAGACAGATTGCGGTCGCCAGTGATAAAAACTTTAAATTGTCCCTGTGCCAGCGTGAGAAGGCGTCCGTTCTTGACGCCATTCCAGCCCATGTCCTGAACGGTTTTGACATTGTGGCCGGGCAGGTCGCGCGCCAGCCGCCAATCTAGGCACTCGTCGAGAAGAACGTTCACCTCACGTCGGCGCCAGTAAACTTTCCTTGGCGGCTTCGATAAACGCAATGACTTGCTCACGTTTAACGGTGGGGAATGCGGCCAGGAAATCCTCGATGGATTCCCCGCCCTCAAGGTAGTCCACGAAGTTTTGCACGGGCACCCGCGTGCCAGTGAACACCGGTGTGCCACCCATGATCTCAGGATCTCTGTGAAATACCCGTGCCATCTCCATCTTTTGCATGAGAGCAATCTAATTCGATCAGCTTGTCAGGGCAAGCATCACTGCAAGCTCGGCGGCGAACGACTTGCACTGGGAGCCGAAAGGCTGTAAAGATGTGGCATGACAATGGAAGGAGTTCGGGAATGGCGATGCCGGATAAAATGATCCCGCGCAACCGGTTCTGAAACGGCCAATTTCATTCTTAACGCCATGCTGCCAAGTCGCAAAGGGTCCATTCACTTGTTTCGATTCCTGGGGATTGATGTCTATCTGCATTGGTTGTGGTTTGTGGTGGCGGTGCTGAGAATCGGGTACGGCGCCGGCGGCCTGCCGATCTCCGTTTGGTGCGCCTTATACTTGGCTGTGTTCGCCATCGTGCTGATGCATGAGTTCGGGCATGCGCTGGCCTGCCGCAGCGTGGGTGGGCGCGCGGACGAGATCGTGCTCTGGCCGTTGGGCGGGGTGGCCTACGTGGACCCGCCGCCGCGCCCCGGCGCCACGCTCTGGAGCCTGGCCGCCGGACCGCTGGTCAATCTCTTGTTGATTCCGATCTTGTCGCTACTCTGGTTGGCGGCTCGCAGCCTGCAAGTGGAATACACGATGCCAAACTTCTACGAATTCGTGAGAACTCTTTGGTTGATCAATCTGGTTCTGCTCGGCTTCAACCTTTTGCCCATCTATCCGCTGGACGGCGGCCAGATTCTGCGTTCGCTGCTCTGGTACTTGGTCGGACGCGCACGCAGCCTGATGATCGCCAGCACAGTCGGATTGATTGCGGTGGCGTTGCTATTGCTTTTCGCGATCAAAAGTCTGACTCCGTGGCTTTGGGTGCTAGCCGCGTTCGCTCTCCTTCAGTGCTGGAGTGGATTGCGGCAGGCGCGGTTATTGGCCCGCCTCGAGGCCGCCCCGCGCCGCGCCGGCCTGGCCTGCCCGACTTGCCATCATGCGCCGCCAGCGGGCCTCTTCTGGATTTGCGGCCACTGCCGCCGTCCGTTTGACATGTTTGCGGCGCAGGGGGTTTGTCCCAATTGCGGCGTCATCTTCGACGGCACGCGTTGTCTGGAATGCGGCCGGGTCCATCCGCTCCAACAGTTCATCCAGGTGTAATTTGGACTCGCGGGACCCGGCGAAATCTGGCAACATGCCGCCGTGGATCAACATGAAAATCCCCCGGATGGCTTTCCGCCGGGGCCACCGCCGCGGCCCGGCTTCAGCCAAAAGCTGAAGAAAGCCCTGGGACCAGTCGGCGTCGGCATCATCGCACTGTTCGCCAAGTTCAAGTTTGCCTTGCTCGCCGTGTTAAAATTCCTCCCGCTGCTGCTCAAAACCGGCGGCACCATGATCGTCTCCATCTGGATTTACGCCATGTTTTGGGGAGTATGGTTTGCGGTCGGATTCGTCTTGCTGTTGTTCGTCCACGAATGCGGCCACCTGCTGGCCGCCAAACGATTTGGTCTGAAAGTGGGCGCGCCCATGTTTATTCCCTTTATTGGCGCGGTGATCCTTCTCAAGGAATCGCCTCGCAACGCCTGGATCGAATCAGTTGTCGGAATTGGCGGGCCGTTGCTTGGTTCGGCGGGAGCGCTGCTGTGCGAAGTCCTCTATCTTGCCACCGGCAACCTGATGTTTCGCGGCCTCGCCCACACCGGATTTTTTCTCAACCTGTTCAATCTGATGCCGATCGGATTCCTGGACGGCGGGCGCATTGTCACCGCCCTCTCACCGTGGCTGTGGTTGGTGGGACTGGTGGTGCTGGTTTTCCTGACCATCACCCGGTTCAATTTCATTCTGCTTCTGATTCTGCTCGCCTCGCTGCCCCGTCTGTTCTCGCTTTTTCGACGTAAGACCGACGCGGAACAGCGGTACTTCGAGGTGACTCCCGAACAGCGCTTGTTGATGGGCGTGCTCTATTTCGGCCTGATCACGGCGCTGGTGCTGGGCATGCGTCTAACCCTCATCCCGCGTGATCAATTACAAAGGCCCCGCGATCAAGTCGTAATCAGTGTGCCCGATAATTCTCACCCTCACGAACTCTCCCGCCACCGCCTCTCCGCGCAGATAGACGCGGCCATCGATGTCCGGCGCGTCGGCCTCGCTGCGCGCCACCCAATACCGCCCGTCGGCGGGGATGGACGGCGAAGGGGAGGCGGAACGGATCAAGCCGTGCTCCCACGAACGCACCTGAGCCGTTTCCAAATCCCGCGCCCCCGCCTCGCGTTCGACCAGGACCATGGCCTCGCTGCCGACGTGCGCGGCGGAAATTTGCCGGGCGATCCTTAATTGCTCCGCCATGGCCCGTTGCTGGCGGCGTTTCTTGACCGCGCCCGCAATGTGACCCTCCATTTTCGCCGCGCGTGTTCCCGCCTGCTGTGAATAGGTGAACACGCCCAACCGCTCGAAGCGGGTCGCGCGTATGAACTCCAACAACGCCTGAAAATACTCCTCAGTCTCGCCGGGGAATCCGACTATGAAAGTCGTGCGCAACGCCAAGCCCGGAATGCCGGCCCGCATTCTGGCAATGAGATCGACGATATATTGCCGTGACGTTTCCCGGCGCATCCGTTCCAGCATGTTGGGGTGAATGTGCTGCAGGGGCATATCGACATAGCGCGCCACTTTGGGGCATTGCGCGATGGCGCCGATCAATTCATCGGTCCAATGGGCCGGATGCGTGTAAAGCAAACGAATCCAAAAATTTCCCCGCAGATCATTCAGCTCCCGCAGGAGCGTGCCCAGCGTGGCGGCGTCGGCCGGCAACGCGTGGGCCGCGGCGGTGAATTTCTCCGGCGAGGAAATGGCCCGCGACTGGCCGGCGCGCAAATCCAGGCCGTAATACGTGGAATCCTGCGAAATGAGATTCAGTTCCTTGACCCCTTCGGCGATCAGTCGCCGGGCTTCGCGCACGATGTCGCCTTGCGGGCGGCTGCGATGCGAGCCGCGCATGCGCGGGATGATGCAAAAACTGCACGGATGATTGCATCCTTCGGCAATCTTGACGTAGGCAAAATGGCGCGGCGTGAGGCGAAAGCGCGGCGTGGCAAAATCGGGGATGTAACTGGGCCGGAGATGGACGTGGACCGGCGGCGGCTCCTTCTCCAATTGGGCGAGCCTCCGCGCCACCTCGGTCCGCGCCGGGGCCTCCGCGGCGCCGCCGCCCAATTTCTCGCGGCGGCGCGCCAGGGCTTGCGCGACGATGTCTGAAACCTGCGCGACCTGGTCGATGCCCATGAAGGCGTCCACCTCCGGCAGAAGTTTGGGCAAATCGTCGCGGAATCGTTGCGGCAGGCAGCCGGAAACGATCAGTGCCTGGCCCGGATGGTCGCGCTGGCGCGCCTGGGCCGATTCCAAAATCGCGTCGATGCTTTCCTCCTGGGCGGCATCGATGAACGAGCACGTATTGACAATAAGAACATCGGCCGAGGCGGCTTCATTGGTGATGCGAAAGCCCGACTGGATCAGCGAGCCAAGCATGATCTCCGCATCGACCAGATTCTTGGCGCAACCGAGCGAGATCATCCCGACGCTGACCGGAGTTTTTTTGCCGGATGTCATAGACCCGGATTGTTCAGCACCAGGCTCTTGCCAGGAGTGGCCACCGCGTACTTGAAGTTGCCGTCGGTTCCGGCGGCGCCATACCGGCCATGCTTGTCCAGCGCGATAAAATTGATGTGCAAATCATCGCGTCGCTCGGACTGGATGATGCGCTGAATCACTTTCACGATCGCTTCATGCGGAGCCAGCCCCTGGCGCATGAATTCCACGATCATGAACGTGGCGCAGTACCGCATGACGTTCTCTCCCACGCCCGTCGCGCCGGCCGCGCCCACGTCGTTATCCACATACAAGCCGCTTCCGAGAATGGGCGAATCGCCGACACGTCCGGGCAACTTGCCCGCCAGGCCGCTCGTGGAGCAACCGCCGGCGATGGTGCCGTCGGCGCCCAAGGCCAGGAGCGCGATGGTGTCGTGGTTTCCAGGCTTTTTTGGCGGCTGGGCGCTTCGCGTTTGGCGCCACTTTTCGTACAATTCGCGGTCGTCCACCGGGATCGATTCCAGTCCTTGCTCCAGGGCAAAGACTCGGGCTCCTTCGCCCGCCAGCATGACATGCGTGCTCTTCTCCATCACCCGGCGCGCGGCGGAAATGGGATGGCGAATGCCTTCCAGCGCTGCCACGCTGCCCGCTTTGTGGCCGGGACCGAACATGATGCAGGCGTCCAGTTGCACGAACCCCGCCGCGTTGGGACGCCCGCCCAGGCCGACCGATTTTTCCGGCGCGGCATCTTCCGTCAACCAGATGCCGCGCTCGACCGCATCGAGGATTGGACCGCCATCGAGCAGGATTTTCAGGGCGGCGTCCGTGGAGAACTTGCTAAAGGGCCAGGTGCCCACCACCAGCGGCATCTCGCCTTGTTCCGGGACCCCTTGCGCCCGCGCGGCGGCCGCCCCGGCCGCCAGGCCAAGGGCCGCGCCGCGGACAAATTTGCGTCGTGACATATTCATTTTGACTCCTGTGGTGAGAGCGACGGGCCGAAGACTTTCTCAAATTTCGCCCCGATCTGCTGCCAATGGAAATCAAGCGAGCAAAGTTTTTCCAGTTCGCCCCCGGCAAAATGCTTGTTGACAACAGGATCCAGCCGCAGTTGGCGCAGGAAATCCGCGTCCGGGCGCCCCTCATGTTTGGCCTGCCAGGTCAGCATGGCGTTGCGCTGCACCAGATCGTAGGCCGCCTCGCGCGTCAAACCCTTCTTGATCAGGGCCAGCAGCACCGTCTGCGAGTTCCATAGGCCGAGGGAGAGCGCCATATTGCGCTTCATGTTTTCGGGATAGACGATCAGGCCCCCGGTCAAGGTGGCCAGCGTGGCCAGCATGTAATCCAGCAGCGTGCAGGCATCGGGGAAAATGATCCGTTCGACTGAACTGTGGCTGATGTCCCGCTCGTGCCACAGGGCGACGTTTTCCAGGGCGGCCACGGCGTGGCCGCGCAGGACCCGCGCCAGGCCGGCCAGGCGTTCGCCGGTGATCGGATTGCGCTTATGCGGCATGGAGCTGGAACCTTTTTGGCCCGGGGCGAAATACTCCTCCGCCTCCAGCACTTCGGTGCGCTGGAGATGGCGGAACTCGGTGGCCCACCGCTCAATGCTCGCGCCCGTCAAGGCCAGGACGCCGATGAACTCGGCGTGCAAATCGCGTTGCACCACCTGCGTGGCCAGGGGCGCGGGGCGCAGGCCCAATTGGGCGCAAACGAAGGCTTCCACCCGAGGGGAAAGATGCGCGCTGGTGCCGACGGCCCCAGAAAGCTTGCCCACCGCCACCCGCGCGCGCGCGCTCTGCAACCGTTCCAGCGCGCGCGTGAACTCATCATGCATCAGCGCCATTTTCAACCCGAAGGTGATCGGCTCGGCGTGAATGCCGTGGCTGCGGCCGATCATCGGCGTGAATTGATGTTCCCACGCCCGCTTGGCGATGACTTCGCGCAAGGCCCTGACATCGGCCAGAAGCAGATCCGCCGCCTGCGTCATCTGCACCGCGAAGGCAGTGTCAATGATATCGCTGCTGGTCAGTCCGAAATGCAGCCAGCGGCTGGCGGGCGCGCCAATGTTTTCGGCGACATTGGTGGTGAAAGCGATGACGTCGTGATGGAGGGTTTTCTCCAGTTCCCGGCAACGTTCCACGCTGAAGGCGGCCCGGGCTTTCATCTGGGCGAAATCGGCCGGCGGCACCAGGCCCTCGGCCGCCAGGGCTTGGGCGGCCAGCAGCTCGATTTGCAGCCAGATTTCCAGCTTGCGCTGCTCCGTCCAGATGTCCCGCATGGCGGCCCGCGAATAACGCTCAATCATGACGCGGCAGTGGGTTGGGGAGTCATCGCCGCGCCATCTTGCTCCGCGCGGCCTCCAGGATTTGGCGCTCGCGCGCAGTCAGGCTTTGGATGCCGTGGGCGGAGATTTTTTCCAGGATCGGATCGACCTCCCGGCTGATGAATTCGGCCGGCGGCAGTTCCTCCGTTTTGCGGTTGGCGTTCTTCCCGTTCCGCTTGGGCATGGCGCGGGCGGATTCCCGCCTCGGCTGCCGGCGGGTCCATAATGGGCGCCAAAAATTGAATGGGGAGTGCGAAATCGTTCCGAAGCGAATCCACGCTATCCCCGTCAACATCCCCCCCAAGTGCGCCGCGTGGGCGATGTTGCTGTGGAAAAAGGGATAGGGCAGCAGCGGTCCTAATATTCCCCCTACGGAGATGCAGGCCTCGATGATCAGAAAGACTCCCGCCTTAAAGGTGACCGGCAGGATGAACAAGATCAGCATGGTGATCGGCTGCTCGGGTGCGCGGGTGGCAAAGGCGGCGATCAATCCAAAGACGCCGGCCGAAGCGCCCACTACGCCTGCGGAGAAAGCGCTTGGCCAGGCGAAGGCCAATCCGACTTGCATCAGTCCGCCGACCATGCCGCTGACCAGGTAAAGTCTCAGCATCCCCATGCTGCCGAGCAACTCCTCCACGGCCCGCCCAAAAAAGTAAAGGCCGATCATATTCATGAGCAAGTGCATCGGAGAGCCGTGCAGAAACTGGAACGTGAGCAACTGATAGACCCGGCCATCCGCTATGCCGTCCCGGCTCAACGACAGCCGATCCATGACCCACAGTGGGCCTTTCAGCCCTTCCACGAGCAATTGCGCCAAATAGCAGGCTCCGAGCGTGAAGAGCAGAATCGTGGTCATCGACCAACCTGGCCGATAAGCCGTGCGCATGTATGGACGATCATCTAGCATTGAATCAAGTTTACCTCCTGCCGCGTGGTTAATCAACGGTTTAGCGCGGATTTCCTTTCAGTCTCTTGCTCATTTTCACGTGCGGCCCGGCTGTCGGTATCTCGAAAACTTCCGACACGGTCCTCCAGCCATGTTTCTGATAAAAGCCGGCGGCAGGCAACCGCGCATTGCACCAGAGCAAGCCAGCGTCGTTCTCGGACGCCGCTGCCTCCTCCGCGTGCGCCAACAGTTCCCGCCCCAATCCACGGCCTTGATGCGCCTCCTCCACCGCCATGCCGCGCAGTTGCCAGGCCGTCTCGGCGAGGAAGGAATTAAGCATCAAACTCAGGCACCCTACTGCCTGCCGCCTTGCCTGACCGGAAGGCTCGACCATCACCGCGGCGAAATGCAGCGTCGTTTCCGCCTCGTCACCCTCGAAGCGGGCGCTTTCACGCGGCAACCCGGCCCGCAAGATTCTGTGCCGCAGGTCGAGGATTTTCTCCACCCCGACCCGGCGAATTTCGATTTTGGCGCTCGTCATACGATTCCGCACCAAGGTGGGAGTTTGCCCGCGCGTTGTCAACCTGGGCGGCGCTATTTTGTCATGGCCGGCCGCGGACGCGGCTTGTGGAAGGCGAAAATGTCTGTCTGGTGCCGAATGCCCAAGTGTTCGACTCGGCGGGCGCCGGGTTCCGTCGGTTGATCGTACATCGGATTTCCCGGCTTGCCGGTCTTGATCTCCTCGACCAGGTCGCCGACGCTCTGCAAAATGCGCGTGGGCTGATAGACATAATCGCCCACCATTTCAAACTGTGTCGAACCGCTGAGCACCAGATAGGACTGCATGCCAGCCTCGAACGCGCCGCGGATGTCCGTTTCCATCGTGTCGCCGATCATGATGACCTGTTCCGGCGCCGAGCCGGTAAACCCGGCCAACTTGCGCCGCGCCTGCTGGAACATGAAGCCGTTGGGCTTGCCGAGGTAATACGCCCGGCGGCCCGTGCTGGCCTCCAGGAAGGACGCCGTCGCGCCCGCGCCCGGCCGGGTTTTTTCGTGCGTGACCGGGCACCAATTGTCCGGGTTCGTCGCGACCAACCGCGCGCCGCGCTCGATGCACTCGTGCGCCTTGCTGAGTTTTTCCATCGAAATCGCCCCTTCGCCAATGACGACGTAATGCGGCCGGATGGTATCGTTGGGAATCTTCCGTTCATTCAGCGCCGCCAGCAGCCCCCCTTCGCCGACGGCAAAGACGGTGCAATGCGGGTCGGCCTCGCACAGGAAATCGGCCGTGTTGAGCGCCGAGGTGTAGAAATGCCGCCGCGACAATCCGTGAATGCCCAGATGCTGCAGGCGCACGACCAGGTCTTCCGGCGTGGGCGCGGAATTATTTGTCAGGAACAGGAAAGGCGTCTCGGTGGCCGTCAGCGCCTGCACGAACTCCGCCGCTCCGGCGATGAGCTGGTTCTCCCTGTAAACGACTCCATCCATGTCAATCAGGTATCCTGTCTTCATATTTATATTTGATTCCATAAAACTCAACGGGTCTGCCAAAAATCGAAGGGAAGGACGCAGCCGAAGAGTTGCCGCCGGGTATTGGACAGCGCCTGACCAATACACCAGGTCTGCTGCCTTGTCAAGGGTCATTCGCCATAGTCGAAACGATGCGCAAACAGAATTAGGATTTCTTATGGTTAGACCTCAATTTCTCCAATGACTGGATTTGACTGTTTCAGGAAGGCGAGCAGCCCGCAAACCGGGCCTCTGCTCCGTAGCCTCGGCGGCGGCGGGCCGTTCTTAATTTGTTTTCTGATAGTCCGCGAAGCCGGGCCGCTCCCAATTTGTTCCGTCTCCTGCGAGCTTTTGCTCTTTCATAGTTTGACCGGGTATGATCAGGTTTGACTGAGTTTGACTGCACCGCTGCGGCGCGGCTGCTTCAGTCTTCATCCTTCTCCTTGTCTTTGCGCCGCCGCCCAAAACAAATTTGAGCCTAACATAAGCACTTCGCTTAGGATTGACTTTGCCGGTGTCAATTTTTCATTTGGCCATCGCTCTCTGCCGCCATT
>PLIU01000361.1 GCA_003140095.1 Verrucomicrobiales bacterium | reverse complement strand
CAAAACGCCCGCGAAGCCATGCATGGCCGGGGCGCAGTCAGCATCTCGGCCCAATACGGCAAGAATGATTCTGTGCGCATCCTCATTGCGGACACGGGGCCCGGCATCCCGCTGGACAAGATCGACAAAATATTCGAGGCCTATTTCACGACGCGGGAAAAAGGCACCGGTCTGGGCCTGGCCATCGTCAAACACAACACGGAAATGTACGGCGGGGCCGTGCAGGTCGAATCCGAGCTTGGAAAAGGCACGCGGTTTGTGTTAGAGTTCCCGGCGAGGATATTGATGAGGTTATCCAAATGAACTGGCCGCTGCCTCCAGTGCTGGTGGTCGATGACGAAAAGAACATGCGCCTGTCCTTGCGCTCGATTCTTTCCGGCGAAGGCTACGATTTGCGCCTGGTGGAATCGGCCGAGGAGGCGCTGGCCGCCCTGGAGAGGGAGGAATTTTTCATGGTCATTACCGATGCCCGTCTGGGCAGCGGGATAAGCGGCTACCAGTTTCTGGCCCTGGCTTGCAAACGCTGGCCTAACACTCCGTTCCTGATGATCACCGCCTACGCCACACCGAAACTGGCGGTCGAGGCCATCAAGTCCGGCGCCATTGATTACCTGGCCAAGCCCTTCGCGCCGGAGGAATTGCTGCATGCCGTCTCCCGTTGCGCCGAACGCTACCGTTTGCTGCGCGACAACGCCGCCTTGCGTGCCAGCGTCACTCAAGCCTACCAACTGGAGCAGATCATCGGCGACTCCCCAAAGATGCATGAGTTGCGCCAATTGATTCGCAGCGTGGCGCCGACCGACGCCACCGTGCTCATCCTGGGCGAAAGCGGCACGGGCAAGGAATTGATCGCCGGCGCGCTGCACAGCTTGAGCCAGCGCCGCCAGCAGAATTACATCCGCATCAACTGCGCCGCCATCCCCGAAAACCTGTTGGAAAGCGAACTCTTCGGCCACGAAAAAGGCGCCTTCACCGGCGCCGTCAAACAAAAACTGGGCCGCGTCGAAGAAGCCCATGCCGGCACCATTTTTCTGGATGAAATCGGCGACATGAGCCGGCCTTTGCAGGCCAAGCTGCTCCGGTTTTTGGAGGACGGCACTTTCACGCGCGTGGGCGGCAACGATGAACTGCGGGTCGATGTCCGCCTCATCGCCGCCACCAACCGGGACATCATCGAAGCCATCAGCCAGCACAATTTCCGGGAGGACTTGTTTCACCGGTTGAACGTGGTCCAATTTCGACCGCCGCCCCTGCGCGAACGCAGCAACGACATCATCCTGCTGGCGGAAAACTTTCTGCAGCATTTCAACGGCACGATGAACAAGCACCTGCACGGGGTGTCCCTTCCTGCGCGCAACAAACTGCTCAGCCATCATTGGCCGGGCAACGTGCGTGAACTGCGTAATGTCATCGAGCGCGCCGTCATTTTGGAAACTTCCTCGGAGGTCCAAGCCTCCAGCCTGCCCGATTTCCATTTGGAGGGGCGCTTGCGCAAATCCGAAGCGATCACCGTCTCCGGCAACCAATCCTTGGACGAGGTGATGTCCGAATTCGAGCGCCAAGTCATCGTCACCACGCTCGAACAGAACCGTTACAACATCTCCAAAACGGCCGAGCAACTCAAAATCAGCCGCCACGCCTTGCGTTATCGCATGCAGCGCTTAAGTATTTCGGTGGGGACGGATGACGACACGCCGCCACCTGCCAGTCCGGGCGGCTGAACTGAGCGGATCCGGCGCCAGGGCGGGTTGGTCCTGCCCGGGCCAAAGCCGTCCGTTTTTTCATGACCGACCAAAGCCGAACGATCACACGCAAAAGCGCCTCCAACCTGGCGCTGGCCTTCGTTCTATTGCCCAAGGCCAAGCGTCAGGCTATGTCCGTTCTTTACGCCTTTTGCCGCGAGGTCGATGACGTGGCCGACGAAGAGACCCTTCCATTGGAAGAGCGTCGCGCCCAACTGGCCGCCTGGCGCCACGACGTCCGGCTCGCCTGCGAAGGTGGTGCTCCGTCCTTTCCGGTCAATCAGGAACTGCAAGCGGTCATCGCGCAATACCGCCTGCCGTACCGGCACTTTGACGAATTGATTCGCGGCGTCGAAATGGACTTGGACATCCAGCGCTACCAAACCTTTGCGGAACTCGAACAGTACTGCTATCGCGTGGCCTCCGTCGTGGGTCTGCTGAGCGTCGAGATTTTCGGCTACCAAAACCCGGACTGCCGTCAATACGCCATCTACCTTGGCCAGGCGCTGCAATTGACCAACATCCTGCGCGACGTCCGCAACGACGCCCAACGCGGCCGCATTTACTTCCCCTTGGCCGAGTTGGAACGGCACGAGGTCGCGCCTGCCGAAATACTGGGCTTGGCTTATTCCGAACGCTTCGCGCAGGCCGCCGCCAGCGTGGCCGCGCGGGCCAAAAACTTCTACTCCCTGGCGGGCCGCACGCTGCCGGCGGAGGACAGGCGCGCCATGATCGCGGCCGAATTGATGGGATCGGTTTATTGGCGTTTGCTCCGCGAACTGGAGCGCCGGCGCTACGACGTCTTCGGCCCGCACCCGGCGCGGCTGAGCCGGGCGGAGAAATTATTATTGATCCTGCGGACTTGGCTGCGCCTCAATGGCGGCGCGGCCTCGCCCAATTACGGGACATCGTAAGGGCCGCCCGGCAACCTATGCTCGCATGCCCCTGCCTGTTGCGAACCGTGAGCAAGTCACTCCCCTATTTTTAGGCGGCCTTGCCAGACCGCGCTTTCAAGGCAGTCGGTGTACGTTATAATGAGCGCATGAAGACTCTTACGATTACAGAGGGCGCGCGGTCGGTTGACAGCCTTCACCGGAAACGATGATGATTGTCCGACAAACTGCCAAACTGCTTCTGATCGGTAAATCGTGACGGGAGCGACTTCTTCGCGAACGCGCTCGTCCTTGCCTCCTTGCCGCGCCGACATATCCGCCAACGTCTTTGCGGCGGCGGAAGCTTCAACGAAGGCGGATTGTTGACGGAATTCCTCGACCGAAACTGCCCCACCACCCCTTTTTTTTGCCGAGTTCTCGAAATTCCTCGAACATCCTCGAATTGGAAAACCCGGAAATAAGCGAAATTATCCATCCATGCCGCCCAGTCGGCATATCATGGCAGTCCCTTCACAAAACCCGTATCCAATGTAACACATAACGCACGCCCCCGCCATGATTATTTTGAAAATAATAAAATAATAAAATAATGATTATTCTCCTTTCCCAAGCCAATCTTCCGCCGCCGCAGTTCCGTCAGTCTGGCGGCCGATTCATCAAGACTCTCAATCGTGATTGGCTTACTGACGATGTGATTAACAACTTGTCATTAAGCGAACGCCAACAAAAGGGGTTGCGGCATTTGAAGGCAGCCGGGCAGATCAGGAGCGAAGAGTACCAGCAACCCGCCGGTGCCAGCCGGCAAACGGCGACGCGCGATCTTTACGATTTGGTGAAGAAGAGAGCGCTTGTCAGTCATGGTCGAGGCCGTGGCGCGCACTACGTTACGGCGCGGAAAATTCCCCATGAATGACCCAAATGCCTCAGAGCAATCATCAACAGAAATGACTCAGAAATGCCTCAAATGCCTCACGCTGGCTCATCCACGGAATTGACCCCGCTCAAACAACGTGGTGCTTTCGGCTCAGAAATGGTTCGATTCCGACCCTCGCCTCCAGTTCCAACTGTGTGTGCAGTAGTGGGTTAGGAGGACGGGGTGTCCAAACGGACACTGGAACGGACACCAATTTGGGTGCTCCGTAAGCAATCGGGTTAACCGGCGGTAACTCTCTGGTTACTCTGTAACAGTCCGGGTTCGGTTTCATTTATCATCGCGGTTACGTGAAAGAGTTATGAAAGCACGTTACCGTTTAATTCGTCGAGGCATCCGGGGAGGCGGCTTCTATTGCGTTGACAACACCACTGGCAAGCGTACCAGCTTGGGCACGTCCAACCCGGACGAGGCCCAGCAAATCCTCCAAGCCAGGAACCAGGCTCAACGCCAGCCAGTGCTCAATCTTCAAATCGCCAAAGCCTATCTGGCTGGCGCGGACAAGGGCCTGACCACCCGCACTTGGGGACAGGCCATGGAAACGCTGACCCAATCCAAGCAGGGGCCGAACCGGGAACGCTGGCTGCGGGTGGCCAAAGACAGGGCGCTCGGGCCCTTGCTGCCGCGAACCATTATTGACACTCCGGGAGAACTATTGCTGAAAGTCATCCAAACCGGCACGGTCTCGACCAACGTTTACCTGCGCCGCCTGCACAACTTCTGCCTGGACATGAACTGGCTGGCGTGGCCGCTGGTCCCAAAACGCCAATGGCCCGTCGTCCGATTCGGCGACAAGCGGGCGATCACCTTTGAAGAGCATGGCCAGATCGTCGAACGGGAAAAGAACCCGGAGCGAAAAGCCTTCTATCAGTTGGCATGGTATCTGGGCGCGTCCCAGTCAGATTTGGCGCATCTGCAAGCCGAGGATGTGGACTGGCAGACGAGGATTATCTGCTTTGTGCGGATGAAAACGCGCTGGCGCGGCCTGCAACCGCCCCAAATTCGATTTGGAAAGGAAGTCGAGGCCATCCTTGCCACGCTGCCAAAGAGCGGACCTCTTTTCCCGTACCTGCAAACGGTGCGGGCGGGCGACCGGGCGACCGAGTTTAAGCAACGCTGCGTCGGGTTGGGCATCGTCGGCGTGTCCCTGCATTCCTATCGTTATGCGTGGGCAGAACGGGCGCAAACGGCTGGTTATCCTGAACGGTTCGCGCAATTGGCCCTGGGGCATAGCAGCAAAGCGGTGCATCGGGCGTATGCCAAGAAAGCGCAAGTGACGCTGCCGCCCCTGGAGGAGTACGAAGCGAAGGTTGTGCCATTCAGCACGGCGCAAGCCACCATCGCTCAAGAAGAACCGGCGCTGGCTGGGCAAGCCGTCAACGCGTGAGTGAAGGACGGACTATGAACCTGCATTCCGAAGACTTCACGATCCCGTGTTTCCACTGGCTAGATGGCGTCATCCGCGACGATGGACTTTATATTTACATGGTGACGGTCTGGCTTTCGCCTTTCCTGATCGCGTGGATATTGCGCGGCGGTTTCTGGCGGAGACCGCGGCCCCGGCGCTGGGTCATGCTTCCACCGGTCATAACAAAAACACCACCAGCACCGCCCATCATCGAAGACCACGAACGCGGACGGCGGGACGCGGACGAACAATCGTTCGTGGCTTAACCATGAGCCTGCCCGCGCCGGCCGCCCGGCGCGGGCAACCGCGTGCCTGTCACATCCCGATGCCGCGGCCGCGAGATTGGCGAACCGCAGACGATGGCACCTGCCGGACGCGCTGGAGGTTTTTGAGATGGATCCTTCCCTGTCTTTTCTTCGAGAGGATGTATGCGGCTCGTGGGCCGTAACGCTGTTCGATGGCCTGATGGAACCACGAATGCCTCGTCTTTGGAGTCAGACCCATCGCCAGCGGGCGATCTCCGCTACGGGTGATTTGCTCGCGCAATTGCTGTTTGTCGGTGGTGAAGATTTCAACCCCCTTTCTGCCGCGCGAGATGGTGACGTACCATTGTTGTTGACTGGTTGCCGCCTTGACGGCCGAATCGGAGAACAGCACATGATCGACGGTTTTCCCTTGCGAGGCGTAGGACGTGACGGCGTAGCCGCGCACGAATTGCCGGAAACGCAAAGGCAGAACCCGCCCATCGGCCAGCGCGATGCGACCGTCCTCATGGACTTCCTTGATGGTGACCAGTTCGCCGTTGGCCAGCTTGCGCTTGTCCTCACTGCGGCCATTGGCCTTCAATTGCAGCCGGTCGCCGGATGACAGAGACAGTTCCATCGGCTGGCCAACCGTTATCCGATCCAGGTGCTTGAACAAAATCGCCGCCATCCGTCCGCTGCTTTCGACGATCAAATGCGTGTTCGTAATGGTCTGCAATCGCACTGATTCGCCCGCCTTGAACCCGCGCAAGTCGCGGTTGAATATCAGCCTAGATTTCTCATCGTAGGAACGCGCGTCCCGCTTTTGAGCGTCCGTTAAATTCACCGGCTGAAAAGCAGTCACGGTGGTATCGGTTTCGCCGACAAGCTTTTCCCGTTTCAGAGCCAGGCGGATTTGTTCGTTGACACTGTGAATTTCATTCCAGGTTTGAGCGACGACCAGCGTGGATTGATGATCTTTCCGCATTTCCACGTATCGCTTCGTGAGTTTTTCGTGCTGGTCTGCCAAAGTGCATTGCGTGATGGCCGCCTGTTTGTCCAGACGATCAAACGATTCGGCGAGTTTGCCGTCTCGCGCCTCGGCCACGGCTTGTCTGTACTCTCTGATACGCCCGCGCTCCGCAATGGTTTTGGCCAGTTTCGGATTCTGCCGACGGATAGTGGTCAATTCGATGGGTTTAACGCCCGAATACCTTTCAATGGCCCGCAGGGCGTCAGTGGCCTCGAGTGCCCCATGCTGGCGCGTGTCGCCGGAGAGAATCACCCGGCCCTCATTGGCTTGAATCAATTCCAATAATGCATGCATCTGCCTGCCGCCAATCTGTCCTGCTTCATCTGCCAGGACGACCGCGCGGCGGGCCAATTCGCCTCTGGCCAGGAAGGCGCTGACTGTCTCGACATTTTGGAAGCCGTCCTTTTCCAAATCCATTACCTGCTGGCGTTGGGGCGCAATGACATAGACTTCCCGCCCCGTGGCCTTCAATGCGCGTTCCACTTCGCGCAAGGTGTAGCTTTTTCCCGTCCCCGCGCCGCCGCGAAACAAGACAAAATGGGTGGAGGTCAGGATGGCCTCGACCGCCTGGCGCTGTTCCGCATCCAGGGCAGGGTTGCTGTTGCGATAATCCCAACAGAAGGGATGAAAGGCGCATTGGCCCTCCTTGGCCACTTCCACGATCTCCCATTCCCGCAGCAAGTGCTCGCGGGTTGTCACATTGCCGGGATGTTGCTCATCCCGCACGTAATTCCGCAAGCGCGTCATCGCCAATACATCCTTGAAATTCACGTCTTGCCCCCGCGCATATTGCAACGCCTGCCGCCAAAGCTCGTGTTCGTTGACCACCGAGTTCCTTTCAAACAAATGCTCCTCAGCCCATAAAACTGCCTGTTCGGCCAGTTCCTCACCCCTGACCGGAACCACGGCTTGACGATTGGCCAACGTTTTAAGACATGACTTTTGCTCCGGTGTCATCTGGATGTCCCACAGGGCTTGCAGCCGGGGCAATCCCATGTCTCTGATTTTCCGGTCCCGTTCTTTATGGGCGATATGCTCCCGGATGGCGGCAATGTTGCCGTCCGCCTTTTCCGGCTCCTTCGTCAACAGTTCGCGTGTTTTCTGGTCAATCTGTCGGTGACGCTTGGAGAACAAGTCGCATAGTTCCTTGGCTATGCCTTTGATTTGAAAATCGCCGCGAGGAAGATTTTCAATCTCCTAGCCGAAACCCCGCAACGACCGCGCCAATTCGTGGTAATAGACGTTTTCGATGAACTTCTGCGCCACCAGCATGTCGTGGTTCTGCAAGGCCTTCCATTGGCCTTCCACTGCGTCACGCGTAGCGTTGAACACTATGCAATGGCTGTGCAGATGCGGGTCCAGCGCCCGCGACGTGTCATGCCGGAACACCGCCACCACGATGTTCCCGGTCGTGCGGTCAGCGCATTGGCCGTTTTTACGCACTCGAGTGGAGGCGAACGATTGCAGTTGCTCCACGGCTACCTTCACGGCCTGCTCGTGCGCCTCAACAATGCGCTGGTCGTGGCCGACCAGGGCCGCAACGGAAACGGATTTGGGCGGCGAGAAGGTGAAATCATAGAACACGCGGCGATTGGCGTGCTCCTGTTCCGCGCCGTCTGGCCCCATCTCCGTCCGGGTGGTTTTCAAGCGCAAGGTGAGGCGTTCGCCTGTTTGAGGATGCAAATTGTCGCACAGGCGCTCAAATTGCTCCCATGCGGGTGACGCCCGCCAATCCCAAGTCCTCCGCCCCCTTGCCGTGCCATTGGCCCGAGACTTGTTGGCCTTCCATATAGTAGTCTCCCAACGCCAGATGTTCTTTGAAGTACTTTTTGGCGTCGGCCAGGCTGCATTGCGCTTTGGGCGAAAGCATGGCCTGAGATTAATCCGCCCAAATGGGGTGCCGTTAGGGAGTAGTGGGCGAGTTTGGGCCGGTTAACGCGAATGGTTCGTGCAATAACCCACGGCCATTGTGCCGTTTGCGGCGGCGGGCATTCTTCCGTTCCCAATGCCGCCGCACGGCGTCCGTGGCCCGGGATAGCCATTGGGTGTTCCGGCGCAGCTTTTCCAATTCCGCCGTGGCGAAATACTTGACTATTTGGGCCGCGCAAGAACCGCCCAAGGGTTTCAACAGCCCCGCCGCGATCAGCACGGGAATGTCATGCGGTTTGAAACCCAGATAGGTCGCCGCCTGCTCCGCATACAGGCGGGCCGGATACGTTTTTAAGTTTAGGAAGTCTTCGTTATTCATATATGAGCCAGTTTGCCGGGAACAGCCTGCAAAAAGGCGTGTCAGACACGCAAAATGAGAACTGCCGGCTGTTTTTTGATTATGGAGTAGTGGGCGAGTTCGTGCCGGTGAAAGCAAATTGTCCGTGCCACGCTCCCCGGCCATTGTGCCGTTTGGTGCGGCGGGCGTTCTTCCGTTCCCAATGCCTCCGGACGGCGTCGTTGGCCCGGGATAGCCATTGGGTGTTCCGACGCAGCCTTTCCAATTCCGCCGTGGCGAAATACTTGACCATTTGGGCCGCGCAAGAACCGCCCAATGGTTTCAACAGCCCCGCCGCGATCAGCACGGGAATGTCATGCGGTTTGAAACCAAGATAGGTCGCCGCCTGCTCGGCATACAAGCGGGTCGGATACGTTTTTAAGTTTAGGAAGTCTTCGTTATTCATACGCGAGGCAGTTTGCCGCAAACGATTCGCAAAAAGATGTAATACCTACACAAAATGAAGAGGGATTCCTGATAGAGTGTTTACTGAAAACTCGCATAAAAATATGAACACAAAACAACCTGAATGTTGGGCGAACGACCCAAATGCTCACTCGCTCCACGTGGAAGTCTCGTCAGATCAATCCCTGCTGCTCCCGCACAGTGATTTCGTCTTTGCCGAATTGAAGACCGAGGGACGGGAGCAACAACTCCGGCTGGTCTTCGCCACGCACGAAGTCTTGATTCGCGGCCATTGTTTGCGGCGCATCGAAACGGCCATGCAACGATTGGAGTTGGCTTTCGTGGCCAGGCTGCCCACCAGCCAACGGCCCCTCATCACCGAAGGCCAGGCGGTCGTTCTCGAAGTCGTCGTTACTGAACTGGACACGCAACGGCAACACCATCCAAACGGCAAGGCTTGAACGGGCACTGCGCTCATTCCAACGACACGAACCACATCATGCGGAGGCAATTTGCGGGGCGCATCAGCGGCTGGCCATCTACCTCAGTCGCGATCTTAATCACGTTCATGGTCAGCAATCGTCCATAAACCGCCCGGATTTGCGCTGGCATGATGCGGTGGTTTGCCATAAAAATGAAGTCACTCGTGCGAGTTGTCAGACAAGCCAGACTCAAGAGCAGCCGAGGCGCGCTTTGGACCATTGCCGAACTCAAAAGGCTCGGCAAAGTACCCGATTCAGTCCTTGCACGCCGCAGTCGGCGCACGATCAAAGAAGTCATTGCGATGCGGGAGCATCTGCGCATCGCTTTGGAAACGGGGCCGCGACGCTGGACTATGCGAGAAATCCAACTCCTCGGGACGCTAAACGATTATGAACTGGCCCGGCGCCTAAGGCGGGGCAAGCATCAGGTTCGCAAGCAACGAATTTCTCTTAAGATCGCACCCTTCAAGGCGCGTCCCAAATGGCTGACGTGGAAGCCTGCGGAAACAAAACTCTTGGGCACCATGCAGGATCGCGATCTTGCCAAACGACTGGGCCGGACGTTTTACTCCGTTCAGGTGAGGCGGATTCGGCGCGCCATTCCAATGTTCAACAACTCTCGGAAATGGAAACCCGAGCATTTCGAGTTACTTGGCAAGGTTTCCGACCACGAGCTTGCGCAGTTGACGGGCCGTTCTGTTGCCGCAGCCAAGGCCATGCGGCTACACCACACTGGCGTGCGATTGACCCGGCGCAGCCCTGGCCGGCCTCACCGCCCGCCGCAGGAATGGACAGAGCAGCAAAAGGAATTGCTCAAGAGGTTTCGCAATCGCGAGGTTGCTACGCAGATCGGATGCTCGTTCAAGTCCGTTTGGCAGGCCCGCCGGGAATTTGGGATTAAAATGGCTCGGCCTGCACGGCCATGGACGGCGGAGGAGGACGCGCTGCTGGGCACCGAACCGGAGGCTAATATTGCGAGTCGTTTGCGGCGGGGAAAGCTTGCCGTGCGGCAACGCCGCCTCGCCTTGGGCCGCCCAGTTGTGAACCTGAAAGCTCCCGCCTGGACTAAGGAGGAAGTCAAAATCCTCGGCACCGTCACTGACGCGGAAGCCTCCCGTATGCTCAACCGGACTGTCGCCGCAGTCAGGTTTCATCGCAGTAGTTTGGCAATTCCCCCAGTCTTCGACTATAAGAACGCGCACTCATGGACCCCCGAAGAGGAAGCTCTTTTGGGAACGATGCGTGATGCGGATTTAGCCGCCAAGCTGGGCCGGACGAACGGAGCAGTCAAACTGCACCGCGCACGCCATCGCATTCCCGCCTTCGACTCGCCTTGCCGTCGCTGGACACCTGAGGAAGATGCTCTGTTGGGCAGTATGCGGGACGAGGAAGTGGCCAAACGCACGGGGCACCCGCTCTCCGGAGTTCTTCAAAGGCGCGTGAACAAGAGAATACCGCTCGCCGTCCGACAAAAACGGCTTTGGACTCCGGGCGAAGACAAATTAGTGGGCACCGCGCCGGATGATGAAATCGCCGTGCGCCTCGAACGGTCCGTCAAGAGCGTGCAAAGCCGCCGCCTGGAGTTGAAGCGACCGAACAGGAAGACAAGCTGTTACCTACCAGGCGCGAGATCAACCTTGCCCGAAAAATCCGCCAGGCCATGAGCGCAGCCCGCCTCCGCCGGCGGCGATCATGCCGCCTGGGAGTATTTCCTCTTCTTCTTTCGCAGCGTCCGATACAACGCGCACCGCGCTGGCGAGTATGATCCGAATTCGTATCAAGTTCCGCATCGGCCGGACAGTGGCCCCGTAATCTCGACGCAGAATCTCACTGGCCCGCAATACACTTGCACTCGGAGCGTGCCGAGATCGGCAGGCCGTTGTCGTCGCCCAAAGCTTTTCCGCACCTTTGACGAAGTGATTTTCGCCCCCTGGTGTGTCGCCCACCAAGGCCGCTTCCTGTTCACGAAACCACGGTGTCGCGCAGATCATTTCGACGAACGCGGTAGTTTCCGCATCGGGTGAGTTTTCCTGCGTCTGAATTTTGTCCCATTCGAATTCCCCAAAGCGCAGCAGCGCAGGCCCACGCCAACGACATTGCCCGCCTCGTCCTTGGGCAGTTCCACAGGCAGAGCGCCGTGCCCATCCCCGGTGGCCTCCAGCAAAACGTGGTTCGGCCCGGCGCAGGCACGGATCAGCGACAACGATGGCAAGAACACAGTCTTAATCGTTCAACGATAGAACCTGCTTCGACCATAATAAACCGGCGTTGGCGGGATTACCCGATACATTGGTCGCTGCCGAATGACATAAACAACCGGCGCGCCGTAAGGCCGTGGGTAAAGCACGGGATAACTATAGGGCTGCTGAACGAGCGGAACGGACGCGGAATACATGGGGACGATGAAAGTGCCCACAAGTGGTGGTGTCGCCGGGGCAACCATCTGGCGATTGACAGCGCCCGCTGGCAGAATTGGGGCAACGACTTTCCCTTCGGGGGCCTCTTCAATCGCTTTGGCCGGCAATAATGGCTGGTTCTCCGGCGAAAGTTCCCTCGGTAATATTCCGTTTCCGCCGGTGGAATTTGATTGATTCGTGGTTGAACATCGAAGGGCCGGGTTATTCCAGTCGTGCAAGACTTCGTCCAGTCGCCCGTGAAGTTTTGCTCTCAGGTCCTTTTCTGCCAAAATCCCTTTCATGATGCCCACCCAACCGTTTAACTGAGCCGCCGTGACATTTACTTGCGAGATACGCTCCCTTAATGCGCTGCACTCGCCACGCAAGCTGTTTAACTCTTGAAGAAGCGGGGCTGGATCGAACTCCATATCGGGGCTATGGCTGGAATCGAAACGGGACGCTGTCAAAGCAGCCTGTCGAATCGCTTTCTCGGCTGCGCTGGCACGTACTTCGATTCGATCTTTGGCGAGCTGGTTTGTTGCATTGGACAACGTGCGTATTAAACCCGGCAGATCAGGTTTGCTGCGCGGGCGGGCCTCGTCTGCGATGGCGCCTGAGACCATCGTGCGCACACCTGCGATTTGCTGCGCCATTCTTTCGATTTCATCGGAAACCGGGCCGCGATTGTGCATGTCAGCCTGCGCGACCAGGCTGATAGCGGGCGCGCAAATCGTAATCACTGTAAATAATAGGAATCTCATAAGCTCCTTTACGCTATATTCGGTCAGTTCACTACTTTCCCTTCAACAATCAGCGATGGGATGTTCGGGTCCACTCCGGCTATTGTCTTTTCGAGTTGGCGGCAGAAGTTGTGGACGTCCATTAGGGCCTGGACAAACGCGTCGGCGGCCGATTCGCCTAATTGCGCGTCAGCCAAGAAACCCAGGAATTCCTTCCGTTCCCGCAAGCCTTGCGCCTGCGTCAGAAGATCGGACCGCACTCCATTGACCGCTGCCCGCGCGCTACGCAACCGCGTCAAACTATCGCGAATTTGCGTCGCGGTTTCCGCATACTCCTGTTGGACTTGCGGCAGTATCTGAGGATCGCCCGCACGGCTCTGGGCCAATTTGATCTGTTCGTCCATCTTACGAATCAACTCATCCGCTTGGTGCAGGAAAGGCGAATCATCGCCAAGATTATTCTTGACAAGTGTGTCGATCCGTGCGGCCAGGGTATCGACCGCTTGGGCTTGCTCCCTTGCCCCGGAATGAGTCGCCGTTGTCATTTTCGCAGTGGCCGCTTCCACACTGTCAAGAACCACCTTTAATTGCGCCTGTATGTCCGCCACCACGCCATTGGTGGCTTTTGAGACGGTTGGCATATTCGTATCAGTTGCCGACCCTCCGATGGCCAGACTAATCGATGGGACACTGATGGACGGAACAACAAGTTTGAACTGTCCCGATGGCGCACTCTGAGCCTCAACACCGAGGCACCCGCCAATCAGCAGTGCCGGGGCAGCGATTTTCAGATGACTAACTCGAACCCCGGCCAATGCCCGCCGGACCATTTCCAATGCTGAGTTTATTTTGTTCATATACGTTTTGTTTCTTTGTTCATTTTGCAGTTTTTGCAATTGCCGCAGACGATAGCTGAACCGCTATGACATCCGCTGTCAGTCTGCGGAAAAATGTGGAATCATATCACTTCCCTCTCACGATCTCATCGCCGTCCATGACGACCTTGTCTTTTTCGACACAAAATGCAATTTCGTCGAGGTGGCGCAGAAGGTCGTCCTTTGTTGCGAAATCAATGCGAATGCTTTTCTGGCGGAGTGCGGGATCGTCCAACATCATGGATGGCGGATAGCCGCCCTTCAGGGTGTAGCGTCCATTCTCTTTGCGCTCGATAAACCAGACCATCTTCTGCTGGCTCCCGCCGCATTCCTTCCCGCATTGTACCAGGTTCCCAGATTGGGGAAGCGGGCCTAAAAGATGACCGGCACCAATTGGTTTATCCCTATGGATTGTTCGCGTCGGCTCATTAGACCGAGGGCCAAGGAGACAAAACTCATCAAGAAGAGCGGGGGTCAACGGTTTTCCTGCCAGTGCCTTGACCGGGAGGTATTTGTTGATGAGTCGGAGCACGGTTCGGTAGTCCATCTCAATGAAATCTGGCACCGAAGTGGCTTCTTGCCGCCACGATTCCATTTCCTCCATCCACGGGGGACATGGCCGCCGCCGTCCTTCGGAGTTGGGCGGTCGGATGTAAATCCAAGCCGTACTACGAATGTATCGGTGGTCTGCTGCCAGCCAGACCAGGAAACCTGGGCCTATGATTGGAGAATGAGCATTTGCAACAATCTTGGTTCCCGGTGGTTTCCGTTGCAGGAGATCGTAGATGAGGAGCGCCGGATTTGGCCGCATCTCGTTGATATCGAGAAAATCCAGGACAAGTTGGCTGACACGCTGCTCCCATAATACCGCAATCTTTTCCGTGAGTGAACTGACCTCCCCGGTGGAGTCGCAATCGGAAATGGCGAGCATTGGTGCTTCGTTTGCATTTTTCCCTAATTTCTTGGAAGGTGAATCGGACCAACCAGAGTCAAAATCAAAGTCATTCATGATGGCACACCCTCGCAAGCTAATCTCTAAGGTTGTGCTTTTCCGTGAAGAAGCGCCCCCCGTTGCTGGCTTCAACCTCGATGAGGTGAGAACCCATGCTCGTTTCGGCGTTGCTGGCTGCGGCGGTTCTGCCGATGACCTTGACCTTGGTTCCGCCTGAAATATATCGTCCGCGCGGACACGATGCGAATTCGTGGATTGTGCCAACTCTTACGCTGCATATTAACGTCTGATATGTGTTCATACAATTTTAATTCCTCTCGTTANNTACATCCGCCGTCAGTGGGGTTTTGGAGGGTTTTGGGAGAATTCGTTGGAGTGTGGCGACCGCGCTGAGAATCATGCGCGCCTCTACAGAAGGCCATCAAAGGCGGTTCGGGAACAAATCCTGGCTGGAGCAATGAATGGATTCAGGATCAGCCGGCGCGGAAAGTTAAGAAACTCGCCGCCCGCGTGTTTTATTCCGCCGTCCAATGAAGCTCGTCCCCGAGGTCGTTAAGGAACGATTTGTTGGATCTGCTCGACTGCGGCGTCCAGTGGGCGTCCAATGAGACTCATCCCCGAGATCGTTAGGGAACCCCGCCTAAGTAAGCCCAGTTTCGTGCAAAGCAGGGCCAGCCTTTTCTTGGTGGCCCCCGTCCGCTCGAACCGCTTCAGGTAGGCCGAAATCTCGGCATGAGAGGTGCCATTCTCTTCAAACCAGTGCCAGAAATGCTTGCGGCGTCTCAGCCAAGTATAAAAATTAGGTATGTCCTCGTGGGCCAACAACGCCCCATTTACCATAATTCGACAAACTGTGATTGTTCCAGCACCAGGGAGGACTCGAACGCCGGCGCGTCCAACATGTGCGATGAACCATGCCTCACCAGGAGACGGCACATCGCACTCAATGAGCCATTGGATATGCGAAATGTTGATCAGATGATGAACGTGGCGGTTAATGTCAAAAAACTCAAAGCCGACCAGTTGGCTGGAATCACTCGGGCGGTCGTGAACGACAGGCTCCCAGAGTGCCCGGCAGCATAAACCTGAACGTTGCGGGCCAATTGCCGATTGCAACTCCGTTTCGACCGCTGCAGCAAGCCCACGGATTATCTTGTCATAGTTGTCTTTTTTCCCACTTTCAAGCCGGACCAAGCTATCCCGGACAGCCTCGGCATTTCCCAGGCGATGGAGGGAGATTCCTCCGCGGCATTTTCTTGCCCTGCCGGTTTGCATGTCAGTGCCACGCAGCGGCACCTTGAATTTAAAGAAATCCCACATCCGCCAAACCGCTCCGGCAGCGGTCGGCGGTACATGGCCGGATGCAACAGCACATTCAACGATTGTGGATAATTGGACGAGTTCATGGTGCGAGGCCCAAGCCTTGGTTGCCACCCGTGCGCGGCCGGCGAAGACCTCGCCGGTCGCACCATCTATTGTCAGCCAGTCTCCCTCCTTCACCAGGGCGCAGCCTGGAGCGAGGCCCGACTGCGTTCCGGGAAGCACGGTCCATTGGCGGAAACCCACTACGCACGGCTTTCTCGCTTGCCTGCTAAATATGGCTTCGTGGCTGCTCGTCCCTCCTGTGGTGCTCAAGATGCCTGTGCTGGCACTGGCGGCGTCTCCATGCTCCTGATATGAAAATCCGTGGACAACAAGGATAGATGAGAAGTTAGCCGACGCGAAGTGGCCAACGGAATCCGGTGAGAAGGCAATTCTCCCTGACGCGGCCCCAGGCCAGACCCCCAGCCCTCGGCCGAGCAATTTGAGACGATCTCCATCGACAATCTCGGGACACAAAAGGGCCTCAACATCTTTTGGTTCAATCCGCGCCAGCACGTCCTCTGGTGAGATTATTCCTTCGGTCATAAGTTGGAGGGTTACCCGGATGTGGGCTAATGGCGACCTCGCTCCTTTTCTCACGCCGCAGACGAATAAACGGCCATTGTCAACGGTGAGCTCAAATTCGGCTAGATCGCGTAAATAGCGTTCCGCGATTTCTCCAGTCTGCATCAGTTCCTCGTACAGGCCCGCTGGAAGCGATTTGATCGAGTCGTTTGCCATGCGCCCCCAAGGCTGCTTGGGAAAGGCCCCTCCGACAAGCTGAAAAAAACCAAATTTCACAACATGCGCACAGGTGTTTGACGACATCCCAAATGGGGGTACAATAACTGGCAACGTATGAATCAAACAAATCGCCGTGACAGACATTGATCAGTTCCTGCGGGAGGCCGTCTTTTACCCATGCTCGGGTCAAGATGGAGCGCCAGTCAGGTTTCTGGCCAAGCGTTTTCAGCGGTTCTTCTACGCAGATTACGCCATTAGCCGTGAAGCGTTTGACCACACTTGCACACGGCAGGGATTCCGTGGCTATCGTATCTGCGAAATCCGCAACCTCGAAGTCGAGTCAATATTTTTGAGTTCTTGGGAAAATATTGGCCGGAGCCACAGAAAGCTCATATCGCGGCTTCATTTTGATTGGTCGCAGCCATTTGTGGCCGCCGCCCGCTTCGAACGACTCCCCGCGTTCACCGAAGACCACGGGCCTCCGGATTTCGAGCTGATTTTCGCGCGTTGCGAGGCTATCGCCACCTTCGTCTCTGTCTTCATCGGGAGGGGGATTACGCCGAGGTGCCTTGCTTATATTCGCTCAGGGATCGGCTTCGGCGGCAATTATTCGGATTTCCCACAGGAGTTGGATCGGACTTTGCGTGATAATCGAGCCGGCTTGCCGGAGTTCATGCTCTATGACGAGATGGGTGCTGACCCTCGGTGCGGCGACTACTTGCGCTTGGTAGAGGCTTACGAGCAAATTGAGAATTGGGATTATCACACTGAAGGTTACGGGGCAGGGAATGTCTCGCTGGCAAGACTAAAAACAAAAGGACAATCAGCGGCGGGCCTCCTGCGCACCGGTTCGCGTCCCCATCGGACGGCCTTGACCCTCGGTTCAAAGGTGCGCCGGCGAGACTCGTAAAAATCGTCAAAAGTGACCTCGCATAAATCGGGAATTAGCCGTGCGCATCTCAGTTTTTGAGC
>PLIU01000021.1 GCA_003140095.1 Verrucomicrobiales bacterium | reverse complement strand
TCCAGCGCCCCGGAGGAGGAACCCCCGGTCAGGGCATTCCGCGCTCCGTTCGCCACGACGCTCGGCATCACGTAAGCGAACACGGTATAGCCGCTGCTCGGATCAAGCGATGAACTCAGCAGGAAACTGCCTCCCCCGACGGCTACATCCACGGCCGAGGCTCCATTCGAAGTGACAAAAGAAGCCAAAGTGGGGTTGGACGTACCCTCATAATAAGCGTTGTTGCCGTTGCCACTGGAATCGGTCCACCCGCCGCCGATGGGATCATAATTAGTGGCGATGAGTTGAACCAACGCCGTCAAGGGCATCACGGTCAGTTGCACCCAACTGCTGTTGGCGACATAAGGGGAAACACTATTCGTAGCCCGCAGGCTGTAATAATTACCGGAGTTGGNNTTGGCGCTGACCTGCCATTGGTAGCCAATCGGCAGGTTGCCTGTGAAGGAGGCGGAGAAGGTTTCGTTGCCGCCAACCGTGGCGGTGGCGGGATTGGGGGTGGTGTCCACCAAGATCACGGGCGCGCTGGCGGCCTGCACGGTCAAAGTCACCGGCGCGCTGGTGACGGAACTGCCACCGAACGGAGTGCCAATCAATTGATACTCATAAGTTCCCAGCAAGCTGGAGGTGTTCAACACATAGTTGGTGTTGGTGGCGCCACTAATATTCGAGAAGCTGGCGCCGCCGGTTCCATTGTCCGTCTGCCAGTAAAAAGTGGTGGTTCCCGTCGCCCCTACCACAGGCGCGGAGAGGGTGACGGCGTTGCCCGCGTATGTGTTATTGGTGGGCGCGACGGTAGCCGCCCCGATGGCAATGCTGCCGGCGGTGACATATTTGGCCGTCAACTGGGCTTCGACCGTGCTGATTTGATTGGAACTCAACACGCCGTTGTAAATGTCGATTTCAGCGATATTCCCAAAAAATCCATCACCGCCGCCTTCATTGTTTCCAATTCGCGTGATGGGTGAACTGAACGCCGCTCCCGCCACGGTTGCGTCGGGCGCTCCGTTCAATCTGAAGGTGGCACCCGAAGAATTGACCGCGACGTCCACCAGACTGAAGCTACTGGTGGAAATGGTGGCTGCCCCATTGCCGACATCCTGCAAATATTCCCGCAGGTAATCCTGGCGGCCGGAGTAAAAATCGTATTCCAGCGCGCCCGATGAAGAACCACCGGTCATGGCGTGGCGATTTCCGTCCGACACGGCGCTGGGCATGACATAAGCGAACACGGTATAACCGCTGCTGTAGGCCAGCGAAGAACTGAGGAGAAAATACTGGCCCTCGTTGGCGATCATATTGACCGCCGAGCCGCCATTAGGTGTGACAAAGGAAACCAAAGTGGGGGTTGATCCGCCGGCATACGTGGCATTGTTATTATTGCCGCTGGAATCCGTCCAGACGCCGGTGCCCGGATTGTAATTGGTGGCGGCCAGTTGCACCAAGGCGGTCAAAGGCACTACTTCCAATTGCAGCCAACTGCTGTTGCTGACATAAGGTGCCACGGCGTTGGAGGCCAGCAAACTGTAATAACTGCCGGAGTTGCTGAGTTGAAGATTGTTTAACACCAAGGTGGTGTTGGTCGCTCCAGGAACGTTGGCGGCCCCGCTGCCGGAGGCGTTGGCGCTTACCCGCCATTGATAGCTGATCGGCGAGGCTCCGGTGAAGGCAGCCGACAAGGTGTCGCTGCCGCCAACCGTGGCCACAGCGGGGTTCGCCGCGGTATCCGTCACCAGCACCGGCGCGATCGGAGGGGGCGTGACGTATGCGGCGGTCAAAGCCGCCTCGATGTTCGTAATTTGGGAGAGAGTCAGCACACCGGTGTAAATATCAATTTCACAGACAGACCCGCTGAAATTTTCCACGCCAGTGCCGCTGGATCTCGCGCCAACAGCACTTAGTGCTGAGGTAAAAGAACTGGCCGAGTTGTTGCCGTCGGCAACACCGTTGAGACGAAAGCTGCCTCCCCCAACATTGGTCACCGTGCAATCAATCAGGCTGAAAGCACTGGTGGACAGGGCTGTGGTTTCCGAGCCGAGATCCGCCTGTTGCTGCCGCAGGGCATCTTGTTTGCTGTTGTAAATACGATATTCAAACGACCCGGCGGCGCCCCCGAACAAGGCATACGGTCCCGTACCCGTGGCAGGTTTGATGTAAGCAAAAGCGGTGTAGCCGTTGGCGTTGGGGATGGACGATGCAAGCGTCAGGTAATTCGCCCCGTTAAAGACCACGGCGGGGGCGCCATTTGGGCTGGCGCTCGCGGTCAACGTGGGAAAGGCGCCTCCTGCCTGCGCATTGGGGCCGACCGTCGCGGTCCAAAGGCCGGTGGTCGGATTGTAATTGGTCGCCATTAATTGCAAGGAAAGAGTTTGCGCCAGCGCCAATTGCCCTGCGGACAGAACCGCGAGCAGCAGAATGACAAAGACTCGGACTGCATTTGATCTGATGGAAGCATTCATGAAGTGATGGATGATGATGTTTTTTCTGTGCCATGTTCTCAACGACCGTCGCGCAACGAGTTCGGTCTCGGCGCGAGCGGCTGAATTTTCAGGACATGGGTCACGCCTACACAGTGAAGCCCTCGGATATTTCCGACAATACCTATTCCTGATAGCGCCGCCATCCCCTAAATGGAGGATGCTTTCACTCCGGCGGGTTGTGCAGACTCATGTAGCGGATGGCCGCCTCGGTGCGGCAACTGACGTGCATTTTTTCGAAGACGTGCTTGAGATGATGGCTGATCGTGACTACGCTCAAATCCAAACGATCCGCGATCATTTTGTTGGAACAACCCTTGGTCAAAAGCAACAGAATCTGCTCTTCCCTCGTGGACAGGTGCAGGGATTTATCGCGGGTTTTTGCCTTGTGGCGAAAGGAACTGATGACGCGGCGGGCGATCTCGCTGGACATGGGCGCTCCGCCGTCCAGCACCTCCAGCAAAGCGGCCCGCAAATCGGCTGGTTTGGTTCGTTTCAGCAGGTAGCCATCCGCTCCGGCTTCCAGGGCCATGAAAATCAGCTCCTCATCATCCATGGCAGTCAAGATGATGATGGGTGTTTGCGGCAACTTCTCTTTCAATTGGGCCGTGCATTCAATGCCGGACATGCGCGGCAGGAAAATGTCCATCAGAATCACGTCCGGCGGGACTTCGGGAATGGCGCGCAACGCTTCCTCGCCGGATTTGCAGGCGCAGATGCACGACAGGTCGGGAAACGAGTTAATAAGCCGGCACCAGTTGTCGCGGGCCTTTGGCTGGTCCTCAATCAGCGCGATCTTCAACGGGTTCTTGGCGGAGGGTTTGCTTGGCTTTGTCATGGTAAATGGGTGTCTCTTTGGAAAGGGCCAGTGGCAGTTGATTTGATTTCCTGGTCATCAGGGTGCTGAGTTTGTGGAACCAATCCAGCCGGAACAGATTCCGCCGTCTATTCACCAGAGGCATGGAGAATTCCACGCTGCAACCCTGGCCGGGCTGGCTATTGATGTGGCAGCGGCCGCCCAGTTCATTCATGCGCTGGCTCATGTTGGTCAGACCATTGCGGTCAGGACTGGCGAGGCCTGGGTCGAAGCCCCGTCCGTTGTCCTGCACCACGACGTGCAACGCCTGACCCTGGCAGCGAATCCGCAGGGTCAATTCCGAGGCGCGGGCATGTTTGGCGGCGTTGTGCAAGGCTTCCTTGACTGCCATCAACAGGTTGCGGCGCAACGGCAGATTGAAGGCGGCGGAGGACATTTCCGGTTCCACGTCCAGTGTGCATTCAATGGAAGCGTCCTTCAGAAAAGTCTGCGCATAACGGCAAACGTAGGTGGTGAATTCGCGCA
>PLIU01000496.1 GCA_003140095.1 Verrucomicrobiales bacterium | reverse complement strand
ACATTCACGCTGAACCGGTACATTACGTGTTCAGGGGAAATTGTGGAAAGCAGTTCCTTCATTCAAACAAATCAACGGTCGGGCCGACATTTATTCCCGGTCAATTTTTGCTTTATTGATAGACGCCGCTACCATATTGGCGAAAAGCGAGGGATTAATTGTCGCTTAAGACAAAGGCCCCTATGGCGTCCGAACTGACCATCGGCATCGTGGGGGCGGGAGCTTTTGCGGCTTTTGCGTCAAAAGCATTTCTTCAGGTGCCGGGAATAAAAGTAGTCGCGGTTGCTGATACCAATTCAATGTCAGCCCGGCATTTGGCCGGCGAATTATCGGCGCGCGCGTATTCAGATTATGAATCCTTTCTACGTGATACCAGCATCAGCCTGGTTTACATCTCCACCCCGCCCTTTCTGCATTATTCTCAAGCGAAGGCAGCCTTGCTGGCCGGAAAGCACGTGCTTTGTGAAAAACCGGCGGTATTAAGAACAGCGGAAGCGGAGGAACTTGCGTCTCTTGCGGGAACAAAGCGGTTGCTCTATGTCGTTAATCTGATGCAGCGTTACAATCCATTATTTTCGATTGTCAGGGAAATTGTAAATGAGAAAGTGCTGGGGGAGTTTCTGCACGGATTTTTTGAGAATTATGCCAGCGATGAGAATCTTGGTCCGGAGCATTGGTTTTGGGATGAAGAAAAAAGCGGGGGCATCTTCATTGAACATGCCGTGCATTTTTTTGATTTGTTTGCCGGTTGGTTGGGGAAAGGCGAAATCATTCACGCGGCACAGTGGCAACGGCCCGGAACCGAACGAAGAATAAATGACCGCGTTCAGGCCACCGTGAACTACCCGCTGGGACCTGTGACTTTTTATCATGGTTTTGATCAACCCGGGATTTTGGACCGTCAGGAAATGAGGCTTCAATTTGAAAGAGGCGACATCTCCCTCTTTGAATGGGTTCCAGTAAAATTGTGTTTGCATGGTTTGTTGAAAAAGGAGCACCTGGAAAAACTCAAAAAGTTAATGCCGGATTGTTTGATCAGTCAAAACGGGAAATTACAGGACGAAAAGCAAAAAGTCAGAGGACGTTTTCATGTTGTGCATTTTGATCAGCACGTAATTTTGGATTATGGAAATAGAGCTGACAAACAAAACCGTTACCGGCAATTATTGATCTCGATGATTAAGGATCAATGGAATTGGATGCTGGATGATTCAATTGTCAGAGTGATTGATGAGAGTAACGCTGTTGAGTCCTTACGCATGGCAGAAACGGCAAGAAATGCAGCCAAGCAGTTCTGATTTGTCGTCGGTGACTTCAATACTTTAATGCTCATGTTTGCTGCCGCTCACGGCCACGGCGGTCTTAATGGAGTTGGCGATGAAGCACTGCTCGTGCGCCAGAAGATGCAGGCGCTCCTCGTCGGCGGGAGCGGGCAGTTTGTCGCCGCTGTAGGCGATCTGCGGATGAAGAGTAACCGCACTCACCCACGGCACACTTCTGTCGTTCTTTGTCAGCACGCCAACGGCCTCGTCATGGTAGCTGTCCACCTGGAAACCCTGCCGGCAAGCCAAAGACAAATACGTGAGCATGTGGCAGCTCGAAATTGCCGCGACATACGCCTCCTCCGGGTCAATGCAGGCCGGATTCGAGTAGGGCGCGGGCACAACGGACGGCGACGGCGAGGCTGGCACCCTGAGACCCCCGTCGAAGCACCAGGTATGCTCGCGCGAATACTTGCCTTGCAGGAATTCTGGACTCGTGCGCTTCCAACTGATGGTCGCTTTGTGCTCGGACACGCAGAAAACTTAGCCGCGCCGGGCGAAGGAGGTCAACGTCAAAGCGATCCGAAATCGAATCTCGTGAAAGTGAAAGGATGCTGCCCCAACAAGACGCCGAGACATTCGCGCTCGCAAGCAGTCATGAGGTTTTGTGAAGACTAAAAAACAACAGGTTGTGTACAGGTGCCCTTTCCACATGCACTAATAGAACTCAATGCAAAACAAGCCACGAATGATTACGGATTGAACCCATGAAAATGCGGATGATGTCCCAATGCTGGACACCATTGTCCCGTTTTAAGACACATAAAAACCATTGAAATGATGCCGAGCACCTCGTCGGCAACTCACTTCTTTTTCAATGGCGCACCGAAATGGAACCCATCTTCATCCTGGTACCCTACCGGAGTCGAATTCGTAAAGGACCTTCGAATTCTCGCCACAACCCAGCTCAATCCTACCAATCCTATGGCCATGAGCGATAACGTGCTCTTGCTCATGCCTTTTTTGTAAGCATATCCGATGCCACACTTAGTAATCGGCCTGATTCCCCAGTAAAGCTGTCCCCTAATGCCATTCCTCGGGATTCGAAAGTGTAAAGAAATACGACAATCTCTGCGTGAACCCAAGTTCTGCCGCGTCGCGGCCCGACCAACCACGTGCTTTAGACCGAACACGGCGCCAGGATGGCGGTGCTCATGCCGTGGATGATCTTCTTGTCGGCGGGGCAGATGGTGGCCAGGACGCCGGAAAGATTGGCCCGCGCGGCATCGCCCTGGCCATGCACGAAATAATACGGACAGAGCCGGACCCGGCCCGGCATGTCCGTTAATTGTCCTTTGTCGAAGTCAAACCACTGCGCCTTGGCCAGGGCGGGCTTGAGGTATCGCTGCAAGACGTGCGGCGAAGTGGGAAAGGAACTGATGGCCAAATCGACCGCCGCCGCCCAGTCTCCCGTCGGCAGATCGCTGCCCAGGAAAACGCCGCGCGCGCCCCAGGCTTTCTCCGAAAAACCGGAGACTTTCAAAATCAACTCCCGCTCGCGCTGCGAGAGGCTCTTGAGTTGCTCCCAGTCTGTCAAGTTTAACTCTGGCATCGCCCCCTGCGGCGGCAACGGGGATGGATCGACCATCCAGGTGTAGGGCGAAAGCCGTTGGAGTTGCGCCAGGAACCGCTCCCCCAGTTCCTGCCGCCAGAAGCCGCGCAGGTTCCGGTTCCAAAGCAACGCGAAGAGCATCTTCTCCTCGAAGATCGGCTTGGGCGGGGCTGTCAGTTGAATCCGCCGCGCCAGGGCCAATTCCATGATCGCGGCCGCGCTGGGAAGGTTGGGCAGGTCGAACAATTCAAAAAAGCGATAAACCGCCTCGCCGTCCTTGAACCCGGTGAACCGCGCATCGCGGATCTGGAAGCGCTGGCCCAACTGGCCGGCCAGCCATGCCATTTCGGGCCGGTAAGTTTGCGCTTCCTCGGAAACGACAATGTGGACCGCCGAGGCGCCCTCAAAGATGCCGGCGAAACCTTGCAACATGCCCTCGGCGCCGCCGATGAGCGTCCCGGCGCCGTTCTGCATGGCGGCGTAAGTCTGGTTAAGCCAGGCCGTCAGTCCGATGCCGCCGGGCACGCTGTCCAATTCGGTGATGCAGGGGCCGGATTCTGTCAAGATGATGTCCGGGCGGATGACGCGCGGCAGGTCGTTCTTGAACACGTCGGCCCGTTGCGCCTGCAGCAGGCTGGCCGGCTTGCCGCGGTCCAGCCAATCGGCCACCCAGCGCGGCTGCTTGCCGGCCACGCTCTGGCGGTAGAGCAGGTTGACGCTGCGATTGAATTGGAGGAGCAACCGGCCCAAACCGCGCAGTTCCTCCGCCAAATCGGGGCCGAGAGGAAAGGGGTCCGGCGAAACCCGCCAATTCTGCCCGGAGAACAAGCCTCCTTCCGGCAGGCGCGCGCGCACGAAGCGCGCCCGGTCGCCGGGAACGGCCACATTAAAAGTGGGGTGAGTCATTTGGTTAAGTTCGCAATTGGCCGTTGCCGAAGCCGAGCCATTTGTAGCTGCTCAATTCCTCCAGACCCATCGGGCCGCGCGCCCCGATTTTGTCAGTGCTGATGCCAATCTCCGCCCCCATGCCGAATTCTGCGCCATCGGTAAAGCGGGTGGAGGCGTTCCAATAGACCGCAGCGGAATCGACCCGCGCCAAGAACTCCCGCGCCCGCCCTTCATGGCGCGTGACAATGCTGTCGGAATGGGCCGAGCCGTAGTAGTTGATGTGGTCGATGGCCTGGCTGACGCCATCGACTATCCGCACATTCAAAATATAGTCGTTGTATTCGGTAAAATAGTCCTGCTCCGAAGCGGTCTTGATGACACCGGCGGGCTGAGGCAGGCTGGCTTCGAGAATTTTCCGCGCCGCCTCATCTGCCCGCAGCTCCACTTTTTTCTCGTTCAAGCGCCGTGCAATGGCTGGCAGGAACGTGGCCGCGACAGCCTGATCGACCAGCAACGTTTCCATCGCGTTGCAGACGGCGGGCCGCTGGCATTTGGCGTTGAAGGCGATTTCCTCCGCCATTTTCAAGTCGGCCTCCGCATCGACATAAACGTGGCAGACGCCCTTGTAATGTTTGATGACCGGGACCTTGGAGCATTCAGTGACCGCGCGAATCAGCCCTTCGCCGCCGCGAGGCATGCATACATCGACGTATTGCGTCAGCGACAACAACACTTTGACCGCCTCGCGATCGGTGATTGGAACAACCTGAATGGCGTGAGTTGGAAAGGCCGGCAGTTGCCGGGCGGCGGCGCGCAACATCGATTCCGCAATGGCCTGATTGGAATGCAGCGCCTCGCGTCCGCCGCGGAGAATGGCGGCGTTGCCGGACTTGAAACAAAGGCTGGCGGCGTCCGCGGTGACGTTTGGGCGCGACTCGTAAATAATGACGACCACGCCGATGGGGGTGGAAATTTTCTGCAAGCGCAGGCCGTTGGGACGGGTGCGGTCGTCCAGGACGCGTCCGACCGGATCCGGCAGCGCGGCGACTTCGCACAGACCCTTGGCCATGGCCGCGATGCGTTTGTCGTCCAGCCTCAAGCGGTCGAGCATCGCAT
This sequence comes from Verrucomicrobiales bacterium, assembly GCA_003140095.1. Classification (GTDB taxonomy): domain Bacteria; phylum Verrucomicrobiota; class Verrucomicrobiia; order Limisphaerales; family Palsa-1400; genus Palsa-1400. The sequence continues at coordinate 519 of PLIU01000496.1, read as the reverse complement.
TGGAAAGACCGGCGTTGGCCGCCTGCTCCAGATCGTTGGCATTGGCCTCTTGAATTGCTTTGCCGTCGGTTTCAATGGCATCGGCCATGGCCAGCAGGCAGCCGTCCTTTTGCGCCGTGGTTAACTGGGCCAAGAGACGCGACGCTTCCTTGGCCTGGCGGGCCAGCCGAGTCATTTGATCCGTCAAAGTCATGGCGGCAACTTACTGCAAGATCGTGGCGGACGCCAGCACGGCGCGTAGAGGGGCAAAACGGGACGTAGCAGCACAGATTTGAGCCATGGCGCGAAGCCGGGCCTTGCGGGGGAATATTGGTTAAGCGACGATTAACCCCGCTTTTTTCGCTAATGAAGCAGAACCCGGTTCTGTTCCGCGCGGGGCAGCCGTTTAATCTCCTCAATAATCTCCACTGCTCTCATGTTGCATTGGTACGCAACCACGCATTATAATGCAAGCCAAGGAGGGGGGAAATCATGAAAAACAGGTGGCGCCGCACCCGGGCGCAAATCAGCTTTTGAAGG